>NZ_JASOOL010000067.1:0-261 GCF_030217745.1 Bifidobacterium sp. UMB1197 | reverse complement strand
AGGCTACATTATGCCCTGAATAACTCTTCATTTGCAATAAGTATATCTGATCATGAGCTAATAAAAAATGTAAATTAACTGGTCCTCTTAAATGTAATTTAGTTGCAATGCTAATTGCACTATCACGTAATCTACGTTGATCATTTGTTGACAAATTTTGTGGTCGATAAACAGCTATTGAGTCACTAGCATGTGATCCAGTTTGTTCGAAATGTTCAATAATTCCTGGAATAGTAACATTTTTACCATCAGAAATAGCTG
>NZ_JASOOL010000066.1:0-262 GCF_030217745.1 Bifidobacterium sp. UMB1197 | reverse complement strand
CAAGCACGTAACAGTTAATAAGAATGCAAGTAAAGCTTGACCGAAGACACCGCCATAAACATTAACAATTTGGTTAAATGCAACACCACCATTGTCTGAAACTTTAAAACGACCTAAGGACATTGCACCCATTAAGATCAATAATAAGTAAATAAAACCGATAGCTAGCACAGCTAGCAAACCAGACTTAGCAACAACTTTTGAAACACTTTTAGCATTCTTTTGTCCCATTCCGCGCACTGCCGTAACAACAGTAACACCG
>NZ_JASOOL010000065.1:0-263 GCF_030217745.1 Bifidobacterium sp. UMB1197 | reverse complement strand
ATGGTAGCGAACAGCATAAGATGAGGGATCTTTTTCCCACTTTGCGTACACTGTTGTGTCGCTTTTAATTATCATTTTTTCAGTAAATTTTTGCTCGCTATTCTGAGCGTTCTTGCAGAACCACCCGAGGAACTTATATCCAGGAGCAATTGGATTTGCTGGTACTTCAGTACTTCCTCCTGCAACTGTTTTTGCAAAGTTTAATGCGTAACCTCGTACGGCAAGGGATTCTTTTGCTTTAGTTGAAGAGTCAGAGAATATAG
>NZ_JASOOL010000064.1:0-264 GCF_030217745.1 Bifidobacterium sp. UMB1197 | reverse complement strand
CAGTTCGGAGCTAGCTATTATCCATCAGATTTGCCGACAGCAAGTGAATATATTTTTACCGATAAAAAACAAACCCAGTCGGCTTATGAAGATCAATATGGCGATGAAATGGATTTTAGCGAAGTTCAGATGGTAATTGCGAGAATTAAGCAATTAAAAGCAGAAAATTTTCAAGTTTGGGATCGCAGAACGCAGCTTAAAAGGCCACTTGAGTATTCAGATATTGCAATTATTACAAGAACTAGAAGTGATAACTTGCAGGTA
>NZ_JASOOL010000063.1:0-266 GCF_030217745.1 Bifidobacterium sp. UMB1197 | reverse complement strand
GGCCATACTCTCGTAATCAACGGTGAAAAAACCGTTCTCCATCTTATTCCATCAGGTATTCTCCGCGAGAATGTAACCAGCATCATCGGTAACGGTGTTGTGCTGTCTCCAGCCGCGCTGATGAAAGAGATGAAAGAACTGGAAGACCGTGGCATCCCCGTTCGTGAGCGTCTGCTGCTGTCTGAAGCATGTCCGCTGATCCTTGATTATCACGTTGCGCTGGATAACGCGCGTGAGAAAGCGCGTGGCGCGAAAGCGATCGGCAC
>NZ_JASOOL010000062.1:0-268 GCF_030217745.1 Bifidobacterium sp. UMB1197 | reverse complement strand
ACGAAGAGTTTGATGCGAAGGATAACCAGGAACTGGAATCCTTAAACATTGAAGTCTCGGTTGCTGGCCGAATGATGACCCGTCGTATCATGGGGAAAGCCTCCTTTGTAACGTTGCAGGATGTCGGTGGCCGTATTCAACTGTACGTTGCAAGAGATAGCCTGCCAGAAGGTGTTTATAACGATCAGTTTAAAAAATGGGACCTCGGCGACATTATCGGTGCCCGCGGTACGCTGTTTAAGACGCAAACGGGTGAGCTTTCCATTCA
>NZ_JASOOL010000061.1:0-271 GCF_030217745.1 Bifidobacterium sp. UMB1197 | reverse complement strand
GAACTTATCGCTCAGCTTACGCTTGTGATAAGCCTCAACTTTAGGAATCATTTGCTTAGAGATATTAGACACTTGAGCTGGACTATAATGACTGCCATACATTTTTTCGATCAAATTAGCTATTTCTCTAGTGGTTACACCTTTAGAATAAAGCTTTATAACCATATCTTCTAAGAGATCAGTATGTTGTTTATAGTCTGGCAGAGTGTGTTGATGAAACATACCATTGCGATCTCGTGGCACTTGTACCTCAATTGATCCAAACTGGGTA
>NZ_JASOOL010000060.1:0-272 GCF_030217745.1 Bifidobacterium sp. UMB1197 | reverse complement strand
GAACCTGTGTTGATTTATCAACGCACTGGCGCACCTGTTGCGGTTTCTCCCGTGCGTTCTGACGCGGTAAATGCCATTCTGGCGCAACACCCTGATGTGCAGATCATCGTAACTGACGATGGTTTACAGCATTATCGTCTGGCGCGTGATGTGGAAATTGTCGTTATTGATGGTGTGCGTCGCTTTGGCAATGGCTGGTGGTTGCCGGCGGGGCCAATGCGTGAGCGAGCGGGGCGCTTAAAGTCGGTTGATGCGGTAATCGTCAACGGCGG
>NZ_JASOOL010000059.1:0-272 GCF_030217745.1 Bifidobacterium sp. UMB1197 | reverse complement strand
TCTGTTCTCTGACTCTTCCGGCGTCAGCCCTCCGTTATAATGGTGAGGCCTGACGCTATTGTAATAATTCAGAATATAACTGCTGATTTGCTGCCGGGCCACGTCTTTGCCTGTGTAGCCATCGGTTGGCACCCATTCTGTTTTCAGACTGCGGAAGAAGCGTTCCATTGGACTGTTATCCCAGCAGTTTCCCCGTCGGCTGACACTTTGCTTTATCCTGTAACGCCAGAGAAGCTGTTGATATTTCAGTCCTGTATACTGACTTCCCTGGT
>NZ_JASOOL010000005.1:0-146751 GCF_030217745.1 Bifidobacterium sp. UMB1197 | reverse complement strand
TTATTTTCTTTTCTTCCCGGGATTGAAGTAAAGGCTTGCAGGGGTTTTGGGTGTTGAGCGTGTTGCTTTCGGTTTTGAATGCTACTAGGGGCTTTTAAAACCGAAAGCTTTTTTGTTTATTTTCCCGAGAATGTTGTTCAAAAACGTCAAAATCAGCTACAAAAAGCGCAAATTTTTCCCGACTTTGTAGTTCTAAACGCCAAAATTAGCAACATTCTCGGGAAAATTTTCCCGACTTTGTAGCTCTATGTGCCATTTTGAACTACAAAAGCGGGAAGATGTTTGTGAGCGCGACACGCGCGAAAGTCTTTCCTTAAAAAAACCTGGGAAAATTCTTTAAAAACCTTGGAATATGTATTTTTACGGCTTATTTGCTGTTTATGTGTAAAATTTACGGTAAAAACTCTTAATTTAGTAGATTTACAATAAAATATTTAGAACAAACCTTAACGTTAGCTGAATGTTTGGTTGATTTTCGCCATAGCATGCTGTATCTTTTAAGTCAGTTACCAGTGAATCCCTAGTTCACGGGGAACTACGCGGGAAACCGCAAAGGCAAATTTTTCTCTGCGCCCCTAACGCAGAGGAGAAGAAGAAAGGAAATTAAAATGATGAATAAGAAGGCTATCGCCGCTTTCGCTGCTGGCGCAACTTTGCTTGCCGGCTTCGCAATGGCCACCCCAGCATTCGCTAAGGATGAGGCTGCTAAGTGCACTCCAGCTGCTGCTGCTGAGATTGCTAATCTCAAGCAGGCTGTTACTGATGCTAAGCGTGCTGTTTCTAAGGCCGAGCGTACTGTTGCTGATGAAAAAGATAAGTACGAGGAAGGCACCGAAGCTTACAACACTGCTAAGGGTCTTGTAGATACTTTCAAGCAGGCTGTTAAGTCTTACAAGGAAGCCAAAGAGGCTGTTGATGGCGCTAAGGCTGATGCTAAGAATAAAGGTGCTTTGGAAGATGCTGCTAAGGGTGCCGCTGATGCAGTAAACGATGCTGCTGCAGCTGTTAAGAAGGTTAAGAAGTTCGAGAATGGCGCCTTCACTAAGCTTGATTATACTACAGCACTTCCAGATGCTCCTAAGGATGACGCGTTCGATGCAACTCTTAAGACCCTTGAAGTCAATAAGCATGATATTAATGAGGCTAAGACAGCTTTGGCTGATGCTCAGGGTAATTTGCAGGATGCTCAGGAGAAGCTTGCTAAGGCTCAGTGCAAGGATGTTCCTGCTGATCCAGAGCATAAGGATCCAACTCCAACTCCAGCTCCTGCTGGCTCTAAGGCTGAGCATGTTGCTAAGTTGTATGGTTTGAAGTCCGTGCTTGATGATGCTGAAGGCAACATGAATGGTAAGCTTAAGACTTATCATGAGCTTTTCGCTAAGCTTTCTTCTGTTAAGGCTGTGATGGATGCTGCTAAGGCTGATTCTGATGCTGCCGATCAGGCTGTTCAGGATGCTTTGGCTGCTGGCTTGAATACTTCTAATCCTTCTGCTTTCAAGGATTTGACTGAGCGTGCTGCTCGTGCTCGTGCTCATTATCTTGGCGCTCAGAAGGATTACAACGAGGTTAAGGCTGCGTTTGATAAGGCTTATGCTGAGGCTGTTACGGCTTCCGCTGCTTACAACAAGGCTTTGGAAGCTTACAAGAAGGCTATTAATGCTGCTTTGGCTGATGGCGTGAAGCTTCCTGGTGATCTTCCAGTTTTGACTGATCCTTTGGCAGAGCTTAACTTGCCTGTTCCTGCTGGTGTTCCAACTCCTGTAGTTCCTGGCCAGCCAGGTCAGCCAGGCCAGCCAGGTAAGCCAGGCAAGCCTGAAGTTGAGAAGAAGAAGAATGATGGCAAGAAGTTGCCAGGCACTGGTGTTGGTGTGACTTTGACTGCTTTGGCTGCAACCATGCTTGCTGGTATGGGTGCTGCTGTTCGCAAGGCTCGTCACTAAGCACTGCGCGCATTGGCTGACGCATAGCCTCTCGCGCTTGTAGTGCGGTGTTTTGCAGACGCCAATGTTACACTTATGGTGGTTGTAGGTTCTCCTGCAGCCACCATTTTTATAACTAATTGCAATAAATTAATCACAATTATTAGAATCGAGGCAGCGCAGCCTATGTTTTTTAAAAATCGTAATTCGCAAACTTACAAGATTAAAATTTGGATTATTTCGACAAGTCCATCATTTAAAAGAGGGAATAGTATTTTTTCAATAAAAAAATATTATGCGAAGAAGATTGTTCCTATAAAAAATAATAAGCAAAAGTTAAAAGAAGAACTCTGTAGTGTACGTAGAGTGTATAATTGGATTCATATAATGAATGATTCATTTAATTTTCCCTTCAGTATTTCTTTTATCACTTTATTATTCAGCTTGTTGAGTGATAAAGTTAAGACTTTTCTTTTTTTGAATTCATTAAATGAAATTTATTGGGCTATTGGAGTAATACTAGTTTTAATTATTGCAATGAAATCATTTATTACGTATCTGGAGGCTCATACTTATGAAAAAATGATGCTTATTAAAGATTTGTTGTAGCATATGAGCCACAAAGGAAAATGGACTCATTCTAGATTTACTCAGCAAGTTTATTATTTAGTAATTATATTGCATATTTTTGTTTTGTTTGTTAAACGGGGTGCCACTGTAGCGTGCGCCCCGTTTTCATGCACACGCCGTAAATACAGTACAATCGCACCACATCGTATCGCTTATGAAGATTTTTGCGCATTTAGCAACTCAAACCAGCGCGCAAAAATGGCCACTTTGAGAGCATTTATTAAGACTTTTAGAACATTTTTGTTTTCAATTAACGGAACTTGAATATGAAAACTTGAGATTCCAAAATGGAAGCTCAAGTTCCAAAAGATAGAGGTATTTATGTCATTCGTCGCGCGCGAGAATGTTGTTCAACACGGCAAAATCAACAACAAAATCGCTCGCGCATTATGCAGATCGAAGTCGTCGATTCGTGCGGCATATAATTAGGGTATGAACGAATCGCAGCAACCGCGCATAAATCAATCGCCGCAGTCGCCATTTTTCCCAAAAATTCAGCAATTTATAAACCACATAAGCGTGGAGCGCGGGCTTTCGCCAAAAACCGTTGAAGCCTACCAGTCGGATCTTACAAAATACACCAACTGGCTGCGCGATGCCCGAAAAATCAACGATGTTAACAAAATAACGCAGCTAGACATTGAAGAATACGTGCGCGCAATGGCAGCGCAAAACTTAGGGCCGCGCACTGTCTCGCGGCGAATCGCCAGCATCCACGAGTGGAATAAATTCATGCTTTCCAACGCGCAAATTGTAAGCGACCCTTCTGCAGAAGTCAAAGCGCCTAAGCAAGCGGAGCATCTTCCAGACGTGCTCAGCATTAGCGAAGTTGAGCGCGTAATCGATGCTGCTGGCGGTTTTGGCAGCACGGATGCCGTCTCTTTGCGAGACCGCGCGCTTGTGGAATTTTTGTACGCGACTGGCGCGCGCGTGAGCGAGGCGGTTGGCTTAAAATTTGAGGATATTGATTTGGCGGAATCGGTTGTGCGGCTTAGCGGCAAGGGGCAAAAGCAGCGGCTTGTGCCGATTGGAAGGTGCGCGGTTTGTGCGTTGCGCGATTATTTAGATAAAGCTAGGCCGATTCTTGCGGAGCGAGCTGGGAAGTCGCAAGCAAAGTCGCAAGTAAACTCGTTATCAAAATCCGCATCAAAATCCGCCAATTCTCACATGATTTTCCTCAACAAACGCGGCAAAGCGCTTTCTCGCCAATCCGCATGGGAGGCGATTTCGCACGCTGGCAAGCTGGCAAAAATCGGCAAAGAATTGCACCCGCACACGCTTCGTCACTCGTTTGCAACGCATCTGATTTCGGGCGGCGCCGACGTGCGCACGGTGCAGGAGCTGCTTGGGCACGCGTCCGTTACAACAACGCAGATTTACACGCATATAAGCCCCGCGGCGCTTATGGAGGCGTATGCTATGAGCCATCCGCGCGCAAGGTAGGTGTGATATACGCCGCAGTGTAGGTGTTATATTCTCCGCCGCATTACACAAATCCACTGAACATACCTTTTGCTAAACTAGAGCGTATGCCTACTGATTTACTTGGACGCGAATATGAGACTTTCCGCGCGCCAGATGCGCTTACAACGCACGGTCCTGCGCGCATTATTGCTATGTGTAACCAGAAGGGTGGCGTTGGTAAAACCACCAGCTCCATCAACATTGCTGGAGCGCTGAGTCAATACGGTAGGCGCGTTTTGATTGTTGACTTCGATCCGCAAGGCGCTGCAACGGTGGGGCTTGGGATTAATGCCAACGCGCTTGACAACACGGTTTACACGGCGCTTTTTGATTCTTCTGTAGACGTGCACGATGTGATTCGCCACACGGCCACCGAAAACATTGACGTTATGCCTGCAAACATTGATCTTTCGGCAGCCGAGGTGCAGCTTGTTACCGAGGTTGGTCGCGAGCAGATTTTGGCTGGCGTGCTGCGCAAGGTTCGCAACGAATACGACGTTATTATTATTGACTGCCAGCCTTCGCTTGGCTTGCTCACCGTTAACGCGCTTACGGCGGCGGATGGCGTGATTATTCCTGTTGCGGCGGAGTTCTTTGCACTTAGAGGCGTGGCGCTGCTTATGCAGTCGATTGAAAAGGTGCAGCACAGAATTAACCCAGATTTGCAGGTGTTTGGCGTGCTCGTTACCATGTTTACGCGCACTTTGCACAGCGAAGAGGTTTTGCAAAGGATTTACGAGGCTTTCCAGGGGCGCGTGTTGCATTCTGTGATTTCGCGTTCGATTAAGCTGCCGGATTCTACTGTTGCGGCGGTTCCGATTACGATTTTTGCGCCTGAGCATAAGACGGCGAAGGAGTATCGCGAGGTTGCGCGCGAGCTGATTGCTAGCGGCGTTGTTGCGTAATCTTTGTTGCGTAGTTTCTGTTGCGCGCGTGGTTTAGAGCTGCGAAGTGCGTCAATTTTTCCCGACTTTGTACGTGATTTAGGCCAAATTTGGTACAAAATGCGGAGAGACTAAATCGAAAGATAGCGGCGCTCTTGAGACGTGATGGAGTCAAGAACGAATCGCACGCCACTTCGATGATTTTGGCTGCTGGCAAAATCTTGCGGCGAATAAGGCGCCGCGCTGTTAAACATCGCCTCGTATTGCGAAACGCTTAATTGCGTGCGATTGTTTAGCGCTTTTATGTGTTGATTGGAAAACAGCGCATCTCGCCAGCCTGGAACGAGCGTTGCGCTAAAGAATTCTGCAACAGCGCCCGAGCCGTAGGAGAACAAGCCGATTTTTTGGCCTGGGAGTAGGGGAGATGGGCATGTAGGTGGTTCGTTTGTGTGTGCTGCGGAAGATAAGTCGCAAGCAACCGCAGGCGAATCGCCAACAGACTTTGATGAATCGCCAACAGACTCTGATGAATCGCAAGAATTCCTAAAATAATCGCAGTCAAGTAAAGAAATTAAGCCCAAATAGAGCGAGCCGGTGTAAATATTTCCGATTCGGCGACTGTACTTAGTGCTGTCTTGGTATCGCGCAAGAAGACGTTCGCGCGTGTCGCTTGTAGGAGACATGCCCGAATTTTCCTCAAACCCAGCTCGAAGCGCTTTAAGCCCCATTTTTGTGTATGGAAGATGGAAGCAAATCGCCGCAAAATCGTTGAAATTGCAGGCGTTTTCTGCACTGTACCGCTGCCACACATCGCAGAACATATTGATGTATTGCTCGGTTGAAAACTTTCCGCGCGCTAAAGCTGTGCTTTGATACACTGGCCTCCAAAAATCCTGGATTTCCGCCGATTTTACCACGCTGTCATCGTTGATTTGCAACACGCGCGGATTCTCGCTTACAAGCATCGCCACAGCTCCAGCGCCTTGCGTTACTTCGCCAGGAGTGCCAACGCCATAGCGCGCAATGTCTGCCGCAATTACCAAAACCTGCGTGCCTGGATGCGCCAAAATGTAGTCGCGAGCCATCATAAGAGCCGCAGTTGCGCCGTAACACGCCTCTTTTACTTCCACGCAGCGCACCCACGGGCTAAGGTTTAGAAGCTTGTGAACGTAGAGCGCGCTGGATTTGCTGGCATCTACGCCGCTTTCTGTGCCAACAATCACCATTTTTAGTCGGTTGTTATCAATGCTTGGCAATAGCGGCAGCGCGGCTTGGGCGCCAAGCGTTACAATGTCTTGGTGGTTTGGCGGCACTGCTTGCTGGCTTTGGCCTATGCCGATTGTGAATTTATTTGGGTCGATTCCGCGCGCAACTGCCAGGTCCTCCATGCTTAGGTAGCAGTTTGGAGTTGCGAAAGTTATACGGTCGATGCCAACTTTTGGCGGAATTTTTTGCGTGTTGGGCGTGTTGGGTGTGTCTGGTGTTTTTTGTGAAGTGTTGGGCGTGTCTGGTGTGTTGAGTGTGCCTTGCGTGTTGTCTGGCGTATGTGAAGTGTTGCTCATGTTTCCTGCTTTTTAAGGGCGATTTTTTTTAAGGACGATTTTAGTGGTGTAAATTTTACGGCGCGGAAGCTTCCGACTTTTCCTACGGAAAAATGGCCATTAACCGCACGTTTACTCGGTTTTACGTGTTCTTGCGCTTGCGCAAATCCTCAAGAATTATTCTTGCAGAACTTGTGTTCAAATCGGAAGAATTTTCGTTTAGAAGCGCTTGCGCAACTTTTTGAATTTCGTCTCCATGCGCTCCAGAGGCAATAGCGATGTTTGCGGCCTGAAGTCGCATGTGGCCAGCCTGGATTCCAGGGCCAGCGAGCGCGCGAAGAGCCGCCAGGTTTTGCACGAGTCCGACGGCGGCTAGAACGTTGCGAAAATCGTTGGCGTTATTGACTTTAACAAGCTGCAACGCGACTTTTGACATTGGGAGAGAGGCGATTGCGCCGCCCACCGTGCCGATTTGCAGCGGGATTTCGATGCGGCCGTAAAGAATTTGGCCGTTATTTTGCAAGGTCCACGTTGAAAGCGGCATGTAGCGGCCGGATCTTGCGGCCCATTCGTGCGCGGCGGCTTGTAATGCGCGCGTGTCGTTGCCCGATGCTGCGGCTGCGGCCACTATTCCGTTTAGGATTCCTTTGTTGTGGGTGGCTGCGCGCTCCGCGTCTACGGCGGCCAGGGAGCTTAAGGCGGCGATGCGGCGCGCAAGGCGCGTGCCTTCGGCACCTCCAGCCGCGCCATCTTTTGCGCCAGACACAAGCGCTTCTACGGGTATGCGCGCTTCGGCAACTGTGGCCACGCGGCTGGAGTTGGCAAGAATTGCCACCAGCGCCTTGCGCCCAACCCAGCCTTCCAGCTGGGTTTTAACAGCTTCGCCAATGGTGTTTGCAATGTTTGCTCCCATTGCATCGCAAGTGTTTATGTCTAGTGTTAGCTTGGCGAAGCCTGTTAACGCCGCCGCCTGCGCGCGTTCTAATCCGCCGCCGCGTTGGTATATTGATGGGTGCGCGGAGCGCGCAACCTCACTAATCGCCGTGCGTTTTGACTCGTCGCGCATTATGCTATCTAGTTTTTTGGCCACGCTTGAATCCGCGTCTTCAAAAACAATCTGCGCGCGCGTAACGTAATGAGCGCTGTGAGCCGTAACGCCGTTTTCCAGGCTTTTTGCCGCGATTTTTGCACCGTTGCATGCAGCAGCGATTACGGACGGCTCTTCTGTGGCCATCAGCACGTTTCGCGTAACGCCGTTCACTTTTAGGCCGCGCACAACGCCTACGGGCAGGCTGAATCGCCCGATTTGGTTTTCAATCATGCTGTTTGCAACGCTTGCAGGAATGTTCGTTTCGCCACTTTGCGCTAGCTGTTCCAGCAGCAGCTGCGCGCACTCGCCGCTAAGCGCACCTTCTGATTCCAGCGTTTTTATGCGCTGCTCTACGCTTAATTCCCGAAAAGCTGCCATGTTTCTCCATTTTTTTTTTGACGCTAATTTTTATTTTTTTTTGGCGCTATTTTTTGACGCCATTTTTACGATTTTTCACTTTTGCAATGTTGCTTTGGCGCCATTTTTCAAGTCGTAAGCAACCGCGCGTGTCGCAACACACCGCACGTATCGCATTGCTACGTCTACTTTCGCATCTTAACTTGCATGCTCACTCCAATTCCGCCGCCCACGCATAGCGCCGCAACGCCGTTTTGCATGCAATTATCTTTAAGCGCGTAAAGAAGTGTTGTTAAAATCCTGGCTCCGCTAGCGCCAAGTGGGTGACCGAGCGCGATTGCACCGCCTCTTATGTTCAATTTGCTTTCGTTAATGTTCAGCTGTTGGCAAACGGCTATGCTTTGCGCGGCGAACGCCTCGTTAATCTCAAAAAGATCAATGTTTTCAACGGTGTAGCCCGTGTTTTTTAGCATGCGCTCCATAACGTGTTTTGGCGCGTAGCCCATAAGGTCTGGGCTGATTCCACCCTCCGCAAATCCCACGATTTCTGCCAAATAGTCGATTCCATGCGCGATTGCGTAGTCTTTGCTCATTAAGACGAGAGCTGCGGCGCCGTCGTTGATTCCACTTGCATTTCCAGCGGTTACAGTAGGAGAGTGTTTTGCGCTAAAATCCCCCTCGCGCATTCCATTCGCCTCGCGAGTTTCATCCCCCTCGCGCATTCCATCAGTTTCGTACGCGCCAAAATCCGCCTTAAACAACGTTTTAAGCTTAGAAAGCTTCTCCATAGACGTGTTTGCGCGCGGATGCTCATCGCGGCTAATCACGGTTCCGTCCATAAGCTTTACAGGCACAATCTCCGCGTCAAAATCGCCGTTATTTTGCGCAAAAACGGCTTTCTGGTGCGATTTTAGCGCAAAAGCGTCTTGCTGCTCGCGTGTTATACCAAACTTTGCAGCCACGTTTTCCGCGGTAACGCCCATTTCTTTGCCCGTAAAAGCGTCACAAAGTCCGTCTTTTTTTAGGCCATCAACCAGCGCGCTGTTGCCGTAGTGAAGTCCACCAAATCGCACGTTTTGCGCGTAAAACGGCACATTGCTCATGCTTTCCGTGCCACCAGCAACTACAACTTTTGCATCTCCCATGCAAATCGCCGACTGCGCAAGGCGAATGGCTTTAAGACCAGACCCGCAAACCTCGTTGATTGTCATTGCGCAGCTGGACTCATCCAATCCAGCGCTAAGGGAGATTTGTCGCGCAACGTTTTGGCCGCTGCCTGCCTGAAGCACGTTGCCAAAAATCGCCTGATCTACGGATTTTGGGCTGATTCCTGCGCGTTCGATTGCGGCTTTTGCTGCGATTGTTCCCAACTCAACCGATGTGAGCGATTTCAACGCGCCTCCGAATTTTCCTATCGGTGTGCGCGCTGCGCTTACAATCACAACATCAGTCATACGTTTAGCCGCCAATCAGTTGAAAACTAGCCGATTAAAGCTATCTCGATTAATCATTTTATTGAAAATTATCCTGTTGAAACCAGCTCATTTAAAATGATAGATTTCAAACACTGACCGAACTACTTTATCGTATTTTTACGCAAAATTGCGATTTGTGAAGAATTATGTTTAATTTTTTCACAATTTGCGCACAATCTTATCAACTAGGCTTGGCGGAAGGTGATCGACCCATCGCTAGGATCCATCGAATCCACAATCGCCAGCGAATCCAAGTCGTATCCAGCTGTGCGCAACGCATCTCCGCCGCCTTGGAATCCCTTTTCAATCGCAATGCCAATTCCAGCAACCGTGGCTCCAGCGTGGTTGCAAATGTCAATCAACCCTTGTAAAGCCTTGCCATTGGCCAAAAAATCGTCCAAAATCAAAACGCGGTCGTCTGCGCTCAAATATTTTCTAGACACAATTACAGGGAACTCGCGCTGTTTTGTAAACGAGAATACGGTAGACACGTATTGATCGCCATCCAGGTTGATTGATTGCGCTTTCTTTGCAAAAACCACTGGGACGTTGCCAAAATGACGCGCCGCAACGCACGCGATTCCTATTCCCGAAGACTCGATTGTTAGGATTTTGTTGATCTGCGTGTTTTTAAAATGCTGCGCCCATGCGGCTCCCATTGCGTCAAAAAGCGCGCAATCACACTGGTGATTAAGGAATGCATCGACTTTCAAAACATTTCCTGGCTTAACAATGCCTTCTTTTTGGATGCGTTCTTCCAGTTCTTGCACGATTATTCCTTTCTAGTGGCGCTGTATTTTGCGTGTGCAGCGTGTATTTGTATAGCTTACCCCCCGCTTTGACTCACTTTATGAACAACGTTTTAAGCGTTCATCCAAATCGCTTAGACCGCGCGAGCGATTTCCCGACTTTGTAGTGCAAAACGCGCGATTTGTGTTTGGCTGGGGTTCGTTAAAATTGGTTAGAGTTTAATTTTGCGATTTGAAACACAGGAGCGAGGGGCTTTGAGCAAATACGGTTACGACTTTGATTTGTTTGGCAATCCAGAAGATGCCAGTGAGCAGAGCGATGCTTCTATTTACAAAGATGCCGACGAGCAGAGTGATGCTTCTGTTAGTGATGCTTCTGTTAGTGATGATATGACGAGCGAAGTTTCTGATTCTACGGTGGCTGGCGATTTTTCCGTAGATTCCGCTCAAACTGCACAACCTGCTCAACCTGCACCAATCGCGCAATCTTCCGCTGCTCAATCCTCCAACATCCCCGAAATCAACCCGCAAACGCTCTTAGAAGGCCTAAATCCACAGCAATCCAAGGCGGTTCAATACACTGGCCCCGCACTTTTAATCGGCGCGGGCGCAGGCAGCGGCAAAACGCGTGTTCTTACGCGCAGAATCGCGTGGATTTTGGCTAATCGCAAGGCGTGGCCGAGCCAGATTCTTGCAATCACGTTTACAAACAAGGCGGCCGCGGAAATGCGCGAGCGCTTGGCAGGCCTAATCGGACCTGCCGCAAACAGCATGTGGGTTTCTACTTTCCACTCTGCTTGCGTTAAAATTCTTCGCGCTCATGGCGATTCAATCGGCTTAAAATCAGGCTTTTCTATCTACGATTCAGCCGATTGCGAGCGTCTTGTTAAAATAATCGCATCCGAATTGAATATTGATATCAAAAAGTTTACGCCGAAACTTTTATTGTCTAAGATATCTGATTTTAAAAATAATTTGGTTACATGGCAAGAAAGCCTTAAAAATTACGCGCCAGATTATAAGCCAGGCGCTTCTGTATCTGGCGTATCTGGCTTTAATTCTGCAGGCAATTCCAACCATGCCGCCGCGCTTTACGCAGCCGTTTACGCGGAGTATCAGAGTAGACTTAGCGCGTCTAATGCGGCCGATTTTGACGATTTAATTATGCTAACGGTTAAGCTTTTGCGCCAAAATCCGCAGGTTAGCGCGTATTATAAGCAAAAGTTCCGCTACATTTTGGTGGATGAGTATCAGGATACTAATCACGCGCAATACGTTTTGATTCGCCAGCTTGCAGGCGTTGATGATAATGCTGTTGATGATAATGGCGCTGATGATAATGGTGTTGATTCCTCCCAGCTTCCGCATTCTTCAGTCACGTCAATCACGGTTGTTGGCGATTCCGACCAGTCGATTTACGCTTTCCGCGGCGCAGATATTCGCAATATTCAAGACTTTGAGCAGGATTTTCCAAACGCTACAACAATTATGTTGGAGCAGAATTATCGCTCTACGCAAACAATTTTGGACGCTGCAAATGCCGTGATTTCCAACAACACTAATCGCAAGCCTAAAAAGTTGTGGACGTCTTTAGGCAAAGGTTCGCCAATTGTCGGTTATGTGGCAGATAACTCGCAAGGCGAGGCGGCGTGGATTGCCAAAGAAATTGCGCGCCTGGCAAGCGAAGACGGCGTAAATTACTCGGATATTGCGATTATGTATCGCGCAAATTCGCAATCGCGTAGCTTAGAAGATGCGCTTATTAAGTCGGGCTTGCCTTATCAACTTGTTGGCGGAACTAAGTTCTATGAGCGCCGCGAGGTCAAAGATGCGCTTGCTTACTTGCAATCTATTGCAAACCCTGATGACGATGTTAATATGCGCCGCATTTTAAACGTTCCAAAGCGTGGTCTTGGAGCGCGTGCGGAGTCGATTATTGCGCTATATGCCCAGCAAAATTCTATCAGTTTTTGGGCGGCTCTTAGCAATATAGACAAAATCGAACAAGACGGTGGCGTTCCTGCAAGAACTGCAAACGCTCTTAAGAGTTTTAGGGATCTTATTAGTTCGCTTATTGACTTTATGAAAGCTAATGATTCCAAGCCTTCTAAGGTTGTAGAGAACGTGCTTAACGAAAGCGGACTGTTGCAGGATTTGCAAGAATCTAAAGACCCTCAAGACGAATTTAGGGTAGATAATTTGTCTCAATTGCAATCGGTTGCAGCCGAGTATGAGCAGAATACGCCTGATGCTAATGTTGCTGGTTTTTTGGAGACTACGGCTTTGGTTGCGGATTCGGATCAGCTTCCAGACCAGGGCGAAGATACTGGAAAAGTTACGCTTATGACACTTCACACGGCTAAGGGCTTGGAGTATCCTGTTGTGTTTTTGACTGGCATGGAGCAGGGCACTTTCCCTCATTCGCGCTGTGTTGACAATCAAAAGGAGCTTTGCGAGGAGCGTCGTCTTGCATACGTTGGCATAACTCGCGCTAAGAAAATTTTGTACGTTACTTGGGCTGCTGAGCGTTCACAATGGGGCAAGTCGGAGGAGATGATTCAAAGTCAGTTTTTGGACGAGATTCCTGCAGATTTGATTTGCTGGAAGCGCACAGAAGCGGCCGTTATGCGTGCTGGACTTAGGGGAGTGGGCAGAGATTTTGACGCTGATTTTGACTCCGATTTTAGCGATGACGGCGGTTGGGATGACGATTCCTACACCACTTATGGCGGCTCGAGCCACGGCGGATCTCGCTACAGCAAGTCGCGCTATGGCAAGTCGCTCTACGGCAATTCATACAGTTCAAAGTCCAGCTATGGCAATTCGTATGGCTCTAGTTCGTATGGTAACTCATACGGCAAGTCGTACGGCTCAAAGTCTGGCAAAGTCACTACTCGAATCGCAAGAAAATCGAGCGCATCGTACCAGAGTCAACCATCCACCTCAAATTTGCAATCGTCCGCATCGTCATTATCTTACAAAAAGCAGAGTTTGCAAGAAAAAGACAATCACCTAGACATAAATGATTTTCACGAAGGCGACAAGATTTCGCACGACACCTACGGCCTTGGAACTGTTCTTAAAACACAAGACAAGGGCAGAAACTCGATTATTACGGTTGACTTCGGTTCGGACGGCGTAAAGCGACTTATGCTAAGAGTTGCTCCAATAGAGAAACTTTGATTTTTGACATTAAGAAGGCTAAGTAATTTTTGTTGCCAAACTTGCGACTAATCGTAAGATTACCGCTAAAAAATGGCATATCTAAACATTATTACGTTTTAGCGTGGGCGCGATTATACAGAATAACATCACTTTTTCAAGTCTTGATTTAGTACTTGATGCTTGAAAAAATGGAAACGCAAACATACTGAAAACTGCACTGAAAATGAAAGGACAGTTATGAAAAACAGGTTGTTCGCATCAATTCCCGCGATTGTTTTTGGCGTATTAATCGCCATCGCGCCTATTAGTTTTGCAAAAGTTTGCGCATCCGCCAACGGAATGCACATGGCATGCTACTACACTGGCCGCGCAGCTCTAGGAATCGGCGTTGTTATAGCGATTCTTGGCGTTGTTGCGTTGTTTGTAAAAGCACCTTTGCGTGCGGGCCTAAGCATTGCCGTGATTGTAAATGCGCTGCTTGCAATCGCAGTGCCAACTTTCCTAATCGGAGTTTGCAAAAGCCCGATGATGCATTGCGCTTCCACAACGCGCCCAACTTTGGTTGTTTTGGGTGTGTTAGCAGCTGTGTTTGCTGCTGTTGCTGTGTATTTGGATTCAAAGAAAGAGGCTGAGTAGTCGCCAGCAAACGGTGACGAAAAGTCCGTGCAAATATAACGCAAATATAACGCAAATATAATGCAAAAATTTACTCTAAAAAGCCTGCCGCTAGAAAACCTAAAGCAAAAGCCGCTTAGAACCGCCGCGTTAATCGTGGTTTCCGCGTGCTTAGCTGCTGTGTTTTTTGGCGGCTCGCTAATCTCCCTAAATCTTTCAAACGGCCTAAACAGTATGCGCGCTCGCCTTGGCGCGGATATTATGGTGATTCCGCAAAATACCTACAATCGCGCGGAAGCGTTGCTTACCAATGGCGGATCGAGCACGTTTTACTTTACAAACAATATTGAGGATTTTGTGCGAAAGTCAAAGGGCGTTGAAAAAGCAAGCGTGCAAACTTACATATCTTCGCTATCTGCTGGATGCTGCGCAGAAAAGTTGCAAATCATAGGTTTTGACCCTGCTAGCGACTTTGTGATTGCGCCATGGATTTATTCGCAGCACAAAAGCGAGCTTAAAAAAGGGCAGATGATTGCGGGCGCAAACGTGCTTGTGTCTTACAAAAACACGGTTCGCTTGTATGGGCATGAATGGCCGATTGTTGCGCAGCTTGCCAAAACGGGCACTAGCCTAGATAACTCAGTGTTTGTAAACAGAGACACGATTCCAGCGGTTGTTAAATATTCTTCGAAAGTTGGGCACACTGCGATTCCAGCAAAGTACGCACGCAAGGCTGTTAGTGCGGTTCTTGTAAAGGTGCGCAAAGGTTTTAGCGCTAAAAGCGTTGCGGAAAATATTCGTAAAACTAGCGGAATTAAAAGCCTTGGAATGGTGTTTCCAGGCGGAATTACCGAGCAGACTAAAAAGAGCTTAGAGGTGCTAAACAAGGCGATTTTTCTTGGCATTCTAGCGTTTTGGGCTGTGGGTGTTTTGATTCTTGTGTGCGTTTTTGCGGCTTCTACATCTGAGCGCAAGAGGGAATTTGCTTCATTGAGGATTTTGGGCGCAAATAAGCGCATGCTTTTTGGCATGATTTCGCTAGAGTCGGCGGTGATTGGCGTTGCGGGAGGCGTGATTGGTGTTGCCTTTGCTTCGCTTATTTTGTTCCCGTACAACATTGCGATTTCTAGCCAATTGCAGTTGCCGTATTTGGAGTCGGATGTTTGGTTTGTGTGCGCTCTTGCGGCGGTTTCTGTAGCGTTTTCGCTTGTTAGCGTTCTGGTAACTTCTGCGATTATTGTTGGGCGAATCGCAAGCAAGGAAGCGTATTTAGCTTTGAGAGATGGCGAATAAAGTGGCGAGCAAGATGGCGAGTGAGATGGCGAGTAAAGTGGTTAGCAGCGATTTAGGTGATTTAGGCGATTTGGTCGTAAATCTTAAAAATGTTACTCGCGAATTTAAGCGCAAAAATCGCAAGTTTATTGCTGTAGACAATGTTGATTTTTCGCTTAAGTCTGGCGATTTTGTTGCGATTGTGGGCAAGTCTGGAAATGGAAAGTCAACGCTTTTAAACATGATTGCAGGGCTTTTAAAGCCTACTCGTGGAAGCGTTACGATTTTTGGCTGCAATATCTCGCTGCCATCTATAAGCGATGAGCAAATTTCTGCGATTCGCGCTAAAAACATTGGTTTTGTTACGCAATCGCAGACGCTGCTTGCTAATTTGAATGTGCTGAATAATGTTATTTTGCCTGTTAGGATTGCGCAGGCATCTTCTGTGTCTTCTGCTTCTTCTGCGTCTTCTGTGTCTTCTTTAGACGCTAGCTTGACTTCCTTAGCCATGGATTTGCTTAAGCGCCTTAACGTGGACGATCTTGCGCATTGCTATCCGCGTGAGCTTTCTGGCGGAGAAATGCGGCGCGTTATGATTGCGCGCGCTTTGATTAACAAGCCTCGGCTGCTGATTTTGGACGAGCCTACTGGCGATTTGGATTCGCAAAACACAAGTATTGTTTTAGATCTTTTGCGCGAGTCGGCGCTAGGCGGAGCAGCGGTTTTAGTTGTGACTCACGATGAATCGGTTGCAGCAAGCGCTGATTTCGTTTACACAATGGATTCTGGAATACTGCGTTCGCGCTGTAACTGAGCTTGACATTTGCGCTCTTTCCTTGCTTGGTGTGTAGGAGGGCTGGCTAATTCTTGTCTCACAACGCTCCGCCTCTTGCGTGTTGTCTGTTGTTGCGGTTGTTCCGATTTGGCTTTGATTTTGTTTTTGGTTGAAGTTTGTTTGTAGGGTGAGTCATTGGATTATTTGGTATCGGCTGCCGCTCTTATACTGTTCGACCAAGAATCACCCAGCCCTCTTGCATGCTAAAACTTTTGCGTATCGCTAGTCGCCTGAGATTCTCGATTTTTCTTGCTACTTCAGCGAATCACCATTTCATGCTGAGGTTCGCTTCATCCGCTGCGAAAAATCTCGAATCTCTACATTGCTTGGTGTAATATGCGTGCAAAATGATGATGTTGAGGTGAGTACAACTATCTATGGCGCGGAGTAGTATAGGGAACGATGCCTATTTTCGTAGGCATTATCTGGAGCCTTAGCCCATCAGTGGGTCGGCGCGCAAGAATTATGGCGTTTTATGCGCTTTAATGCTTTCGCGTTCGTGTGTTTGCACGAAGAAGCACTGGAGAGGCCGGCTCAGCGTGAACAATCGTAAAGTTTGGTTCACGTTCCGTTCAGATAACGACAGAATAAAAGGATTAGTAATGACTAATATTCAGCGTTCTCGCCGTCAGGTGCGTCTTTCTCGCGCCCTCGGCATCGCTTTGACCCCAAAGGCTCAGCGTATTTTCGAGAAGCGTCCATATGCTCCAGGTGAGCACGGCCGCACTCGTCGTCGTACCGAGTCCGATTACGCAGTACGTCTTCGCGAGAAGCAGCGTCTTCGCGCTCAGTACGGTCTTTCCGAGAAGCAGCTTCGTGCAGCTTACGAAAAGGGTACGCACACTGCAGGTCAGACTGGTGACGCAATGCTCACCGATTTGGAAACCCGTCTTGATGCTTTGGTTTTGCGCGCAGGCTTTGCTCGTACAACCGCTCAGGCTCGCCAGTTTGTTGTGCATCGTCACATTTTGGTAGATGGCAATCTTGTTGATCGCCCATCCTACCGCGTTAAGCCAGGCCAGACCATTCAGGTTCGCGCTAAGAGCCAGACAATGGTGCCATTCCAGATGGCTGCTGAAGGCGTTCATCGTGACGTTTTGCCAGCAGTTCCTGGTTACCTCGATGTAAATCTTGCCTCTTTGAAGGCTACTTTGACTCGTAAGCCGGAAGTCGATCAGATTCCAGTTGAAGTCAACATCCAGTACGTCGTCGAGTACTACGCTCGCTAAATTCTGGATTTCATTCTTAAGGACATACCGCTTGACCCCTGCTGTGCATTGCATAGTGGGGGTCAATGCGTTTTCGTATAAAAGCAGTCTGAATTACGTAAAAGCTGGTTACGTGTTGGTGCGTATTAACTTTTGTTAGGGAAAGGTCGCAAGCAACCGCACATTTTACAACAAAACACTTTAATAACAAAACAAAATCACATATAATAATTACAACAGCGCCCGTTATATTACAAAATATAACATTGTGCGAGTGTTGAATAAGAAAATATATAATAGATAACTAAGCGTCTAAAGCGTGTGATTAATAAGATACAAAATAAGACACAAACAAGAAAACGTAAAAACAAGAAAACGTAATAAACACAAAGAAGACAAAGAAGACAAAGAGTAAAAGAGACGATGGAGTCAAAGATGTCTCAACAAAATACCAAAGCGAATGCGCTAACCGCACAACAAAATGCCGCGCGCGCAATTTGCAAACATGCATTAGACGTTACCAATAATACTTTTGAAGGGGTGGTTTTGTGGTAGAGCCTAAAAAGATTGATGGGTTGCACAATATTCCAACTACGGCTGGATTTGCAGGCCCAGGCGGCGGCTTTGAAGGCGGAGCAGCTGCAGGATTCGAGATTGACGATGCTTCGAAGCACAAGAAGGCAGATGAGCGAGAAGTCGAAAAAAGCCTAGAAGACACAGATGCTTTTGACGCAATAGACGTTAACGCGATTCGCGCTAGAAACAAAGCTGGCGGCGCAAACGAGACGGTTATGAGCAAGATTACAAGCACGGGTGTTGGGGATTCGTCGCTTAGTAGCCTTGTGGCTCAAGCGGAAGGAGAAGCTGCGGCAGATGTGCGAGATTCGTTGTACGCAACGCAGCAAATGCCTGCGGTTTTAGGCGATATTGATTCGCAAGAGCCGCCGCGCCCAGTGCAAGCTCCGATTCGCGATTTTGGCGGCGAGTATCCGTATAAGTTGTACCGCCCAGGAACCTACGCGCGCGAGCATATTCGCATTACAGCAACAAAGCTTTCCGACGGTCGCGACTTTTTCTACATAGATGACAATCCAGAATATGTTAGCGGCCACAAAACAAGGGAGCTGATTGACCCTAGAAAGTTGCCGTATCGCTTTACTTCGCGTGTTGATGAAAATGGAAATGAGGTTCCTAGCGAGGCGCCGCAAATGCGACAAGATCCGCTTACTGGGGACTGGATTCCAATGTCTAGGTTGTGGGCAAAGCGACCAGCTACTATTCTTAGTGCGGATTCAAATAATCATGGTTCTGCGGCGGATTCTGCGGCGGATTCTACGCAATCAAGAATCGACCCATTTGCTGGCAGAAAGCCACAGTGCGAGTACCAAAATGGCGAAATTCCAGACGAAGATTACGACGTTGTTGTTTTTGAAAATCGCTACCCAGCTATGGCAAAGGTTGCAGGCGTTCCAAACACAACAACATACGTTGATGGAAATCCGCTGTGGAAGCAGGCTCCTGCGGCTGGACGATGCGAAGTGATTTGCTTTAGCTCCAACGAAGACATGCTGCCAGCTAATCTTTCCGTCTTGCGTATGCGCACGATTGTTGAAGCCTGGGCGTTTAGAACCGCAGAAATTAGCCAAATTGAAGGAATTGAGCAGATTTATCCGTTTGAAAATCACGGAAGCCAGATTGGCGTGACTTTGCATCATCCTCATGGTCAGATTTATGCGTATCCATTTATTGCCCCTAGGCTGGAGCAGGAGTTGCGCCACACGGAGGCTTATTTTGAGCGCACTGGCAGCAATCTTCTTAAGGATTTAATGAATTCAGAGATTGAGGCTAAAAAGCGCGTGATTATGCATAATCACAGTTGGGTTGCGTATGTTCCAGCCGCCGCGCGTTGGCCGCTAGAGGTGCATGTTGCTCCTGTTCGAGACGTTCTTACTTTGGATCAGCTTGACGATCAAGAGCGTTGGGATCTGGCGCAAATCTACATAACTCTTCTTAGGCGTGCTAATAAGTTCTTTGGATTATCGCCTTTGAACGCGGGAGAATCTGCATCTGCAGGTAATTCGTTATCTTTCGATTCTTCTTCTAGCGAATTCGTTGATTTGCCTTATGTTGCAGCATGGCATCAAGCTCCTGTGCACGATTCTCGTCGTTCGCATTATCGCCTTAATTTGCAATTCTTCTCGTTTATGCGAGATGCCAATAAAATCAAGTATTTGGCTGGGTCGGAAGCGGGAATGGCGTCTTGGATTTCCGATACCACTCCAGAGCTGATTGCAAAGCGATTCCAAGAATTAGGAGATGTTGATCTTGATTAGTCAGTTTTGATTAGTCAGCATTGATGTCATTAATCTTGCCCTAATTTTTGCGCGTTTTACTCAAAAAGTGAGATGATTAAGTTATGTTGCTGCATCTTTATTTAGTTCGCCATGGCCAAACCATGTTTAATTGTTACAATCGCTTGCAAGGCTGGAGCAATTCTCCATTAACTCCAAAAGGGCTTAAAGACGCCGATTTAGCGGCTCAAAAGCTTAAGAGCGTTGTTTTTGCTGCCGCATATTGCTCCGATACAACTCGCGCGCAAATCACAGCTGAGCGCATTTTAATCGAAAACGAAAAGCACACTCATGCACGCCCACAGCTTGTAAGCGATATGCATTTTCGCGAGCAATGCTACGGCTATTTTGAAGGTCAAGATATGAATATGGCTTGGTGGGCTGCAGGTGCGCCTCACGGAGCAAAAACATATAACGAAATCGTTGAAAAGTTTGGGCTGGCTGCAACTAGAGACATGCTTAAAGAGGCAGACCCATTCCACGATGCGGAGTCAGATATTGAATATTGGAAGCGCGTTGAAGGTGGTTTCAATATAATCGCCAGCAACCCAGCGCTAAAAGACGGAGACAACGTTTTGCAAATCTCCCACGGAAACACGCTTTTAAGTCTTATGCATCGTTTTGCGCCTGTTGGTTACGATTTAAGCGAACGCCCGCAAAATGGAAGTGTAACTCGCCTTGATTTCAACACGGCAGTTCCAATCGATCAGGCTATAACAATTAAGGGATACAACGAGTAAATACAATAAGTTTGCTAAAAAATTGTTCGTTAAATTTTTAAAAAGAGTCTTGACTCTTCGTTAATCTTTTAAATACATTGCGTGGGTAGTCGTGTGCAAAACAGCAGGAAAGAGGTTACGATGAGCGTTGGAGACATTGCTGCTCTAATTGCGGCTATTTCGTTTGCGGTGCTTTCGGGATTTATGATTTATCCGCTTATTAGGCTGGGTAAAATGTTTAATCAGATTGCTCAAACCGTTAAGGAATCGGGCGAACACGCTTTGCCTGCTATCGACGAATCTGTTACTACAGTAAAGCAAGTTAACAAAACCTTAGAAGACGTTAATGCCGTTACGGGAGCCGCTCGCACTACTGCTACAAATGTTGGCGCTCTTACGGATTTGTATGGTGCTTTTCTTGGAAAGCCAGTTGTTAAAATTGCCTCTGCTTGCTACGCGCTTAAAGATACTTTTAACGCATTCTTTAACAAAGCTACTGTTCCAACGGATGCTGCAGAATCTTCTGCTAGGCACGCGGCAAATTCTGGCGAGTCATTTATGCCTAAGGGGGAGTGATGTTTAAGCGTTTATTTTGGATTTGCATCGGTTTTGTAATGGGAGTTATGTCTGTTACAAAGGCTCGCGCGTACGTTAAGGAAAAGTTCCCACAAAGCGCTAGGAATTTCTTCTTCGATAAAGACCCAAAGAATCTTACTTTAAGCACGATTTTGTCTTTGTACAATGATTTTAATTCCAGCAGAAAAGCCCACGAGTCGCAGCTTAACTCTAAGTATGCCGACAAGTACGCCGATAAACGTGACGATTCGTTTACAAATAAGTCTTATACTAAGTAGTCTTATACTAAGTCTGATAAATAAAAAAGGAGTTCGTACCCATGCGCACAGCAGAAATTGCAAAGCGTTATCTTGATTATTTTGCCAAGAATGGCCATATGGTCGTGCCTTCGGCATCGCTGATTTCTCCAAATCCAACGACGCTTTTTACGATTGCAGGCATGGTTCCATTCATACCTTATCTTTTGGGAGAGCAAACGCCTCCTTCTCGCAGAATGGCGTCTAATCAAAAATGCGTGCGTACGCTCGATATTGACGAAGTTGGCAAAACCACTCGTCACGGCACCTTCTTCCAAATGGTTGGAAACTTTAGCTTTGGTGACTATTTTAAAGAAGAAGCAATCCACTATGCTTGGGAGCTTTTAACAACTCCTCAAGATAAGGGCGGCTATGGTTTTGACCCAGAAAAGCTTTGGGTTACTACTTTTACAGATGACGACGAAGCTCGCGCAATTTGGAAGAATGAGGGCTTTGACCCAGAGCACATGCAAGTTTTTGGCATGGAAGATAACTTCTGGACTACTGGTGGCCCTGGCCCTGGCGGCCCATGCTCCGAGATTTACGTTGATCGCGGCCCAGAATACGGCAAGGATGGAGGTCCTGCTGCCGACGAATCTCGTTTTATTGAGATTTGGGATTTGGTTTTTGAGAACTTCCAGGTAGACAACGTAAAGTCTAAGACCGATTTGCATATTGTTGGTGAGCTTGATCAAAAGAACATCGATACGGGTGCTGGTTTGGAGCGTTTGGCTTACCTTATGCAGGGCAAGGAAAACATTTACGAAACCGACGAAGTTTACCCAGTTATTGAAGCTGCAGAAAAGCTTAGTGGCGTAAAGTACGGAAGCAATGCCGACGCGGATGTTCGTTTCCGTGTTGTGGCAGATCACGTGCGCTCTGCGTTGATGATTATGAGCGATGGCGTGCGTCCAAGCAATGTTGGCCGTGGATACGTTCTTCGCCGTCTTCTTCGCCGAACTGTTCGCGCAATGCGTATGCTTGGTGTGCAAGATCCAGTTTTGCCAACCTTGTTCCCAGTTTCTAAGGGCGCTATGGAGCCAAGTTACCCAGAGCTTAACAACACTTTCCACGAGGTTAGCGAAGCTGCATACGGTGAGGAAGATGCCTTCCGCCGCACTCTAGAAAAGGGTACGACTATTCTTGATTTGGCTGTGGAAAAAGCTAAGAAAGAACACAAGGACGAACCTATGGTTGGCGGTGCAGACGCCTTTACTTTGCACGATACTTACGGCTTCCCAATTGAGTTGACTCTAGAGATGGCTGCTGAGCAGGGCGTTAAGGTTGACGAGACTAAGTTCCGCGAGCTTATGAGCGAGCAGAAGGGCCGCGCTCGTGCGGATGCTTTGAAGAAGCGCCACAATGTAGACGTTAGCGTTTACGACGATATTAAGAAGGAGCTAGAAAAGCCAATCGACTTCCTCGGTTACACAGACTTCTCCAGCCGCTCAAACGTTTTGGCGATTGTTGAAGCAGGCAAGGGCTCTGTTAAAAGCGTTAGCGCTCCTGCAAACGTTGAAGTTATTCTTGATCGCACGCCATTCTACGCTGAGCGTGGCGGCCAGATTGCCGATCAGGGCGAGATTATTTCCGACGACGGCGCAATTTTGGAAGTTGACGATGTTCAGCGTCCAATCAAGGATTTGATTGTTCACAGCTGCCGACTTACCGAAGGTACGCTTAGCGTTGGTGCTCCTGTAAACACCAATATTGATCAGGTTCGTAGAGCTGCTTTGGCTCGAAGCCACACCGCTACTCACACTCTTCACAAGGCTTTGCGAGAGGAGCTTGGCCCACAGGCAACTCAGCGCGGTTCTGTAGTAGATCCAGATCGCTTGCGTTTTGACTTCCAGTGGCCAAAGGCTGTTGATAAAGATGCATTGTTGCGCGTAGAGGCTCGCGTAAACGAGCGCATTCGCGAAGACTTGCAAGTTGTTCCAAAAGAAATGCCAATCGACGACGCTTTCAAGCTTGGAGCAATGCACTTGTTCGGCGAAAAGTACGGCGATATTGTGCGCGTTGTAGAGATTGGCGACGGCTGGAGCCGTGAGCTTTGCGGCGGTACTCATGCTAAGAGCACAGGCAAGATTGGTATGGTTACAATCCTTTCCGAGTCTTCTATTGGCTCTGGCGTACGCCGTATCGACGCGCTTTGCGGCGAAGAAGCGTACGAGTATGGCGCTCGCGAGCACGCATTGGTTGCGCAACTTTCGGACATGGTCAACGCTCGTCCAGACGAGTTGGCTGAGCGCTTAGAGTCTTTGCTTAACAAGATGAAGGATTCCGACCGCAAGCTTGCTTCTGTTTATGAATCACAGCTTAACGAGGCTGTTCCAGAATTGGTTGAAGCGGCTAAGCAAAGCGGCACCAAGATTAAGCTTGCTGTAAAGAATGTTGGAAACTTCGGTTCCTTCGACGCTTTGCGCAAGACGGTTCTTGACGTTCGTTCTCGCTTGGGCGAAGATTCACCAGTAATCGTTGCACTGTGCGGCGTAAATGAGAGCGATAAGCCAATGGTTGCAGTGGCAACTAACGAGGCTGCTCGTTCGGCTGGTGCTAAGGCTGGCGATCTTGTGCGTACTGCTTCCAAGGTGCTTGGCGGCGGTGGTGGCGGCAAGCCAGACTTTGCTCAGGGCGGCGGCGCAGATGCTTCTAAGATTGACGAAGCGCTTGAGGCTGTTAAGAGCGAAGTGGCTAAGCTCGACTAGTGCGTAGCTACACGCTTAAAACAAAACGATATAATCTTTACCAAGAGCAGCATAAAATTCATGGTGTGGTTAGGTATTGATTTAGGAGATGCCAGGGTTGGGCTTTCTAAGTCCGACCCTGAGCTGACTTTTGCTCACCCAATTGGCAATATTCAGGCTTATGGTGACTCGTTTAACGCTATTGAAGATGTTCTTAACATTATTGAAGACAATAACGTGAGCCGAGTTGTAATTGGTTTGCCTTTGCAATTAGACGGATCCGAGGGCAAGTCTGCCAAAAAAGCGCGCAGATGGGGTGCTAATTTAGCCAAACGCATTAAATCGCTTTTTGATTATGGCGATTGGTCGCTTGATTTTATTCCAGAAGTCGTTTTTAAAGACGAGCGGCTAACAACAGTTACTGCTCATAAACAACTGTTAGATGCTGATTTTTCCACTAAAAAGCATCGTCCAATGGTTGATCAGCAGTCGGCAGTGTTGATTTTGCAATCTGCGATTGACGATTACAAAAATGCTTGTAAAAATATAAAAGGCGACTCGCAAGGCGATTTGCAAAGCGACACGCAAAGTAATTTACAAAGTGACCCGCAAGGCGATTACAGCAGAAAGGAAGCGTTTAATGAGTGAGAATATAGACGATTTTTTCAATCAAAACGCTAAATGGAGCCACGATTCCTCCAATCCTCCTGTGCCGCCAAAATCCCGAAAAGCGATTAAAGCGCGTAAAAATCGCAAAAATAAAAGAAATCGCATAGTTGCATTCATTCTTGCACTAGTTTTTGCGCTGCTATTTGTTGTTGGATATGGCTTATATCGCGTTGCAGTTTATGTAAGAAATAATAGTCAGTCGGCAATTATGGAAGACTGGCCAGGGCCTGGAAGTGGATTCGTTGAATTTACGATTGAGCCAGGTCAAGGATCGCTAGAAGTGGGAAACAACCTTGTTAAAGCGCAGGTTGTAAAGTCACAATCCACATTTTCCAACATTGTTGCCGCAAACAACAAGATTTTGTATCCAGGAATTTACGCGCTTAAAAAACACATGAATTCCATGGACGTAGTGGACATTCTTTCCGACCAAAGCAAGGCGGGTGGATTCTTAGACGTTAAGGCAGGGGAGCGCGCAACAGACGTTATTCGCAAAGCTGCGCAAATCTCTGGAATCGATATTGCTCAATTTAACGCAATTCAAATCGCAGACGGAATGGGGATTTTGCCTCCAGAAGCGGGCGGAAGCTTTGAAGGATGGTTAGAGCCTGGAGTTTACAACGTAAAAGCCATGAAGTCTGCTAGTAAAATACTTGAAAAAATGGTAGATAAGCGCGTTAAAAAGCTTGATTCTCTAGGTGTTCCTAAGGGCGATTTGCGTCAAAAGATTCTTAAAATTGCATCCATTGCAGAAGCGGAAGTCAATAATCGCGAATACTACGGCAAAGTTTCGCGCGTAATCTTAAATCGTTTAGCTAAAAACATGCCTTTGGGAATGGATACCACGGTTGCATACGGCATTGGAATTAAGGCGATTAATCTTACGCAATCGCAGCTAGACGATGCAAGCAATCCGTACAACACTAGGATTCACAAGGGTCTGCCGCCTACTCCTATAAGTATTCCTGGAGATAACGCGATTTTGGCGGCGCTTAATCCAGCAAATGGTCCATGGATTTATTTTGTTACCACCAACTTAAAGACGGGCGAAACTAAGTTTGCGGATAACTACGACGATTTCTTAAAGATTCGCGACGAGTATAAGCGCTCCAACGAAAACGCTAACTAGCGCGCGCTTTGACTGAGTTTGAAATTGCATAACGCATTTCAAACTCCTTCAGAGCGCTGAGCCGCTCAAGGCAGAAGCACTGCTTCTGCGCGGCGAAGACGTGAGCGCGCTGTAACGCGCGAGCGGTTTTCATAGCTTGGTGTGTATGAGGGCTGGCTAATTCTTGTCTCACAACGCTCCGCCTATTACGCGTTGTCTAGAGTTGCGGTTGTTCCGATTTGGCTTTGATTTTGTTTTTGGTTTAAGTTTGTTTGTAGGCGTGTGTCATTGGGTTGTTTGGTATCGGCTGCCGCTCTTATACTGTTCGACCAAGAATCACCCAGCCCTCTTGCGTGCTTGAACAATTACGTATCGCTAATCGCCTGAGATTCTCGATTTTTCTTCTTCATTCGATGAATCACCATCAAAGATGCTGAGGTTCATCTCATTCAGGGCGAAAAATCTCGAATCTCTACCTCGCTTGGCGTATTTGTGTAATTACAAAAAACCGCAAAGCATAACAGCTATGAACGCAGATGCAGCTAAGACGGGTACGAACGGGATTTTATTTTGCACATTTTTAGACTTAACGCGGAAAAATCGCAAGCAGACTTTAGGGCAGATTTTCCACACTAAAATCCAAATTAATCCAAATATGCTAACTAATGCAAACCAGTAGATTATGCAGCTAAATCCAAATAGCGCCAAAGCTTGAGCAATCATAGATGCGCACGTAACGTCTCCAAATCCAAGTTCTCCGCGCGAGCAAAATTTTTGCACCAAAACGTAGAATGCAAAAACTGCTACTGCGCAAAGCCAGCCGCGCAAAAGAAAATTAATATTATGCAAAGAAATTAGCGAAAAAATAAGGTTCGCCGCAGATTGCGCAAAAGCGGCTAGTACAACCCAAAGTCTAGGCACAACTCGGCTGATTAAATCCGTTGCACACACTGCAATCGTGCATACAAGCGTTGGTGTTGCAAACAAACAAGTAATAATAAACTGGCTCATTTGATTATGCTAAATGCGCGAAAGCTGTGCGCGCAATAAATTTCACTCAATGTGGTTAAAGGCTTTTGCAGTTGGTTTGGGATTATGGGCAATACTTAGTGGTTAGTAGAATAAGGGATTTAGAATCGAGTATTGATTTAAAATAAAGTACAGTATTGAGTGCAGGACGTATATCAATAAATATAACGTACAAATATAACGCACAACGCGATTGGAGAAGGCATGCTTAGATGGCAGACGGCAGGGGAGTCACACGGAGAAGCGCTGGTGGCAATGATTGAAGGCGTGCCTGCGGGTGTAAAGATTACTAGTGCAGATATTGTTTCTGCTCTTGCACGCAGGCGACTTGGCTACGGTCGCGGAGCGCGAATGAAGTTTGAGCAAGACAAGGTGCGTTTGCTAACGGGCGTTCGCCACGGGGTTACTCTTGGATCTCCAATTGCAATCGAAATCGCAAATAGCGAGTGGCCAAAGTGGGTGGAAGTGATGAGCGCAGACCCATTAAACCACGATTTGCCAAACGAAGGCCGCAATGCGCCGCTTTCTAGGCCGCGCCCTGGGCACGCGGACTTAACGGGCATGCGTAAGTATGGTTTTAGCGACGCGCGCGAGGTTTTGGAGCGTTCGAGTGCTAGGGAAACGGCTTCTCGCGTGGCATTGGGCGCTGTGGCGGCCGCGTTTTTGCAGCAGGCATTGGGTGTGCGCACAGTTGCGCACGTTATAGGAATTGGCGGCGAATATGCAAACAAAAGTTTAGCCCTGCCAACACCAGATGATGTTGAGGCGTTGGATGCTTCGCCTGTTCGTACGCTAGATAAAGATGCCGAAGCGCGAATGATGGCTAGAATCGATGAAGCAAAGGCCAATGCAGATACGCTTGGCGGTGTTGTAGAGGTTTTGGCATACGGCATGCCTGCTGGCGTTGGCACATACGTAGAGTCGGATCGCAGATTGGACGCAGCTTTGGCGGCGGCTCTTATGGGAATCCAAGCCATTAAAGGCGTGGAAATTGGAGACGGTTTCGAAGAGGCAAATCGCCCTGGGTCGGCTGCTCACGATGAAATTGTAACGGGGGAAAATGGAAAAATCACCCGTCTTAGCAATCGTGCAGGAGGCATTGAAGGCGGAATGTCAAATGGGGAGACAATTCGCGTGCGCGCTGCAATGAAGCCAATTCCATCTATTCCTCGCGCATTGCAAACGGTAGATGTGCTTACTGGCCAGCCGGCGCAGGCGATTAATCAGCGTTCCGATTTTACGGCCGTTCCAGCCGCTTCCGTAGTTGCAGAGGCAATGGTTCGCTTGACGCTTGCAAAGTATGCGTTAGAAAAGTTTGGCGGAGATTCGCTAGAAGAAACCGCTAGGAATGCTAAGAATTACGTTCAATCTTGGAAAGAGCATATGAGATGAGCGAAGAAGATTCCTTGCTTGATTCACTGCTGGATTCCTTAAAAAACGTATCGCGTGATGCTTCGCATAGCGCCTCGCATAACGTATCGCACGGCGCCTTGCAAGCTCAAATCCCATTAGCCGTTATAATCGGCATGCCTGCAGCTGGAAAAACGCGTGTTGGCAAAGAATTAGCGCATATTTTAAACGCTCCATTTATAGACACGGACGAATTAATTGAGCAAGAAATCAATATGCCGATTAGCCAATATTTTAAGGATTTTGGCGAGGAGGCTTTTAGAGATATTGAAGCTCAAATTGTTAGAGATGCTATTTTTTCAAATTCCAATCAATCCGCCCCAATAATCGCCCTCGGCGGTGGCGCCCCAATGCGCCCACAAACGCAAGAAGTCTTAAAAAAATATACAAAACTCGGCGGCCGTGTTGTTTACCTGCAAGTGGATCCAAACGATGCAATTGAGCGCGCAAGCTGGAATTCAAATCGCCCTATGCTAAGCGGCAAAGACGGCGCAAAACAATGGCTGGATTTGTTCGTTAAAAGAGACCCAGTGTTTTGCAAAGTGGCGAATTTGCACGCTCGCGTTTACGGATTAACGCCAAAACCTGCCGCAAGAAAGCTGAAAGATATGATTATGCAACGAATTGTGCATGTAAGTGGCGAAGATGTTGAAGACTACGATGTTCATATTGGCGCTGGCGCTATGAGCCTTTTGCCACAAATGCTTGGAAAAGAGCCTGTTCGCGTGGCTTTGATTCACACTCAGCCAGTGCAAAGGCATAGTGATAAAGCAAGAACCATTTTGCGCGCGGCTGGTTACGATGTTTTTGACATTCTTATTCCAGACGCCGAGGCTGGCAAAACCGTTAAGGTTGCGGATTTTGTTTGGTCGCGCCTTGCAAACGCAGGGTTTACGCGTTCAGACGCGATTGTTGGCTTGGGCGGGGGAGCAGCCACAGATTTAGCTGGATTTGTTGCCTCTACTTGGATGCGCGGAATTCGCTACGTAAATTGCCCGACTTCTCTTCTTGCTATGGTAGACGCTTCTACTGGCGGAAAAACTGGCGTAAATACTGCGGCTGGCAAGAATCTGGTTGGTAGTTTTTACACGCCTGCAGGCGTTTTGGCCGATACTTGCGCGTTTTCTACATTGCCTAACAGTATTTTTGTTGAAGGCTTGGGAGAGGTTGTAAAATCAGGGTTTATTGGCGATTCTAGCATCTTAAAAATTCTGGAAAATCCGCAAAATGCTAGCAAGTTGCGCGCGATTGATGGCCCTTCTATTTTAAGCGATTCGGATTTAAACAATTTGGTTTGCGATTTAATAGAAAAAAGCGTGCGTGTTAAGGCATATCACGTTTCTAACGACTTAAAAGAGCAGGGTTTGCGCGAGTTTTTAAACTATGGGCACACTCTTGGGCACGCGATTGAGCAAATCGAACATTTTTCTTGGCGTCACGGAAATGCGGTTGCTGTTGGAATGGTTTTTGCGGCACAGCTTGCGCAAATATTGGGGTATCTTAATATTCAAGATGTTGAGTATCACAAAGATTTGCTTTCTTCGCTTGGTCTTCCAACGCTTTGGAATGGTGGCGGCAGCAATGACGATGCTTTTGCTAAGGTTCTTGACTTAATGCATAAAGATAAAAAAGCCAGAGGCAACACCTTGCGATTTGTTGTTTTAGACGGGATTGGAAACCCGATTCACTTAGATAATCCGCCGCTGGAGGCGATTCGCGAAGCGTTTAATAAGATTCGAGGTTAGAAAATGGTAGATGTAGAAAATCAAGAAAACCAAGCAAATCAAGAAAATGTGATAAATATGCGCAAAGTTTTGGTAGTAAATGGCCCAAATTTAGGGCGATTAGGCGTTCGCCAGCCAGACGTTTATGGCAGTCAGGATTTTGAAACTCTGTGCGCGCTTTGCAAAAAGTGGGCGCAAGAGCTTAACTTGCAAGTAGAAGTGCGCCAGAGCGACGATGAAGCGCAGATGGTTCATTGGATGCACGAAGCTGCCGATACGCATACGCCAGTAGTTATGAATCCTGCTGCTTTTACGCACTACAGCTATGCGCTAGCGGATGCGGCTCACATGGTGTTGGACGCTGGAGTGCCGCTAATGGAGGTGCATATTTCTAATCCTTCTGCGCGTGATTCTTTCCGCAAAATAAGCGTGATTAGCCCTGTTGCAACTGGTACGATTACTGGCATGGGTCTATATGGCTACAAGCTTGCGATTGAGGCTGTTGCACATTGTATAACACCCGAGTCGAGGCTCGAAGATACTATGGAGTTCCATGGTTAGAAGAAAACATGGTAACTCTCAGGAGCATATTACAAAGCATATTTTTGTTACTGGTGGCGTTGTTTCGTCCCTCGGAAAAGGTCTTACTGCATCGTCTTTAGGCAGGCTTTTGCGCAGCCGCGGTCTTCACGTTTTGCAACAAAAACTTGATCCTTACATCAATGTTGACCCAGGTACAATGAACCCATTCCAACATGGTGAGGTTTACGTTACAGAAGATGGCGCAGAAACAGATCTTGACATTGGTCACTACGAGCGATTCCTCGATGTTTTTCTTAGCCAAAAAGCTAATGTTACAACTGGCCAGATTTATCAATCCGTGCTTAGAAAAGAGCGCGCTGGCGAGTATTTGGGTCAGTGCGTGCAGGTTATTCCACACATTACTGGCGAAATTAAATCGCGTATGCGTGCGCAGGCTAGCGACGATGTAGACGTAATCATTACGGAAATCGGCGGTACTGTTGGAGACATTGAATCTCAGCCATTTTTGGAGGCAGCTCGCGAGGTTCGTCGCGATTTAGGACCAGAAAACTGCATGTTTGTACACGTTTCGCTTGTTCCATACATTGCAGCCGCGCACGAGTTGAAGACTAAGCCAACTCAGCATTCCGTGATGATGCTTAGGTCTCTTGGCATTTCTCCAGACGCTCTTGTTTTGCGTTCGGATCGTCCTCTTAATCAGGGCATTAAAGACAAGATTTCGCTTATGTGCGATGTTGATGCCGAAGGTGTTGTAAATTGCGTGGATGCTCCAAGCATTTACGATGTTCCAAAGATTTTGTTTAACGAGGGCTTGGATGCGTACGTTGTGCGTGAGCTTGAGCTTCCATTCCACGATGTTGATTGGAACGAGTGGGAAGATTTGCTTGAGCGCGTACATCATCCAAAGCATGAGCTAAACATTGCAATTGTTGGCAAGTATATTGATTTGCCAGATGCATATCTTTCCGTTACAGAGGCCATTAAGGCTGGCGGTTTTGCAAACTGGGCTAAGGTAAACGTGCGCTGGGTTGCTGCCGATAAGTGCGAAACTCAAGAGGGTGCTGCTGCAGCTCTCGACCAAATGGACGGCATGGTTATTCCAGGCGGATTTGGTATTCGCGGCATTGAAGGCAAGATTGGCGCGCTCCGTTACGCTCGCGAGCATGGCCTGCCAACTCTTGGTCTTTGCCTTGGCTTGCAATCTATGGTTATTGAGTACGCTCGTCACGTGCTTGGACTTGAAGATGCAAATTCCACAGAGTTCGAAAAGGATTGTGGAGATCCAGTAATCGCAACTATGGAAGAGCAGAAAGATATTGTGGCTGGTAAGGGAGATATGGGTCACACAATGCGACTCGGCTCTTACCCTGCAACGCTTGAAGAAGGCTCTATTGTTGCCGAGCTTTACGGCTCTACGCATGTTACTGAGCGTCATCGTCACCGTTACGAAGTGAACGTGGCTTATAAGGATCGCTTGCGCGAAGCTGGTTTGCGTATTAGTGGCCAAAGCCCAGATGGTAATTTGACTGAGTTTGTGGAGCTTCCTAAGAGTGTTCATCCATTCTATGTGGCAACTCAGGCTCATCCAGAGTTTAAGTCTCGCCCAACTAAGCCTCATCCTTTGTTTGCTGGATTAGTGGCGGCTGCTCTTGATCATCAGGCAAATAACGCCAAGTGATTTAATCTGCTAGCAATTTGACTTAATTTATTAAGTGGTGTAAAATCGTGATTTTGGGTGCGATTTTACACCACTTTTTATTTGATTAATATTTGAATATCTTGATGCATATCTTGCAGTGTTTAACATATTCGTTACATATTCAGCATGCAAATTTACATTTTTGTAATATAAATACAGATGTAAAAGACTTGGCAAAATATCATATAAAATACGATTTAATCCAATAATTTCTATAATAATAGTTATTTTTACGATTTATAGACAAAATAACAGTAAATTTTACATTTAGACTTTAAGCTTGCGTTGTTTAATAAAATCCGTATGATTGAATTTTAATCAACGAAGAGGCCTCCTTATTGGCTTTGCAAAGAATCCATCTGGCAATAAATACTAGGTGGATTTTATTTATTAAGCCTGTAAGCCTGTAGCCTGTAAAGCCTGCAAAGCTTGTAATGAGACTTTTTCGTGATAATTAATTGAATCCTGCCATACCCAACGTTAGGAGAAAACATATGAAGAATAAGGCATTACTTTTTGCCGCAGCTGCGTGCTCAGTTGCTATGCTGCTCGGTGGATGCGGTTCTTCTGCCTCGAAGACCGCTCAAACAAATGGTGGTAAGGTTATTATTACCGTAAACGACTCCGAGCCTCAGAACGAGCTTGTTCCAGGAAACATTAACGAAAATGCTGGCGCTCGTCCTGCTGTATTGGTCAACTCCACGTTGGTCACTTTTGACGAAAAAGGCAACACAGTAAACGAGGATGCCGAAAGCGTAACTCCAAACGCGGATGCAACTCAGTACACTGTTAAGCTTAAAAAAGATAAGAAGTTTAGCGATGGCACCCCAATTACCGCAGAAAGCTTCACCAAGGCTTGGAGCTTTGTAGCAAACGCTAAGAATGCTCAGAAGTGCGCTTCCTTCTTCCAGACCATTAAGGGTTACGAAGACTTGCAGAAGAAGGACACTAAGGGCGACGAGCAGCTTTCTGGTTTAAAGGTTGTAGATAAGTACACCTTTACCGTTGATTTGAACCAGCCAGATTCCGTGTTTGCTATTAAGGTTGGTTACCTTGCATTCGCTCCACTTCCAGAATCCTTCTACAAGAATCCAAAGGCTTATGGCGAAAAGCCTGTTTCTTCTGGCCCATACCTGTTTAAGTCTTGGGATCACAACAAGCAGATTGAAGTTGTAAAGAACCCAGATTATGATGGCCCACGTAAGGCTCAGAATGATGGCGTTACCTTTAAGATTTACACCGATGGCACCGCTGCTTACCGCGATGTTCAGTCTGGCAATCTTGATATGACCGATAACATTCCAGATACCGAAACTAAGACCTTCCAAAAGGATAAGACTGTTACTGCTTACAACCGTCCAGGTTCCGTAATCCAGCAGTTCGGTATTCCTGCAAAATTGCCACACTTCGATGTAACCACCGAAGAAGGCCGCTTGCGTCGTCAGGCTGTTTCTATGGCAATCGACCGCGAAACCATTATCAAGAAGGTTCTTAACAGCACGGCATCTCCTGCAAACGAGTTCACTTCTCCTTTGACTCCAGGCTACAAGGCAGATCTTAAGGGTCACGAACACCTTAAGTTTAATGCAGCAAAGGCTAAGGAACTTTGGGCAAAGGCAGATAAGATCTCTAAGTATGATGGTCCTCTTACCTTTACTTACAACGCTGATGGCAACGCTAAGTCTGTGTTTGACGCAGTTGTGAATTCGTTGAAGAACAATCTTGGCATCAATGCTGAAACCACTCCAGTTCCAACATTCCAAGAGTTCCGCAATGCATGCTCTAACCGTCAGATTAAGGGTGCATGGCGTGCAGGCTGGATGCCAGATTACCCAAGCCCAGAAAACTACTTGACTCAGGAATTTGCTTCCGTTGCTGCCGACGGCAATGGCTCCAACGAAGCCGATTACAAGAATCCTAAGTTTGATGATTTGCTTAAGAAGGCTGCTTCTTCGCAACCAGCTGAGGCAACTAAGCTTTATCAGCAGGCTAACGAGATTCTTCTTGAGGATCTTCCATACATCCCACTGTTCTACTCGAACGCTAAGGCTGTTATGGTTCCAACCTTGAAGGGCTTTGTAATGGATTGGCAGAACATGCCACTTTACTACAAGCTTCACAAGTAAAGATCTAAGATTAAGTAGCTATAGTAAAAAATAAATCATAATTGAATAGCATGTAAAAACGTGCTGCTGCCTTCGAATGGCGAATAAAATAAATAAATTCTATCCGCTGTTCGAGGCAGCACTTTGTGTTTTTACTTAGGTTGGATAAATAGTATGCAATCGCACAAAAGTTGGGTATGTGCTTTGCGAATTTTTAAGTAAGTATATAAGGAGAAACCAATGGGTAAATATGTTCTGCGCCGTGTTCTGCAGATGATTCCTGTGGTTCTCGGCACAACATTGTTGGTGTACGCTTTGGTGTTTGCTTTGCCTGGAGATCCAGTTAAGGCAATGTTTGGAGATAAACCAATTAATCATGCGGTAGAAGCGCAAATTCGTGCCGAGTATAACTTGGATAAGCCATTTATTATTCAGTATTTGTTGTTCTTAAAGAATGCGCTTACTCTTGATTTTGGTCATACTTTTGCTGGCCAGCCTGTTATTGACGAGATTGGCCGCGCATTCCCTGTAACCATTAAACTTGCGTTAATGGCATTTGCTTTTGAAGCTTTGTTCGGCGTAGCTTTTGGCATAATCTCTGGCTTAAAGAAAGGAAAGTGGTACGACAGTGTAATTCTTGTTGTATCGCTTCTTCTTATTTCTGTGCCAACATTTGTTACTGGCTTTGTTGGCCAATATGTGTTTGGTGTTAAGTGGCAAATCATGCCTGTTACTGCAAGCAATGACCCAGGGTTCTACGATCTTCTTCTTCCTGCAATAGTTCTTGGGTCTGTTTCAATGGCCTATATTATTCGACTTACAAGGTCGGAAATCTCTTCGAATATTGCACTTGATTATGTTCGTACGGCTCGAGCAAAGGGCTTAAAAGAAGGCTCCGTTATTGTTCGACACATTTTGCGAAATTCACTTATTCCTGTTGTTACCTTCTTGGGTCAGGATTTGGGCGCGCTTATGGGCGGCGCTATGATTTCGGAAACAATCTTTAACATTCATGGCGTTGGCTTCCTTACCTATCAGGGAATTTTAAAGGGAGAAGGAAACCTTGTTGTTTCTATAGTTACGCTTCTTATGTTGATATTTGTAGTCAGCAATCTTCTTGTTGACATGTTGTACGCGGCTCTAGATCCGCGCATTCGCTACGCGTAAGGAGAGCAGACATTATGGAAGATAATTTGATGGAAAATAATTTGACTACAAATAACGCAAATTACAATACTCTGCCAGGCCAGGAACGATACGTTGCACCTCTTGACGATACACCTCTTCAAGAAGTTGATTCCGTAGACGAGTCCGCTCCAGCTACAAGCATGTGGGCAGACGCTTGGCGATCTTTGCGCAGAAACCCACTGTTTATTGTTTCTGCAGTTTTGATTATTGCAATTATTTTCGTTGCGCTTTTCCCAGGCGTGCTTACAAAGCACAATCCTAATTATTGTGTTTTGGAGAACTCTCTTGAGCCAGCTTCCTCCGCGCATCCATTTGGATTCGACATGCAGGGCTGCGATATTTATGCTCGAGTTGTATACGGAACCCGCACATCTCTAAGCGTTGGCTTGCTTGCAACCGCCTTAGTGGTGTTAGTTGGATCGCTAATTGGCGCTTTAGCTGGATTCTTTGGTGGATGGGTTGATGCTGTTCTTAGCCGAATCACCGACATCTTCTTAGCCTTGCCAATGCTTTTGGGTGCAATCGTAGTTTTGCAAATGTTCCGTACGTCTAAGTCGATTTGGAAAATCGTGTTTGTTATGGTTCTTTTTGGATGGGTAGGCGTTGCTCGAATCGCAAGAAGTGCCGTAATGGAATCCAAGAATCTGGAATTTAACACGGCATCCACGGCTTTAGGCTCTACGCCAATGCGAAATCTGTTCCGCCATATTATTCCAAACTCGTTGGCTCCAATCATTGTTGTAGGCACAACATCTCTCGGTTCTTACATTGTGTTGGAAGCAACACTTAGCTTCTTGGGTATTGGTTTGCCAACTACAACCGTTAGCTGGGGTGTAGATATTTCTACTGCTAGAAATGTTCTTACTACAAATCCAGAAGTCTTGTTCTATCCGTCTATTGCGCTCGCTATTACTGTTCTCGCCTTTATTATGATGGGCGACGCTGTAAAAGATGCGTTGGATCCAAAGAGCCGCAAGGCGTAAGTTAGCGTGGAGGAATAGTGATTATGAACACAGCAATACGTAAGAATGTAGATACCTTTGCAATGCAGCGCGAGCAGGGTCCTTTGCTGGAAGTCAAAAATCTTCAGGTTGACTTTACAACGGATTCTAAAAAAGCCGTACACGCTGTTAGAGATGCTAGCTTTAACGTTTACCCAGGTCAGTGGGTTGCAATTGTGGGCGAATCTGGTTCTGGAAAGTCCACTTCGGCAATGGCGGTCTTGGGTTTGCTTCCAGGAACAGGCCACGTTACGGGCGGTTCTATTAAGCTAAAAGGCCAAGAAATAAGCAATCTAAAGCCAAAAGAGTTTGCAGCTTTGCGTGGAAGCGCAATGGGATTGGTTCCGCAAGACCCTATGAGCAACTTGAACCCTGTGTGGCGAATTGGCACGCAGGTTAAAGAGGCTTTGAAGGCAAATGGAGTTGATGTTGATCACGAGAAGCGTTCCGCTTTGGCAGAAGCTTTGGCTGGAGACGCTGTAGAAGTAAAAAGCAATGATGACGAAACATTCCTTGGTTCTAAGGAATTGGGTGCATTGTTGGAAGAAGCAAAGCAGGCTTTGGCACAGGTTGGTCTTAGTGAGCAAACAAATGCCGAAAAGTTTAATGAAGCCATGGAATACTACAAAAAAGAGTGGGTTCCAGGCTCCGAAACTCGTTGGCGCGTTGCAGACGATTTAATCAAGTACGGTGTGAACGACGACAAAGCTTGGGAAATCGCCAAGAAGTATGTTGTTGGTGCAAGCGTTGAAGACCGTATTGCTGGCTTGCTGGATGAAGCTGGTTTACCAGATGCTGCAACTCGCGCACGCCAGTTCCCACATGAGTTTTCTGGAGGCATGCGTCAGCGTGCGTTAATTGCCATTGGTTTGGCTTGCCGACCAGATTTGCTGATTGCAGATGAGCCAACTTCCGCACTCGACGTTACTGTGCAAAAGCGTATTCTCGACCATTTGCATACGCTTACCGATTCTCTTGGAACTTCCGTTCTGTTTATTACTCACGATTTAGGTTTGGCTGCGGCTCGCGCACAGCACGTTGTTGTTATGTATAAGGGTCGCGTTGTTGAATCTGGTCCATCTTTGGACGTTTTGCAGCACCCGCAGCATCCGTACACTAAGCGATTAGTTGCAGCGGCTCCAAGCCTGGCTTCTCAGCGAATCATCTCCGTTAAGGAGCATGGCGGTAACGCGGATAATTTGCTTGAGCATCACGTAGTGGGTGAGCAAACTCTTGAAAAGAGCGAGCATATTATTACGGTAGATCACTTAACTCGCGAGTTTAAGCTTCCGCGTAAGAAGGAGCTGTTTAAGGCTGTTGATGATGTTTCGTTCTCTATTAAGCGCGGAACAACGTTGGCAATCGTGGGTGAATCTGGTTCTGGTAAGTCTACTGTTGCAAACATGGTTTTAAGGTTGCTTAAGCCTACAAGCGGAACTGTTACCTACGAAGGCAAGAATATTGCCGACTTAAAGGGCGCGGATTTGCTTGACTTCCGCCGCCATGTGCAGCCAGTGTTCCAAAATCCTTACGGTTCGCTAGACCCAATGTATTCGATTTATCGTTCGATTGAAGAGCCTTTGCGTATTCATAAGATTGGAAGTAAAAAGAGCCGTCAGAACCGCTTGCGCGAGCTTTTGGACATGGTTCGCATGCCTGCTTCTGTTATGACTCGATTCCCGAACGAGCTTTCTGGTGGCCAGCGTCAGCGCATTGCGATTGCGCGTGCAATGGCATTGGATCCAGATGTAATCGTTTGCGATGAAGCGGTTTCTGCGCTAGACGTGCTTGTTCAAGATCAGGTTTTGCATTTGCTTAACGATTTGCAAGCAGAGCGCGGATTAAGCTACTTGTTCATCACTCACGATTTGGCTGTGGTTCGTCAGATTGCAGACGAGGTTGTTGTTATGCAACACGGAAAGCTTGTTGAGCACGCTACAACCGACGAAGTGTTTGATCATCCGCAAAAGGAGTACACTCGAGATCTTCTCGATGCAATTCCTGGTGGAAATCTGGAACTTGGATTGGACTAGTGCAAGATTTGTATTAGTGCAATAAAGATGCAATAGATAAAGGTGCAGGAGATAAACTTCTGCACCTTTGTTTTATGTTTCGTTTTACGCATTGTTTTATGTTCCGCGTTCTGTTTATAAGAGCAATCGGCATGTTTTAGAATCTTCGCGTGTTTATATTTGCGTGTTTATATTATTAAATCATGGCTGATTTTTCTCATATTCTTGCAACGCGTCCAGATTTTGACGAGTCGGATCGCGAATGGCTTCATCATCTTGTAGCAGACTGGCAGGTTATAGCAGATTTAAGTTTTGCAGACTTGCTCTTGGTTATTCAAAATGGCAATGGCGATTACGTTGTAGCAGAACAATGCCGTCCATCTACAGCAATAACGCTTAGAACCGAAGATTTACTCGGCGTAAAGTTAGATGAATCAATGCACAAAGAGCTAGAAGCGGCAATGAGCAAAGAAACAAGCTTCCACTCTTCTGTTTTAAGAACTGTTGGTAGAGCTACTGTTTGCAACGTTTATGCTCCTGTTCGTCACAATGGCAAAACGCTTGGCTTGGTTCTTAGGGAAACAAATCTTGCAACAAGAGAATCAAACGGTAGGTACGAGACGGAAAGCATTAATGCTGGCAAAACTTTGTTCGACATGATTGCGCGCGAGCAATTTCCGTACCACGATTCAATGCTAAATCAGCGCCACAATGCTCGAGTTGCCGATGGTTTTATTGTATTAGAAGAAAGCGGTGTTGTGCGTTACGCTTCTCCAAACGCAATCAGCTGCTTCCGCAGACTTGGTGGATTAGACACTATGCAAGGCGAGTTTTTGTGCGAATTTGGAGCGCGGCTTCTTCGCATAAACGATGTTGTTCCCGAGAGCTTGCCTTTGGTTTTAAGCGGTAAAGCAGACGTTGATTGCGAGCTAGAAGTAAACAATTCTGTTGTGTCTATGCGCTCGCTGCCGTTATATGGACCAAACAATCGAACTGGTGCCGTTGTTCTTTGCCGAGATGTTACAGAGGTTCTTAGAAGGGAAAAAGAGCTTCAAACTAAGAACGCTACTATTTCCGAGATTCATCATCGTGTTAAGAATAATCTTCAAGCTGTTTCCGCATTGCTTCGTTTGCAAGCTAGAAAAACTAAGTCTCAAGAGGTTCGTAAAGAGCTAGAAGAGGCTCAGAGGCGCGTTCAGACTATTGCTCTTGTTCACGAAGGCTTAAGTCAAACAGCGGACGAGGTTGTTGACTTTGATAAAGTGATTTCTAGTTTACTTAAAATGTCTATTGAGCTTGCTTCGCAGAATCAAAATATTACGGTTGATTTTTGCGGTAAATTTGGCAAACTTGCGGCTCAAGATGCCACGCCTCTTTCACTTGTTTTAACCGAGCTTGTTACTAATGCGGTGGAGCATGGTTTTGAAGGCATGAGTGAGGGTCATATTAAGATTTCCGTTGGCCGCGGTGGAGACAATCTTAGTATTGTTGTAGAAGATAATGGTGGCGGAATCGAAAGCGAATCCTTGCATGGAATGGCAAAATCTTCTGGCTCTGGATTAGGCACTCAGCTAATCAATACCTTTGTTACTAACGACTTTGGAGGCACTGTTAAGTGGGAATCGCGCAGAGAGGGTGGAACTCGCGTTCTGCTAGATATTAAGCTGCGCGTGCCTGGAGTAGAGTAGTCTATCTACTTAAAATTCGGCGTTTTGATTTCTGCGCGCTCGCATTGCTCTACGCTTTAGCGAGCGCCTTTCGTCTTCGCTAAGGCCGCCCCAAACGCCGTAGTCTTGGCTTGTTTCTAGAGCGCATCTTAAGCAATTGTCTGCAACGTTACAAGTTCGGCACACCGCTTTGGCTTCTTCAACTTGCTGACTGGATGCACTGTTGTTTCCCACTGGGAAAAATAGCTCAGGATCCTTATCTCGGCAAGCTGCTTTGGAACGCCAGTCGAATGCGCTACTCATAAGTAAATAACCTCTTTTTTAAACGCGTTTACACTTACTAATCAAAGTTGTTAGATTTTACATAAAAACTATCCGCACTCAAGGAAAGCATGAATATAACTTTTTTTCAAGACTTTTACAAAAATTTTTTAATCTTTTTGAGTGATTTAAATCATATTTTTATGTAAAACTCAAGATTTGCAGCAAATTAGCGCTTCCAGGAATAATCATTATGCATCTTCCTGGAGTTTGATAATCTTCTACGCTTAGTGTTTTTAACAAGTCGGCAGGTATTCCAAGCATAGAGTCCGTTGCACAATCGCCTGTTGGAAAGATTATTCTTACTGGCGCCTGCTCTGGTATACGTATGTGTCTTGCGTTTTGGGCGCAAAATACAACTGTTGTTTTAGAATCTTTTAACTTGCATTGTAATTCTTGCGACTTTTCATCGCTTCTAAAAGGTTCTAAAAGCAAGTCGGCATCGTCGTTAATATAAAGGTTCTTTGAATCTTGATTTTGTAGTTTAATCGCATTTTTAATTACATTTATAAGATTAGTTTTGCCGCGTTTGCTTGCGCCAATAATCGCTATGTTTCCAAGATTTGTTGGCAAAATTGCTTCGCTTAGGTTAATCCCGTCGTCTTTTAAGCCTATTAGAAGTCCAGATTCTCTATTTTCTGTGTTTTTGCAGTATCTATTAAGCGTTGAATTATTTAAGTATCTTGGAAGGGGAGCGCTAAACAATTGTTTAGGTGCTTTATAGCAATAGAATTTTCCAGCTAACTTTATTGCCTCAATCAGTGAATTTTTATTTTGACTTTGCGAGCATTGTAATGCCACTATTCCGTCTCCCGTATTGCAGTATGCAGCTCCAGGGTTATTTGGGTTTATACTTGCGGCGGCTTGTGAGCCGAGTAGTTCGTGTGATTGCATGGCATCTCTAACTCTTAAGCAAATGTTTATAGACATATTTGCTTTCATATCTGTGTTTACTTGCCCCATTGGGTTTTGTGTACACGCTATAAGATGCATTCCTAAAGACCTTCCAACCGAAGCTATGCGTATTAGTCGATTTATGTAGTCGGGGAGCTGATTTTTAAGAGCGTGGAATTCGTCTATAACAATTACCATTGCAGGCTCGCTTGGATTTACTTGACTAATATCGTGGCAGCCTTGATTTGCCACCAATCTTTCTCGCCTGTCTAATTCCATCTCTAATCCGCGCAATGCTCTTGCTGCGTGTTTAAGATTTAAGTCGCCAACGTTTCCAACGCTGTGTGGCAAAGTGGCAAGAGAATCGAATGTTGCTCCGCCTTTAAAATCCATAAACACAAATTGCAGTAACTTTGGTGAGTATTTAAAGGCTAGCGCCAAGCACCATGATGTTAGTAAAACAGATTTTCCAGCACCAGTTGTTCCAGCTACAAGAGCGTGAGGGCCATTTTTAACAAGATCTATGCAAAAGTATCCGTTGCTGCTTATTCCGATTGGAGCTACTAGGTTTTTATACGATTTAAAAGGGTTTTTAGAAGACACTAGCCAAGCGTATACAACGTTTTTCCAAGGAGGAACATGATTATGCATGCTCTTAGAATTGCTTGCAGAATAAATTTGATTTGCATTGTTAATTAGCATTGCTTCTAGGTTGATTGGAACAAGAGTTCCTGGAATGCCTTGAATATGAGAAGCAACTGTTGTTTTGCCAAGTTGAATACTTTGATTCTTTTTATTTTTTACGCAATTTTTGTTGTTTTTGTTTGAGTTATATTGAACAATCTGCGGTATTAAGCATGCAATATACATCATTATGCTAGGAACAACCATTGCAAGCATCATCCAGCTTTTTTGCAAAAATGCCATTATAGCAAGCGCAATATTGGCCAAAATAGGAACGACGTTTGCTGTTATTTGCATCCAAAACATTGGTTTTGAATTTAGGTTTTTAGCATTGTTTTCATTATTTTCGTATTCCATAACGCAATAGTGCATGGCCATTACAAAATACGCAAGAAAAATTTAGCAATGTGGTTAAAGGCTAAATTGGCTTGGCTTGATTGGCTAAATCGACCGAAGGGGCTTGATTGGCTAAATCTAGTCTACTGTTCTGCTAGCGTTCCAACGCTCCCAGGCGCATGCGTTCCAGCAGATAATTGATTGAATAAGTCAATGTTTTTAGCATCGTCTAGCAAAACCGATGAGCCAACTGAATACACCCAATAATCTGGGTTTGTCCAATAAACAGTGCCCGTTACTCCGTCTTTTCCTGTTGCTTCTTTAAAAGCAAGACCCATGTTTAATAGTGTTCCAGGATTTGAGTTTTCGTCTAATATTGTAGAATCGAGTGAGGCTTTTGCAAAACCTTTTACGGTTGAAAAGTTTGTAAGTGTGCTACTTGATAAAGCTTTTTTCATTATTGCGCTAATTACCATTCGCTGTCTTGCTGCTCTTCCAAAGTCGGATTGCGGATCTGCATACCTCATTCTAGAAAATGCCAATGCAACATTTCCGTCTACGCTGTGGCATCCTGCAGTCCAATTAAGTCCGCTGTAAGCGTCGCTAACTGTGCGATCGTAGCATAAATCTATTGTTCCCAGTGAGTTTACAACGTTTCTAAGCCCTGCAAATTTTATTTCTGCAACGTGGTCTATTTTGTGACCCGTAATCTTTTCAACGGTTTTTGTTAGCGCTCTATTTCCAAGATCTTGCGCAACCGTGTTAATCTTCATTTGCTGGCCGTTTATAGAAACAAGCGAGTCTCTTGGAATGGATATTAGGGAACTATGCCCATTTACTGGCTTTGTTAAAACAAGAATCGTGTCTGTTCTAAAGCCAGTTATTTCTTTTGCTTCTTCGCCTTCTCGCTGATCCGATCCTAAAATTAGCCAAGTTGTTTCTTGAGTATCTGGAGTGTCTGTTAGCCAATTGCTGCGCTTAATCTGAGAATCTACCCAGTTCCAAGATAAAACGCCTATTGCGCCAGCAAGAATAAGGATTATTACTAAAGTTAGAGATAAATACTTTAATACGCGATGCTTTTTTCTAAAAGTAACCGCTCCAACAGCTGGATTATTTGCCATTGGTTTAACTTCATTTTGATTAGCGCTTTGGCTACTTCTTCGAGGCCTTGGCTCAAAAGATGGAGCGAGTTGAACTCTTTGATTATTGCTAGCTTTGTTTTCTTCGATTTTTGGCGCGCTATTTGCTTCGTTTTCTAGCTCACTATTTTTGTGCGCTTTTCTAGGCGGAAAGCTTGGTATGGAATTGGAATTTGCACTTTTATTGCGCTTGTTAGATGGAGCAAAGCTAGGTGGAATATTTTGATTTCCCAAAGCGTCTTCTGGACGTTGCTGGCTCATTTATCCTCCCTAAGCCACGCGTTTGCAATCTTGCTAGCGTCTGTTTGTATGCATTAGTTATTGCTAAAACTATCAATGGCATTATAAAGCAACGTGGTTATAAACGTTGTAACAACGTTGCTTTTGCCAAGTGTATTATTTTCCTTTTGGAACTGCGCATATTGTATTGTTTAGATACTTATCTGCAATTCCCATGTAGTGACCAGTTTCTGGGTTTCTTATTGTTCCGTCTTCTGGGTTAACAATTCCGCCGCTATTCGGGTCAATAAGCCTGCCCAAGCTATCTTTTGCTAATCCAGTTTTTGCGTCTACGCGACCAATTTTAACTGCGTTTGGATCTGCAGAGGAATTAGAGGAGTTAAGACTATTTTCGCCAGATTCTGTAGAATCTTCAGAGTCGGCAGAATCCGAACTAGACGAATCGGAGTTTTCTTTAGAATCGCTCTTTTTGCCATTCTTCGCGTTCTTTTTTGAAGACTTTTTACCTTTATTTGGTTTTTCGCCTAGATTTTTAGTTAATGGCTTATCTTCTTGCATTAAATCCCAAACATCTTGAGCGCTATCGTCTAAAATAACACGATTTGCATCGTAAGGATCGGTTGTAACCGGTATTGTTTGAGCGTAAATGTGCGAAGGCTTTAGATTATGAAGACTTGCAGCCAAAGCAACTAATGTTGTAGGGTTTGCAAGACCCTGACTCATATTAAGCGATTTTAGAGCTGACTTTGCAAGCTGATACAGCTGAGCTGACTGCGTTAGTAAGTTCTTAGATAGCGCTTGATGAATAAGCTGCTTAAGAAGATACTGCTGGCGAGTTGTTCGCATAATATCGCTTCCGTCGCTTGCGCTATCGTGCCTCATTCTTGCGTATTGCGTCGCTTGAACACCGTCTAGGTGCTGAAGTCCGCGCTTTAGATTAACGCCAGTGTAGTAATCCCTAGTGTTAACAGGAATACACAGGGTTACTCCGCCAATCGCGTTAATCATGTCGCTTAAGCCACTAAAATCTGCAACAATAAAATCAGTTATGTTTAACCCAGTAATCTCGTTTACTGTTGCAAGCGTGCAAGATGCTGCGCTAGCTAAATCTCCGCCTTTAGCATAGCCAAGAGCAAAAATCGAGTTAAACATAACTTTACGTCTAGCAGGAATTCTGCCATTAGAAGTATCGCATGCTGCAGCCTTAACCATTGAATCTCTAGGAATTGAAACAATATTTATATAAGACCTATCTGCGCTGATTTGAACAACCATTGCAGTATCTGACTGATGGTTTTCGTCTTCGCCGCCACCTTGGAAAGATCGGTTTTTACCTTCTCGAGTATCTTGGCCAAGAACAAGAATGTTAATGGTTTTGCCAGCATTAGGGTCTATTGTTTTAGCTTGTTTGCTATCTTTTGCAATAGTGGTTATAACGCGTGAGCTGATTGTTGAAGAAAAATCAAGCCATATGGCTGCGATTATTGTAGTTAAAAAGACTAGAACGGCAACAATTGCCATGCAAATGATTTTACGAGAGGTATTTAGCATCTGACTATTGAGAGTATGGTGCGGTGCGGAAGAGTCCCAATAGTTAGTTTGGTACCGACGGTCTTGATTATACCGAGAGGCTGCCATGCTTCCTTCTTTCGTAAATACACATATAAACCACCATTATAATGCATTCTATTGAGATTTTTAAACATGCATAATACACACCCCTTGCGTAAACTATTGTGTATGGATTCAATAACCGCTGAAACTAGCACCTTTGAAAACGATGCTTTACAAGTATTCTCTGCTTTAAGTAGAACAAAGCCTCGCGAGGTTGATTATTCTATTGCCTCAATAATGAGCGTTGAGCAAGATACGCGGTTTTACGAAGAAACTTTGCATGCGGTTATAAATCAAAGTGTGCTTCCTGGAACTATTGTTATAGCTGATTGCGCTAGTCGCGTTAAAAAAGAGTTAGTAAAGACTTTTAGCGTTCAAATCGAACCAACTCAATTAACTGGATTAATTTCTAATGCAGATTTTTCCAACGCAAATCAAACTTTTAGTAATGCGTATGGCAATGCGTACAGCGGCAATAACGCTGAATCCTATAAAGAATATAAACAAATAAAAGTTGTTATTCTTCCTATTAAGTCTGCAAAATCATTTGGAGACGCTGTAGAAAAGTCTTTAAAAAAATTGCTACCGTTGCAGGGTGTTAAGTCGTTGTGGCTTTTACATGATGATTCAAAACCTGCCAACAGCAAATGTCTTGAAGCTCTAAGGGAGACTTGGCGAAACACTCCAACAGCTTGTGTTCTTGGAGCAAAGCAGGTTGATTGGCAAGGCAAGATTCTTCATAACGTTGGCATGTATGCATGGAAGCATAAAGTGCATTCGCTTAGCGTAGAAGGTGAGCCAGATCAGGAGCAGTACGATTTTAGGGGAGACGTTTATTCTGTTTCTCTTGCAGGTGCTTTAGTTTCGCTTAGCACTTGGCAAACAATGCGTGGAACACAGCCTTGGCTTACCACTTTTGAAGAATCTAACGATTTTTGTAGGCGAGTTATTTTAAGCGGTGGGCGAGTTGTTGTTGTTCCAAAAGCCATAATCGCGCATAGAAGAGCGCGTTTTGATGGGCTTCGCACTAGGAGTGGCGAAGAGCGTGATGCCGAAAAAACTACAGTTTGCTACGGTCTTGCTTATTCGATTATGGCAAAGCAAAGATACCTGTATACAGATGTTAGCGTTATTATGTGGCCGCTTATCTGGCTTTTAAGTGTTCCAATGTCTTTAATTCGCGCGCTTCAGTCTTTGTTTGCTAAGCAGCCGTATGTTGCGTTTATGCGTCTTATGCTTCCTTGGATTGCGTTAGCTCAGCTGCCTCGCGCTGTTTTTGCAAGAAGACGAGTGTCAAGAGTTTCAAAAGTTTCGTTAAAACGACTCACTTCTCTTATAGCAAGTCGCAGCCAGATTACGCGTTGGAAAGACAAGACTGTTGCTTTTAAAACTCAAAAAAAGGGTGTTATTTTAAGTCCGCTTGCAAGAAAACACTTGCATAGAAGAGTTTTGCTTAGATGGAGTGCTGCGATTTGCGCTTCACTACTTGTTTTTGTAACCGTCATGCTTCTTTACGGAGCGCCGATTAATAAGATTCTTTCTGGGTCTTCGCTTTATTCAAGTCAGCTTCTTTCTACTGGCGCCGATTTTCCAAGTCTTTTTAAATCTGCGATTGGAGCATATATTCCAGACGATGGTTTTGCGTCTGCACTCCCACCGTCTCCGCTTCTTATGATTTGGATGCTAGCTTCCATTGTGTTTGGTGGAAATACTGTAGCCGCAATAAACGCCATATTCTTCCTTGCAGCTCCAGCCATGCTGTTGAGTTTTTGGGCGCTTGCAGGCGTGTTTACTAGATCAGACATTGTGCGAGTATGCTCAGGCCTTTGCTGGACAATGATTGCAATGGCATTTGGCGTTTTTGCTAGAGGCGATTTGCCAATGATTTTAACAATGGTATTTTTGCCAGCCGCGTTTGCCTTTGCTTTCCATGCCGTGGGAATGTATGTTACAGAAGATCCTGTTGTTCCAGTTGCATCAGTTCAAAGTGCGGCTTGCGCATCTTTGTGCTTTATGGTTCCGCTTGCTGCAAGTCCTCAGCTTTTGCTGCCAATGTTTGTTATTTTTGTTGCAGCAATTATTATGGTGCGTTCGCATCGCTTTATGCTTGCGCTAATGCCTATTCCATCTATTTTGGTTCTTTTGCCAACATTGGGTAGCGTTGTGCGCTATTTTGAAGCTGGAATGTGGCGCCAAATTTTTGCCAGCATGGCTTTGCCTTCTCAAAAAATAAATGGCGCTCCTAGAGTTAGTAGCTATATAGACGTTTTGCTTAGAGCATTTAACATTGATTTGAATCATTTTTCTTCGGGGTCAATGTTTATTTTGCAACTTCGCGGAATAATCATGATTGTGTTCGCAGCCTTAGCTGTATTAATGGCTTTGTGTGCTCTTGCTCTTCCGTTTGCTTTAAGAGCTTCAAGAATGATGTGGGTTGTAATTGTTAGCGGAATGGCGCTTTCTTTGGCTGCTTGTCGTGTTGTTATTGCTTCGGATTTTGACGGTCCTATTGCTGCAAGCGTTCTTCCAGGCGTATGCTTGAGCGCGCTTGGCGTTCTTACTTGCATGTGCATGGTGGCAGGAAAAGCCGTTCGTAGGTTTGAGCCTTTAAGAAGGTCTAATTCCATTAATCAAGATAATAATCCAGACGATTACACTACGCGTGCTTCTAAGCGTGCGGCTATGAGGCGTTCTGCTAAGATAATGATGAAAAAGCTCATTCATCTTGCAAGAGGAATTTTAGCTTTTGGCATTTTTGCTGTTGCTGCTTTGCTTGGATTATTTGCAATTATTAGCGGGCCAGTAACCTCTGTTTACGCAAGCGATAATGGCCTGCCAATGGTTGTTTCGGATTACTTAAATAAAAACGAAGCTAATCGCGTTCTTGCCATTAAGGCTGTAAATAGTCGCGAACTTAATGTCTCGATTATGCGTACGTCTCGCGGTGATTTGGTTGATTTATCTCCATCTTTGCAAGTTAGAGATGTTTTATACGGGTATTCTCCTAGTACAAATACGCTTTATTATGCGGCTTCTAAGCTTCTTTCTCATGCAAGCGATGAGTCTATTGAAACCTTAAAGCAGCTTGGTATTGGTGGAATTTACATTGTTAATGATTCTAAAGCTAAAGATAATTTAGCTGCTACCAATTCAATGATTTACGTAGAAGGCTCTGCAAATAAAGATGCAACCGAAAAGCTGATTGCCAATGTTAACGCTTCTGCAGGCACACAACTCGTTGTTTCATCTAATCATGGAACCTACTGTAGATTCGATTCTCTACCAGATTCATCTGCTTCTAAAACGTCGATTTATAGCCATTCGCGCCCACTTTCTTGGAGGCTTCCGTGGATTGTTATTTTTGTATTAGTGCTGCTATTGTATTGCCTTGTTGCTTTGCCTCGTTTTAACAGCAATAACGTAATAGAACGTGGATGATTAGGATTAGTAGGATTAGTAGTTAGAAGCTATGATTGATTAGACGGATAAATGGCAGGTAGATTAATGAAGTCAAATACGAATTCTAAAAATAGTCATCGTCATGCACAAGATGCTGCGTCAATTAGCGCTTCTGTTCGTTTTAGAAGATTCAAACTGTGGTCTTTATCTATTTTGAGTGCGGCAATACTTGTTTCTTGTGCAATTGTTGCCTCTTTCGTATGCCCGCTAAAGCAGCTAACAGATGACCCTATTTCTCCTGTTGGAAGCGTAGAAAAGCGCGTTAGCTCTACAAACTTGCAAACAGTTTGCCCTAGCAGAATAGCTTTACCAGATTCAGCAAATTATGGAGATAGCGAGTTTCAAGAATCCGAAGGTGATTTAAAGTCAATAGCCAGATATGCGTCTTTTGGTAGCGTTTATAAGTCCACTTTTAACGGCGTAAAATATGCTGGAGATTCTAAAGATTTAGTCAACAAATCTTTTAATAATCCTTCTACTTATGATTCTAGCGAAAATAGCGATGGGGCTTATTTCGCGCAAAGCGATGTAGACAAAGATGCTAAAGTTTTGGAAAGTAGTCTTTTAAACGCGCAGTCTGGCACTGGTTCCGCAGCTTCAGCTGCTTCTTGGGCCACTAGCGGAGATTTAAAGGGCGTATCTGCCACTTCTTGTGTGTCTCCTTCAATGCGTCAAAGCTTTATTATTCCAAAAATATCCGAAGGAATCTCTGTAAGATTAAATTCTGTTAATCTTTCGTCTAAGCCTACGGTTGTAAGCGTTAAAGCATGGTCAACTAATAAGTCTGGCGCTGGGCTAAATCTTTCTACAGGAAGCACCTTTACTGTTCCAGCGCACAGCGACGCATATTTTAACATTTCCGCAGCTGCTGCAAAGTCCGATGGTCTTTACATTCAAGTTTTAAGCGAACAGGCTCCAGTTTCGTCGTTCGTTAAGTTTATTCGTTCATCTGGTCTTGTTTCTAAAGGCGTGGATATTATTTCGCCAGAAGAATCCGCATCTTTAGAGCCTGTTTTGCCAGGCATTAGTGAGGGCGATCAAGCCAAAGCTTATATTTGGTCTACTAAAAGCGGAAAAGCCAACTTGTATTGGCTAGACGAGTCTGGAAAAAAGAGCATTAAAGAAGTTGATTTTAATGCAAGACAGATTCAGGTTGTTGATTTAGCAGAAGTTCCTAAGGGTGTTGGTGCCATTTTTGCGCAGAGCAACGTTCCTATTTTTGCTATGGCTTCGGTTGAAAGAAATGGTAAAGATGGCCAGAGTGATGTTGCTTTTGTTAATGCTGTTCACTCTATTACAAATAGTGCGCTTGTGTCTGCATTTTCTGCAGACGAAACATCGCTTTATATTGCAAATGGACTGGTTAGCAATGCCAATGTAACGCTTAATGCTTACGATTCTTCTGGCCTAAAAGTCGCTTCTAAGTCTATTAGTGTTAAGCCATATTCTGTTGCAACAGTTTTAGCAAAAGATGTTGATCCTAAAGCGGTTATGTTTACTATTAAATCTAAGTCTGGCGTTTCGTTTGCGTCTAGAGTTCAGTCAAAAGCAGTAAATGACGCTGGTTTTGCAGGAGTGGCGTGGATTTCTTCTAAATCGCTTGACCCTAATAGCATAAGCGTTAAAGTCCGCTCAAATCCTTCGATTGTAAAGTAGACTTAGGGCTTTTAGGCTGTTATTTACAATCCCCAATCTGGGTCGATTTCTTCTGGTCTTCTGCCATACAGTTCTGCTAAACGTTGAACTATTTCATCTCTAATCGCGTATTGAAGCTCGGCTCTGCTAGTAACGTGCGTGCATAGCGGAAGTCTGTATAAAACTATTCTTTTTGGCATTCCCTTAGAAGAAGGAAAAGCTTGAGACATTATTCTTTTGTTATTTTCCCAAAGCACTGGCTGGCTTGGAGGAACGTCTTCTACAGCAAATTGAACATCTTTTATAAGATTGGACCAAGCGCTATTAAGCATTCTAATTTGACCCGCCACCATTGAGTCAAACATTCCACTAGCCGTCCTGTATCTAGGAAGGCGTGTGCCAAACATTGGCGCTCGCATGCCGCGTCCGTGTCGGTTTCTGTATCTTTTTTGTTCCCATATTAAGCACGTCATACACTTAACTTTATTTGTATGCTAGGGCATTTGTTTAATGCGCGTGCGCAAAACGGTGTAGTAAATATGTTAATAATATGGAATACTTGAATTGCATGGTTTGTACAGGAGGAAAGTGTTGGAGCCAAATATTCATGAGTACAATGAGCAGGGTCTTTGCGAGCGCCTTGCTTTGTGTTCGCTTATTGGTTTTGACTTAGACAACACTCTTGCATGTTCTAAAAAACCTATGACTAGCCCAATGTGCAAGGTTTTTGGAGATTTAATCAATAAAATTCCTGTTGCTTTAATTACGGGCGGAGACTTGCGATTAGTCAAAAGCCAAGTTTTAAGCGTTTTGCCTGCTGCTACAAATTTAGATAATTTTCACATTATGCCAACTAACGGAACAAGCTATTATCGCATTGTTGACGGCAAATTAAAATGCTTGTATTCGCATACTATTTCTAGTCAAGACGCAAATCGCATTATTCAGGTTATTAGCGATTGTGCTAAAAAAATGGGATTGCTAAAAAGCAGTGGAGATAAAGATCTTTGGGGCAGTCAAATAGAAAATCGTGGTACTCAAATTACGTTTTCTGCACTAGGTCAGCTTGCGCCAATTGAGTGTAAAAAGAGTTGGGATCCTAGCGGCAAGCTAAAGGAAGAGTTGGCTGAACAGATTTCTAAAGATTTACCTGATTTTTCTGTGCGGGCTGGCGGCGAAACAAGCGTTGATGTTGTTTGCAAGGGCAATAATAAGGCCTATGCTCTTAAGTCTCTTTGCAAGATTTGCGGCATTTGCCTAGACTCGGTTGCTTTTGTTGGAGACCGCATGTACAAGGGTGGAAACGATTATCCAACTTCTTTAACAGGTACGCTTGCAGTCTGCGTAAAAAATCCTAGTAATACCTTTGAATTGTGCTCTAGGCTGTTGGAAAGTCTTAAGTAAAGTCTTAAGTAAAAAGCCTTTAACCACATTGCTCTAATTTTATTGTCATTTATTTTTAGCATTGCTATTGTCTTTTTATGCTTTACAAAAATCTTAGTGCCAATAAGCAAAATCGGCTTATTTTCAACGTTTCTTGGCTAGACGTGTTTAAAACTATTCTTAATCTTGCTTTTCCAATTTGCTGCGCTGGCTGCTCAATGGCGGATTGCGTGTTGTGTAGCGAATGTAAAGCAAAGTTTAGCGAGTGGCATATGGATCCGTTTAGCGGAGTGTTTTGCAAAAATATTTATTCTTGCGCAACATACGGGTGGTCGGTAAGAAGATGCATTTTGCAATGGAAAGACCACGGAAATCAACTTTTAGATAAGCCCTTTTCTAGCTTGCTTTTTCGCTTGATTATTAGTGTTATTGGAAGCTCTGGCAAAGTGGCCATTATTCCCGTTCCTTCGTCTTTTGCCTCCAAAAGAAGGCGTGGCAGAAGTCAAATGGATTCAATTGCTAAAAATGTTGTTAAAAGTCTTAAAGAGCATGGCATTGATGCCACTTTTGTTAAAGCAATTAAAATGACCAGCATAAAGGTTAAATCTGTTCAAGCAAGGGGGAGTAGAGCCAGATCTTTGCGCACATCTAAAGGCTTATCGGTAAATGTAAAGGGCATTAAAAGTGGATGCAAAGTGATTATTATAGATGACATTATTACTACGGGGTCTACGTTAAAAAATTGTGTTAAAGAGTTAAATAAAAGCGGAGTTGCTGTTTTTGCGTGTTTTGCGCTGGCTGGAGTGTGGTCTAAAGAAAGCGTTTTATACTCCTAGATTTTTAACGTTTTAAGCCGCGTTTTAAGCCGCGTTTTACGCTAATCCGCTCTGCGATTACGTGCTATTTGCTGTATGTTAGTGGCAATGTTATTTCAAAATTAACTCCGCGTTTATCGTCTACAACTCTAACGTTTCCGTGATGAAGTAGCGCGGCCCATCTTGCAATCGAAAGTCCTAACCCAGTTCCGCCAGATTCAGTGCCTATTCCTTGGCTGCCTTTAACAAATCTGCGGAAAATATCTGCACGATTTTCTTTAGGTATTTGTGTTCCAAAATTAATAACATTGCAAACTAAAATATTTTTTTCGTAATTTGACTTAGCGCTTATAAGAATCTTAGTGTTGTCTGCAGAATGTTTGATTGCATTAGATATTACATTTGTAAACAATTGAGAAAGACGATTTTTGTCTCCAACAAGCATAATGTTGTTTTCAATATTAAGACTTATGCTGTGATTGTGGCCTGCATCTGCGATTTTTACTGTTTCTACAATGTTGTTAATAAAATCTTTAAAGTCAAAGCTGGTAATAACAAGGCTTTCTGCGCCTGCTTCTACTCTAGATAAGTCAAGAAGAAAAGTGATTAAATCCGCCAATTTATGCGTTTGGTTTACAATCGCTTCCATGTTGGATGGAGTTGGATCCACAACGCCGTCTGCAAGGTTTTCCACCATTGCTTGCAAAGCGCTAACAGGCGTTCTAAGCTCGTGGCTAACGTTTGCTATAAGATCTCGGCGCATGTTGTCTGCATGCTCTAGTTCTTCTGCCATTTCGTTAAAGGCAAGAGTGAGTTTTCCAACCTCGTCTTTTCTGTTTTCAATTTGAACGCGTACAGAATAGTCGCCATCTGCCATTGCTTCGGCAGCATCACGCATTTGTCTAAGTGGCGAAGTTAATCCTCTAGAAAATGCGTATGTTATTCCCAGTGCAACCGCAAGAGTTAGCGGCATTGCAATCCAACCGCTTAATCCAACTTTTAGTAAAAACCACGCCATAACAAACGCTATAGCGGTTGCAAAAACAATAATCGCAGATAATTCGCCTTTTAATGATGTAAAAAATCCAATGGCGCTTTTAGTGTGAAGTAGTGAATCGTGATTATTCTGTTTATTTTTACTATCTTTGCCAATCAAATTATTGCTCATAATCTATTGCTCATAATCTATTGCTCATAATCTTCTTTAGGCGGTTCAAAAGCGTAACCCACTCCGTGTATTGTGCGAATCCAAGAAGATCCAATCTTGCGCCTTAAAGATTTAACGTGGGAATCAACTGTTCTTGTTCCCGAAGCGTCTGGCCAATCCCAAACTTTTTCTAAAAGTGTCTCTCTTTTTAACACTTCGTGAGGGTGATTTGCAAAAGTTGTAAGTAAAGAAAATTCGGTAGGCGTAAAATGAATCGCCTTTTCGCCAATCGTAACAAGTCTTTGCTTTGGGTCAATAACAAGGTTTCCAAACTTAAACAAATTACTGTACTGTTCTCGTTTGGCTATTAAAGTTGCGCGTTCTACCCTGCGCAAAAGTGCAGCACATCTTGCAATAAGCTCTCTAGGGGAGAATGGTTTTGTAACGTAGTCGTCTGCTCCTGCGCTTAATCCAGCTAATTTATCTGCTTCTGCGTCTCTTGCTGTAAGCATAAGAACAGGAATAGGGCATTTAGATACTATTCTTCGAGTGGCTTCTATGCCATCCATAAGCGGCAGCATAATATCCATGATTATAAGGTCTGGTTTTAAGCTTAATGCTGCTTTAACGGCAGACACTCCGTCAGAAACAACTCTAGCTTTCCATCCTCTAGCAACAATGCGTTGTGCTATAGCGGTAGCTAAATCTGGCTCATCTTCTACAACAAGAATTGTTCGAGGAGCACTTGTTTCTGATGGAGTGTCCAACATTTTAACCTAGTTTAGATTTCTTTTAGCTTTAACTATTTAATTATTACCTTAATCTACTGGCTTAAGGAATACGGCTCCAAGTGCTGGAACAGTAATCCTTGCAGAATACGGCCTGGAATGATATTCTTCGGCGGCTGCAGTAAATGTGCCGTTGTGAATATCGGAGCCGCAATACTTAGCGTCGTCGGTAGTAAGAATCTCTTGCCACTTTCCGCCCTTAGGCAATGCCACCTGGTAGTCTTGCCAAGCTTGACCCGAGAAGTTAACAACAACAACGATTTCTTCGCCATTATCGCCAATTCTCATGTAGCTTAAGGTGTTGTGGTCGGAATCGTCGCTAGTAAGCCACTGGAATCCATCTGGCGTAAAGTCTTGGCTCCAGAATGCTCGAGAGCTCTTATACAAAGCGTTAAGATCTGCAACCAGCTTTTGTACACCTTGATGGAATGGCCATTGAAGCTCGTGCCAATTAAGCGAATTGTTGAAGTTCCATTCGCAAGACTGGCCGATTTCTCCGCCCATAAACAGAAGATTCTTTCCTGGGTGAGACCACTGATATGCCAAGAGCGCTCGAAGACCAGCAAATTGTTGCCACTCGTCTCCAGGCATCTTTCCAAGAAGAGAACCCTTGCCGTACACAACTTCGTCGTGGCTTAGAGGCAACACGTAATGCTCGGAATACGCGTAAACCATAGAGAATGTGATTTCGTTGTGATGCCAACGACGATTAATTGGCTCTTCTTTAAGGTATTGCAACGTATCGTGCATCCAGCCCATGTTCCACTTTAAGCCAAAGCCCAAGCCGCCCATGTCTGTAGGAGCAGTAACGCCTTGGTATGCAGTGGACTCTTCTGCAATCATCATAATTCCAGGATTATTCTTGTATGCAGTAGCGTTTGCTTCCTTAATAAAGTCAATAGCTTCAAGGTTTTCGCGTCCGCCATACATGTTTGGACGCCATTGACCAGCTTCACGGCTGTAATCCAAGTAGAGCATAGAAGAAACAGCATCTACTCGCAAAGCGTCAACGTGATATTCGCTAAGCCAGAAGCACGCGTTAGCAACCAAGAAGTTACGAACCTCGTGTCTGCCAAAGTTAAATATGTAGGTTCCCCAATCTGGGTGCTCACCGCGAAGTGGATCTGGATCTTCGTAAAGTGCAGTGCCGTCAAATCTACCCAAAGCAAAGTCATCCTTAGGGAAGTGTGCTGGAACCCAATCCATAATCACACCAATGCCAGCCTTGTGTAGCTTGTTTACCAAGTACTTAAAGTCGTCTGGGCTTCCAAGCCTGGAATCAACAGCATAATAACCAGTAACCTGATATCCCCAAGATCCCGAGAATGGGTATTGGGTAAGAGGCATAAACTCAACGTGGGTAAAGCCTTCTTGCTGAACGTAATCAACAAGGTGGTCTGCAAGCTCGCGATAATTCTCGTAATCACGATTCCAGCTATTTGCCTGAACTTCGTAGATGCTAACAGGGCCATCATGCGCATTAGTCTTTGCGCGCTGCTCAAGCCATTCACTATCGTGCCACTTAAAGTCGGAGTCAACAACAACAGAGCCAGTGTTAGGTGGGACTTCGTGAGAGCGCTCCATTGGATCTGCCTTCATAATCCAGTTTCCAGCTTGAGTCATAATCTCAAACTTGTAAACCTCACCTGCGCCTACTCCTGGAATGAAAAGCTCCCAAATTCCGCTAGAGCCAAGGGATCGCATTGCGTGGCGGCGGCCATTCCAATAGTTAAAGTTGCCAACAACTCTTACAGCGCGAGCGTTTGGAGCCCACACGGTAAAGGATGTTCCAGTAACTTTTTTAACCATTTTGCCTGTTTCTGGGCTTACAAGACCCCAAGAATCAGTAATGCTTTTAACATGAGCGCCTAACGCTTCCCAAAGTCTTTCGTGTCTGCCTTCACCGAACAAATACATGTCCATGTCGCCAATTTGCGGCAGGTAACGATATGGGTCATCGTCTACAGACTCGGTGCCGTCTACTTCTACGGTACGAATTCGGTAGCTAGGAACAGACCATTCCTTGCTTTTAGCGTGCTTAGTTGCAGGAATAGTGGCAACAAAAATGCCGTTGTATTCGTGTTGAGCTTCGTATTCGCCGCTCTTAGTGAGAATTGTTACCTTCTTGGCCATTGGTCGCAAAACGCGAACCGTGGCAGTACCAGCGCCTTTGCCGGTTCCGAGATGTCCACCAAGGACCTCGTGTGGATTGTAGTATTCTGCGTTGCTCACCGCAGCAAGCACGTCTTGACGAACGGCAACTGCGATTGCATCTTCATTGATGTTAGATACTGTACTCATGTTGTCTATCATACAACATTATTTGCGTATGTCTTGTGTGTTTTGAGCAAAGTTTTACTAATAAGTCAAAAAAATAATTTAATAGCGCTCAAGTCTTTGCCTTATGGGAAACTGAAATGAGTTTTTCTGTGCATACGGAGGGTTCTGTGGGTTATCAAGTCGGCGATATGGTCGTCTATCCTCGTCATGGTGCGGCTAGAGTCGAGGAAATTAGTGAACGTACTGTTAAGGGTGTTACTAGGCAGTATTTGCGCTTAGTTGTATTGTCTTCAGATGGTTTAGAGATTAACGTTCCTGTAGATAATGTTAAAAAGGTTGGCGTTCGAGACATTGTTGGCGCCAAAGAAGTTGCTAAAGTTTTTGAGATTTTGCGTACGCCAATCATTGAAAAAGAGATGAATTGGTCTAGAAGATACAAGCTTAATGTAGAAAAAATTGCCACGGGCGATGTTAATAAGATTGCGGAAGTTGTTCGCGATTTGTCGCAGCGAGACGTTGATGAACATGGGCTTTCTGCTGGAGAAAAGCGTATGCTTGCTCGCGCTCGCAGCATTCTTATATCGGAGATTGCGCTTTCGGAAAAGATTGACGAGACTCAGGCGGAGCGTTTGCTTAACGTGAATCTTGGATATGCTAATCCTTTGCCTGGAGACGAGGAACACCATACTCATGCTCCAGAAGAAGCAGCTGCAGATACTCTTAGATTGCTTGCGGAAAAGTCTAAAAAAGCTAAGAAGAAGTAAGTTTATTTTTATTAGCTTAAATTTTATTAGCTTAAATTTGCTACGTAGGAGCGCATTGTGTGCAAACCGCCGAAAGTGATTTCGATTGTAGGACCAACAGCATCTGGCAAAACTAGTCTTGGTATTGCGATTGCAAAGAAATTTGCTGAACGTGGTGTAAAAGCGGAAATTATTAACGCAGACGCATATCAAATGTACCGTTATATGGATATTGGTACGGCAAAAGCAACTAAAGAAGAGCAGAGTGCGGTTAAGCATCATTTGCTAGATATTATTGATCCAGAAGATTCTATGAGCGTTGCAAAGTTTCAAACGCTTGCGCGCCAATGTATACGCGATTTGCAAGAAAATGGTATTCGTCCGATTCTTGTTGGCGGCTCTGGGTTGTATGCTCGCGCTGCTGTTGACGATATAACTTTTCCTGGCACAAATCCTTCTGTACGAAAAGCCTTGGAAGAGCGCGAAAAATCGCAAGGGGCAATGGCGCTTTTTGAAGAATTGCAAAGGCTCGACCCAGTGGCGGCTAAAAATATGGATCCAAGAAATTCACGCCGAACAATTCGTGCGCTAGAAGTCATTGAGTTAACAGGCAAGCCGTATTCTGCAACTTTGCCAAAATACAAGTATTTGATTGATTGCGTGCAAATCGGTTTGGACTTAAAAAGAGAAGATTTGGATGCACGAGTGGAGCTTCGTACAAAAATGATGCGCGAGCAGGGTTTTGTAGACGAAGTTAAGGCGATTCGCTCAAAATTAGGCGTTACTGCTAGCAGGGCTTTGGGATATCCACAAATAATGGACTATTTAGATGGTGTTTGTAGCGAAGACGAAGCTTTTGCTGATATTGCGCAAAAAACTAGGCGACTCGCGCGCAAGCAAATGGGCTGGTTTGGAAGAGACTCGCGTATTCATTGGATTAATGCTTTGCAGCCAGATATTGTTGATGCTGCTATGAAAATAATTGACGCGGCGGATAATGGCAATTTAAAAGAGGATTTGGTTGCTGAATCAACTTCTCATCATCTTGGTGAATTACAATGTATAGCAAAATAGGAGATTTTTGTGCATAATCATTTAGAAAATTCGAGCGCTAATGCTGCATCTGTTAAAGACGCAATTAGTGCGAGCCACGCGCATCAGCATAAGCTTTCTCTAACATTAACGCTAACGTCAATTGTGTTTTTGGCAGAAGTAATCGGCTCTGTTTTAACCAATTCAATCTCTTTGCTAATTGATGCAGGACATATGCTAACAGATATTTCCGTTTTAGCTGCGTCTACGGTTACTGCGATTTTAATGCGCAAGAAGCCTAATTCAAAGCGAACTTGGGGCTGGGCAAGGCTAGAGGTAATTACGGCTGCGGCTGGTGCTCTTGTGCTTCTTTTTGTAGGTGTTTATGCGATTGTGGAATCTGGAATGCGTCTTTTTGGGGCAAATCATAATGAGATTCACAGTGTAAATCAGCTGCTTTTCTTTGGTATTCTAGGTCTTCTTGCAAATATTGCTTCGCTTATAATTTTGGTTTCTCAATCTAAAGACAATATGAATATGCGAGCAGCGTTCTTGGAAGTTATGAACGATGCTTTAGGTTCTGTAGCGGTAGTTATTTCTGCAGTTGTTATGATAGCTACCAATTGGAGTGGTTTTGACGCTGTGGCTGGCGGAATTATAGCGATTTTGATGATTCCGCGTGCATTGCACTTGCTTAAAAATGCTGTAAAAGTTTTGCTTGAGCAAACGCCAGAGGGCTTGGATATAGAAAAAGTTCGAGAACATCTTGAGCACGTTCCGCACGTTCTTGCTGTTCACGATTTGCACGCAAGCACGGTTTCTACAGGAATGCCTATTTTTATGGCTCATGTTGTTGTTGAGCGCGATTTGACGATGGATCAGTGTGCAGATATTTTGAGCCAGCTTCAGGATTGTTTGCGCGAGCATTTTCCAGTTTCTGTTTCGCACACAACGTTCCAGTTGGAGCCAGAAGGATACACTACTCAAAGTTCGTCGGAGCATCACGAGTAGTTTTGTATTGCAACGCTTGTATTGCAACGCTTACGCGTGTTGTAAATATATGTAAAGTAGAGTGATATTATGCCGTTAAAAGAACTAATGGATAATCCGCATTCCGATCGCGTTAAGCGAATTTGTGCAATAAGTCGCGCAAAATCGCGAGAGGATGGGCGCTTTTTAGTCGAAGGTCCGCAAAGCGTTAGGGAAGCCGTAAGGTACGCGCGTAAGTCGATTTTAGACATTTATGTTTTGCAAGATGCTGTTAATGGCGGCAGTGATGGCGTTAGTAATGGCGTTAGCAATAATGGTTCTCTAGAGACAATCAGCAAAATCGTTGACGAATCCTTAAAAAATGATTGCTATGTGCATCCTGCAACGGCAGAAGTTATGCATAAAATCAGCACGGATTGCCAGGGGATTGTTGCGCTTTGTGATTCTAAGGTTTTAGACAAAGAATTTAAAGAAGAATTTAGTAAGATTGGTAAATCTGGCAAAGACATACTGATTGCAGCATGCTGGCAGGTAAGAGACCCGGGCAACGCTGGCGCGATTATTCGCGTTGCAGACGTGGCGGGCTGCAATGCTGTTGTTTTTGTTGACGATTGCGTAAGTCGTTTTAACTCAAAGCTTGTTCGCTCTACTGCAGGATCATTATTCCACTTGCCAGTAGTAAAAATGAGTGAAAATGAGTGGTTTGATTGGGCAAAAACCGCAAGTATAAATGTGATTGCTGCAGATATTTACGGCACGGAAAATAAAAAACCAAAGTCGTTTGCGCGTGTTTTAGATTCGTTTAATAATGCTTCTAATGTCGCTTCTAATGTCGCAATATTATTTGGAAATGAAGCCAGAGGATTGCCGCAAGAAGTATTAAATAAAGTAGACGAAATATCGGTAATACCAATCTACGGAAAAGCGGAATCAATGAACTTAGCAACCAGCGCAGCAGTAATGCTAATGGGCTTGGCTATGTCTAGTCATGAGCGAAAAATGGGGATTTGAGACGTTTTTGAATGCTCTACAAAAGTACGCATACACGGATAGGAAGGGTGCTGTGGCAAAGAGTCAGCCGTTCGATGCAAAGGCAATTACAAAGGTAGTAAAAGAGGGCATTGCTTGTGTTCAAGCCGCTAAAACAATGGAAGATTTAAAAGCGGCAAAAACTAAGTATGCTGGCGCCCAGTCTGCAATGACGCTTGCTAGCAAAGCTATTGGAAGTCTTCCAGTAGAAGAAAAGAAAGAAGCTGGCAAAGTAATGTCTGCTTTGCGTGCTGATTTTGGTAGGGAATTTGCGGCGGCGCAAGAGCGTATTAAGGCTGTTGAAGAAGCAAATATGCTTCAAAAAGAAACAGTTGATATGACTTTGCCAATAAATCGTAAGCCGCTTGGCGCTCGCCATCCGATTGCGCGTATTATCGAAGACTTTGAGGACTTTTTTGTGTCTATGGGTTGGCAGATTTCTGCAGGTCCAGAAGTGGAAACAGAGTGGTTTGACTTTGATGCATTGAACTTTGGCCCAGATCATCCTGCTCGCCAAATGCAAGATACTTTCTACGTGCAAGGAAATCAGGCAAAGGATGCTGCAGGATTTGTGGGATCTAACATGGTTTTGCGCACGCAGACTTCTTCCGATCAGGTTCGCGCGTTAATTGAGCGAGGCGTTCCTCTGTATATTGCATCCCCAGGCCGTGTGTTCCGCACGGATGAGCTTGATGCCACGCATACACCAGTATTCCATCAGTGCGAAGCTCTGGCAGTAGATAAGCACTTAAGCATGGCAGATTTAAAGGGTGTGCTTGATCGCCTTGCTGTTGCAATGTTCGGCCCAGATGCAAAAAGCCGTTTGCGCCCAAGCTACTTCCCGTTTACGGAGCCTAGTGCGGAGTTGGATCTTTGGTTCCCAGATAAAAAGGGTGGCCCAGGTTGGATTGAATGGGGCGGTTGCGGAATGGTTAACCCGAACGTTCTTAAGTCTGCAGGCTTAGATCCAGATGTTTATACGGGATTTGCTTTCGGTGTTGGTTTGGAGCGCACTTTGCTGCTTCGTCACGATATTAACGATATGCACGATTTGGTTGAAGGCGATAAGCGCTTCGCAGAACAGTTTGTGATGGGAGAGTAACTCATGCCAATGGTAGATATTGACTGGCTTAAAGATCATGTTGAAGTGCCAGAAGACTTGACTTATACTCAGCTTGCTAAAGATTTAGTACGCGTTGGCTTGGAAGAAGAAGAGATTCACGATTCTCAAGTTACAGGTCCTATTGTTGTAGGCTACGTTGTTGATGCTACTCCAGAGCCACAAAAAAATGGCAAGGTTATTAACTGGTGCCATGTTGACGTTGGAGATAAATACAACGAGGTAGACGAAAATGGCAATAAGGTTCCTCGTGGAATTATTTGCGGCGCTCCAAATATGGCTGCTGGAGAAAAGGTTGTTGTAACTCTTCCTGGAGCTGTTTTGCCTGGCGATTTTAAGATTGAGCCTCGCAAAACGTACGGCCACATTTCTAACGGAATGTGCGCTTCCGAGCGCGAGCTTGGGTTGGGAGATAGTCACGATGGCATTATTTTGCTACGCGAATATGGATTCTCTAAAGCAGAATACGAGGCATTAAAGCCTGGAGATGACGCAATGTCGCTTCTTCACTTAAACAAGCCTTTGCTAGAGATTAACATCACTCCTGATCGCGGTTACGCGTTCTCTTACAGGGGTGTTGCGCGCGAATATCACCATTCAACTGGTGCTGCATACACGGATCCTGTGGTGGAACTTAACAATAAGGCCAGCCAGGTTTCTGTTGAAAACGCGTCTACAGATATTGAAGTTAGCATTGAAGATACAAACCCTATTCATGGCGTTGTTGGATGCGATCGATACTACGCGCGTGTAGTGCGCAACTTTAATCCACAATCCGCAAGCCCTAATTGGATGCGTAGGCGTTTGACTCGCGCTGGAATGCGTGGAATATCTCTTGCAGTAGACGTTACAAATTACGTAATGCTCGACTTAGGTCAGCCTCTCCACGCTTATGATTTAGACAAGATTGAAGGCCCTATTGTTGTTCGTCGCGCTAAAGCTGGAGAGCATTTAACAACTTTAGATGGCAAAGATAGAGAGCTTAACGTTGAAGACTTGCTTATTTGCGATTCTCCAAAGGGAAATCACGGTTCTCGAGTTCTTGGCCTTGCTGGTGTAATGGGCGGAATGTATGGAGAAGTAACTAGCGAAACAAAGAATATTCTTGTTGAGGCAGCGCACTTTGATCCCGTTTCTATTGCGCGTACAGCTCGTAGGCACAAGCTTCCAACAGAGGCTTCTCGTAGGTTTGAGCGCGGAGTAGATACTCAGCTTCAGCCTGCAGCTGCGCAAATGGCTGTTACAATGCTCAGCGAGTTTGGTTCTGGAGAGCCTTCTAACACACCTACAGACGTAAATAATACGGTTGATAGAAACGTTATTGTGTTTAAGGCTAGCGAAGTAGAGCGCGTTTCTGGATTAAGCATTGATTTGAACCGCATTAGCGATATTCTTACGGATATTGGTTGCTCGGTTGCTGGCGGCGGAAATGGTTCTTTCTCTGTTTTGCCTCCAACTTGGCGTCCAGACTTAAATGAGCCATGCGATTTGGTTGAAGAAATCGCGCGCTTGGTTGGCTACGATGAGATTCCTGTTAAGGTTCCAGCTGTTCCTGTTACTGGCAAAACTGGTTTAACGCAGGAGCAAGCAACTCGTAGAGCTATTGCTTACGAGCTTGCAGAAATGGGCTTGGTTGAATCTTTGAGCTACCCGTTTGTTGGTGAGGAAGATTTTAAAGCTTTCCGCCAGGACGTTGATTCGATTTCTAAAGTCAGTGTAAAAATCGCAAATCCTTTGGCTGGCGATCGCCCTTGGCTTCGTAGGAATGTTCTTACCACTTTGGCTGGAACGGTTCGCAGAAATATTCGCCGCGGTTTGAGCAATGTTTCGCTTTATGAGCTTGGCCACGTGTATTTTGCAGATCCTAATGCTCCTGCAATTCCTGCTTTGCCTGGCTCGGTTCGTCCTACGGACGCTCAGCTTGCAGCTTTGGATGCGGGTTTGCCTAAGCAGCCTTTGCATGTTGCGGCGCTTTTTACTGGTAAAGCAGAAGAAACTGGCTGGCTTGGTACGCATCGAGACGTTGATTACAGCGATGCTCTAGAAGCTGTTCAGCGTTTAGGAAAGCGCATTGGCGTTGATTTTAAGATTCGTCAGCTTAGTGCAAACAATGCTCCAGCATCTTGGCATCCAGGACGTACTGCCAAAGTGTTTGTTGCTGTTGATGGCGGCGACGATGTTGAAATTGGCATTGTTGGCGAGCTTCACCCTAGCGTTAATGAGAACTTGGATTTGCCAAAGCATTCTGCAGCATTCGAGCTTGATTTGAGTGCATTGTTTGACGCAATGCAAGTTAAGCCTGTTCAAGCAAAGCCTGTTTCTACATTCCCTCCAGTTAAGCAGGACTTTGCGTTTGTTGCTCCTTCTTCTTTGACTTCTGGCGATTTAGAGAAAGCTATTGTTAAGGCTTCTGGCGATTTGCTTGGGTCGATTGAACTGTTTGATGTTTATGAAGGCGAGCAGCTTTCAGATGGTTTGCGCTCTCTTGCTTATTCTGTAACGTTTAGAGCTGCAGACCGTACGCTTTCTGGCGAAGAAATGGAAGCTGTTCGAGAAGCAATTACAAAAGCTGCTAAAGATTTGCATGCAACTTTGCGCGTGTAAAATCGTGAATTAGCTTTTAATTAATGCGGCTGAATAACTATTCTTTAGTTGTTTGGCCGCATTTTTTATTGTGATTTCTATTCAGTATATTCGTTATATCCAATATGCAAATATTAATAAAGATCAATAAATATTAGTAAATATTGGTCAATCTTGGTAAATATACGGAAAGTTATGCATATATACATGTATATTAGATTGGAATAGTTTTTTTAGAAAGGTTTGTCAGCTATGGTTCATGCAAAGAAGAATTTTGGGAATTTTGATGATAATGACTCTGCTGGCAAACAGCGTCCTGCAACTAAGGCTGCGCGATTAAACGCGATTGAGCAGGCGCTTTTAAGCGAGGTTATTACTTCTCAATCGCAGCTTGCTTCTGTTTTGGCTCGTAATGGTTTTGATGTTACTCAAGCAACTCTAAGTCGCGATTTAGACGAGATAAATGCTGTTAAAATTCGTCTTACAGATGGCAGAATTGCGTACGTCTTGGGAGATGGCACTGGCAACCGTCACGCAATGGACACAGTTAGGATTGATCAGCAAGTTGCAAGAACTCTTTCTGGTCTTATTACAGAAGTTGGATTTGCTAATAATATTGTTGTGATTCACACTCCTTCGGGCGCTGCTCAATATGTTGCGAGTGTTATTGATAGGCAGCCATTAAAGGGAATTTTAGGTTCGGTTGCTGGCGATGATACCGTGCTTATGGTTTGTGTTTCTAACGAAGAAGCGGAAAATCGTGCAAATTGGATGCTTTCTGTTGCGTCAAGGTAGTGGAAAATCTGCAGCAAAATGGTGTGCAAAGCTTAAAATATCTGCCATTTGATATCTGCAATTTAATATCTGCCATTTTGTAATACGCATATTCGATTAGGGTGAATTTTATGATTACGATTACAACTTCAAACTTAAACGGTATTCGCGCCGCCGAACGCAAGGGAATGCTTGATTGGGTGCAAAATCACACGCCAGATGTGTGGTGTATGCAAGAGGTTCGTGCTCCGCAAGATGCGATTGATCCGATTATGAGTAAAATTGAGGATTTATATGCATCTAAAAGTGGCGAATCGCAGCAGAATAATGGGCCATTTTGCGTTACAAACCAAATTTGCAAGGTTAAAGGTCGTGCTGGAGTGGCGCTTGTAACGTCTTTGCCAGTTATAAATCAGCGTTATGGTTTGCCTGGTTTAACCGAAGACGTGGATTCTGGGCGCTGGGTAGAAACCGATGTTCATACGCCTTTGGGGTATGATATTACGGTTGCGTGCGTGTATGTTCACGCTGGAAATGTTGACGATCCGCAGAAAATGCATCAAAAATTCCGCTTTCTAGATACTATGCTTACGCGATTGGGCGAGCTTAGAGATATTGCTGCAAGTGGCGGAAATCAGGCGATTTTGTGTGGCGATTTTAATATTGCGCACACGCCTCTTGACATTAAAAATGCTAAGGCGAATGAAAAAAGTGCTGGATTTTTGCCAGAAGAGCGCGCGTATATAGATCGCTGGATTAACGAATACGAGTTTGTAGACGTTATGCGAATGCTTGCTGGCAATATTCAAGGGCCATACACGTGGTGGAGTCAGCGCGGCAAGGCTTTTGATAACAATGTTGGATGGCGTTTAGACTACCAATTTGCAACTCCAGAGCTTGCAGAAACTGCTTGCGGATTTGTGATTGACCGCGCGCCAAGCTACGATTCGCGTTGGTCTGATCACGCTGCGCTAAGCATAAGATACAATGTGTGATTTTGCTTTGCTTGTGGTAGTCTGGTGAAGTTGAGTAAAAGTGGCGTTGGCCATTAGAAAAGAGGAATCATGGGATGGTTTAAGTCAAAGCGCAAGTCTAAAGATGCAGATAAAAATGCTGAAAATCTTGCGGATTTGCAATCCCAAAATTCAGCCTTAAACGAGCTTGTTGAAGGTGGATATAACGCAGATACTTATTTAGGCCGAGGAAACCTTAGAGGCCCGTGGGATATTGCAGACGAAAAAGTTCCTGATTTAAGTGCGTATATTGATTTTGGTGCTATTCGCATTCCGTATTTGCAGGGAATGGAGCTGCGTGTAAAAAAGCAGCGTGAATCTGGGCAAGTTCTTGGCGTAACTGTTACGTATAAGTCTTCTAGCGTTGAAGTTGAGGCGTTTGCAGCTCCTAAAACAGAAGGAATCTGGAGCGAAGTTCGCGCGGATTTGCTTAAGGGAAATTCTAATGCCAGGGAAGTGAATGGCGTTTTTGGCAAAGAGCTTATACTGCCAGTTAAAGTTGAAGATAAAACTGTGGATACGCGAATTGTTGGAGTAGACGGTACGCGTTGGATGCTTCGCGGAGTATTTTCTGGTGTAGCTGCTGCAGATTCTGCTGGAAACGCTGCTGCTGGAAACGCTGCTGCAGATGCAAAAAAGGCTAGCGATGAAACCGTTTTGCTTAACAAGTGGTTTAGCGACATTGTTGTAGATCGCGGGGGCGAACCATTAGCTCCTCGAGATATGATTCCAATGCATGACGTTTCGGTTCCTAGAGATTCTGGCGATGGCAATGGCGATGGCGATGGCAATTCTGGCGAAATTCCAGGCCGTCCAAAGGGTCCGCTTGGTGCCGATCAGCAGGTGGAAGTAAAGACTACACTAACTCGCGGCCCAATGTTCTCCGAAGTTCGTTAGTAAAATCAAATAGCAAAAGTCGTTAGCAAAAGTCATATAGTAAAGTTCGACGGTAAAGTCAGGCAGCAAAGGATATTGTCTTGGAAAAAAATGTGCGCGGCAAAAAACGCTCGGGATTAGCTTCTTTGGCTTCAATTGGTTCCGAAGAAAAAGCGTTTTCCGTGATTGACTCCCTTGGCGGAGTTCGAGGAGTAATCGAATCCATGCTGCCAGGCTTGCTGTTTGTTATTTGCTTTGTTGTAACACGAAATGTGCAAACAACGGTTATTGCGTCGGCTGTTCTTGCAGTTTTGCAAGTTGTAGTGCGCCTTATTCAGCGCCAGTCAATTATGGGAGCAATTAGTGGGCTTGTTTCCGTTGGAATCTGCCTTATTTGGGTGTGGACGAGTCATCAAGCGCGCGACTACTATATGATGGGCTTTATTACAAACGCTGTGTATGGTGCGCTTCTTGCGATTTCGCTGATTGCTCGCGTGCCAGCGCTTGGGCTTGTGATTGAGTCGATTCGCAAAATGCCTACGGAAAATTTTGGCGCGTGGCTTCACGAATGGCTTGATTATAAGCCACTTAAGCGTGCATACATGTATGTTACTGGATTGTGGATTGGCGTTTTTGCGCTGAGGCTCGTTTTGCAAGTGCCATTATATTTGACGAATCACGTTGTGTGGCTTGGTACAGTTCGATTGCTTATGGGATTGCCGTTCTGGGCGCTGGCAATTTGGGTTTCTTACTTGATTATTGCAACGCCGTTTATGCGTCTTCATCATAAAAATCGAGAAGAAAATCAGCTTAACAAAACGCAAAACTAAGGGGTGGTCTATGCAAGTGACGATGCGAATCGAGCGATATGCGGATCAAGGAAGATGCGTAGGTCATCTCGAAGGACGCGTTGTGTTCGTGCGATTTGCCCTCCCTGGTGAGCTGGTTGTTGTGCGTATGGATGAGCCGATGCGTGCAAAAGCGCACTTTTTTACTGGCGAAGTTGTAGAAGTTTTGGAGCCTAGCGCGGATCGTGTGGAGCCTCGCTGGAAGCTCGCGGGTCCGCTGGCTCAGGGCGGCGGAGTTGGAGGAGCGGATTTAATTCACGTTTCTTTGCCTGGTCAGATTCGTTGGAAGGCTTCCGTGATTGCCAATCAATTCCAACGTTTAGCGCACATGGATATTGCGGAAAGCGATGTTAGTGTTGAGCGCATTCCAGGGGACGAGGAGCTTAACGGATTTAATTGGCGTACGCGCATGGAGTTGGTTGCGGATGATGAAGGGCGATTGTCTATGCGTAAGCGCGAGTCGCATGACCGCATTGCGATTGATACTATGCCGCTTGCGTCGCGCGCGGTTTTGGCTGTTGCGGATTCTTTGGACTTGTGGAATCGTTCTTTCTCGCCAAATGCGCAAATTCGTCTTGCTGTTCCAGAGCCGCGTGTTGATGGTTTAGATTTTAATGACAAGGCTGCGCTTCTTAGTGCGATTGGCGAAAATTATGCGCTTATAGTAAATGATGAGTTGGTTGCAGGCTCGGCTTTGTTGCGCGAGCGCGTGCGCGTTGCGGCTGCTGGCGATTCATCGCGTATGCGTACATTTGACTACGATGTTGACGCGCGCGGTTTTTGGCAGATTCACCGCGCAGCTCCAGAGCATTTGGTGAACTACGTTTTGGGATTAGTTCGTTCTGCGCTTGATGGGCGCACTAAGAATACGGTTTTGTGGGATTTGTATTCTGGGTCAGGTTTGTTTACGATTCCGCTTGCGACTTTGGCTAATGTTGGCGGAGATTCTTCTGGTGCTGCGGGTGCTGCTGGCGCTTTTGGTTCTGCAGAACCAGCTCGAGTGCTTAGCATTGAGGGTGCGCCGATTGCTGTAAAGAATGCAAGGCGAAACATTGGGCGCGCAGGTCTTAGCAGGGATGTTGTTGAAGCTCTTGAAGGCGATGTTGCGCAAACGCTTGAATCGCAGGTGTTTAAGGCGAGTAAGTCATCTAAGATTGTTCGCCGATTTGCGCATCCTGATGTTGTTGTGTTAGATCCTCCGCGCGCTGGTGCTAAAGCTCAAGTTTGTAAGCAGATTGCGAAGTCTGGAGCAAGAAGCGTTGTGTATGTTGCTTGCGATCCTACTAGTCTTGCTCGCGATGTTGGCACGTTTAGGGAGCTTGGTTACAGCGTTCAGTCTTTGCGCGCGTTCGATATATATCCCAACACTCATCACGTCGAGAGTGTTGTATTGATGTCAAAGGCTGATTAGGTGGGTGCAAGTTTGCCCTTGTGTAGCAGGGGTTAGCGAGGGCTATCGTTAAAAGGTTTAATGCGAAGCGGCTTTAAGCTGGGTTCTCGCGGTTTTTGAGCGTGATTTTGCTGTATGAGGGAACATGTCGACGCTTTAGGGTCGAGTGCACAGGATGTTAACGTACTTCGCTTGCGTTGAAAGCACACTGTGCTTTCAACTTTGAGCAAGCTCAGCGAATCGAAGTGCATTCGCGAATTATGTTTTAATCGCTCATGCAAGTCGATTCGCCACTTTGCACCAAGGGTGGTTTATGCAAAAGTAACCATAAAAGTAGTTACAATAGAAGTCTAAAAAAGTCCTAGTTTTTGCTGCAAGAATTCCCGTGAAAGGGACAGCATATGGATGTTACTAATTAATTCTATATACTAGGAGAGAATAAAACACTGAGTATGTGAAAACTATATTTCATCAGTAATCACATACTCATATGCTATTTATAGTTTTATTCGTATTTAAATAGTTTGCGAGATAAAAAGAAACTGATTGCACCAATTATGAAAAGAATTCCCACCGTGGTATATAAGTTATAAAGGTTCATAGTGCCGTACAACAAAGATTGTCTCAAGGCTTTAATAATCCGCTTACCTGATTATGACGGCGTTTCTATCAATCAAGTATTATACTGTTGACTTGTGAGCATAACAACGTGAGTCACTCACCACATGTTTGGCCAACATGCTGTTTACTGGAATACGCTTACTCACTAATTGATAAGGCCAATATTAGAGAGGTCATCTTATGATGAAGAAAGTTAGTTCATTGTTAATAGCTGCAGCATCATTACTTGGAAGTATGGTGTTTGCAACTCCATCTTTTGCAGTTCAATCAACATCACAATATGGGAATTTTAAGTCTGAAATGAGAGGATTGCGTTCTCCAGATGGTCGACGTTCAATTGTTCCAGTATCTGGACAAGGATTGAATGTGCATACGCTAGCTGGTGATACTATCGTAGTAAAGAATAATATAGCTACTTGGAGAGATGCAACAAATCATACTATAGCAACTATCAATTTAACAGTTCATGACGGGCAGCATGTTGATTTTGGTTATAGCAAAGTTCTTCATAGGATTGCTCCTACTGTTTCCTTAGAGACAGCTTTAGAACGTGGTGGAAAGAAACATCATTGTATTCCTAAATGGATTGGTGTGGGATGGAATGTTTTATGGGATGCAACAGTTTGTACTCCATTATCACTTGGTATTTCTGGATTGGCGACACCACTTGCTGGTGTTTCGGCTGATATAGCTTGTAGCGCTGCAGGTGGCACTTTGACAGCAGCATTGGGGTGTTAATATGGATGATGCAACTATTTCGAAGAAGCATGCCACAACAGGGCATCGGTCATGGCTTGCTTCGTTTGCTACCATTTGGCTGACGAGTGTTGTTTTCTCGTGCATCAATCATTTACCTTGGTATGCCAATGCTATTTCAGGGGTAATCTTGCTGATCGCAGCGTTTGTATGCCATGCATTGTTGCAGCATCACCATGTGAAGCCTATGGATTACGTGGTGTTTGCTGCTGCCGTGGCAGTTATACTCGTAGTGGTACTCGTATTGGCGTATATCGTCTAAATTGGGGTAAGCGGCAAAAAGCGTGTCTAAAAACCCGAGTTTTCGTTGAAATACCAAAGAAAGCTCTCTGTTGTTAAGCTAAAAAAGCTCAACATTTAGTATTACTTGACATTGAAAACAAAAGGGGCTTAGGACAATTTTAGACATTTTGTGCAATCATAGCACGATGTTCCATAATTGTCTTTTAAGCCCCATTTTAATTCTGTGATTGTTGTAAAAATCAATATAAGTATGAATAGCTTGACGTAATTCTTCTGTACTATCCCAGTTAAGTGGATAATACATTTCTGTTTTCATTCGTCCAAAAAATCCTTCACAGGCAGCATTATCTCCACTGTTTCCTTTTCTTGACGTGGAGCGTGTAATACCAAGACCTTCTAACCTCTCAATCCACCTACCGCCTCTATAGTGACATCCTCTATCGGTATGAATAGCTAAGCTTTTACATTCTGTAGTGTTAAGGGTAGTTAAAGCCCCTTCTAATATTTCATTTACAAGACACTGATCTGGGTGGTTTGAAAGAGCGTAAGAGACCACTTTACCATCAAAACAGTCAATCATAGGGCTTAAATAGAGTTTTGACTCTTTTACTGAAAACTCAGTAATATCTGTAAGCCAAATCTTATTAGGTGAATCTGCATGAAAATTATTATTAACGATGTTACTACATGCAGGAGTAATTTCTCCTCTATAGCTTGAATAGCGTCTTTTACGCCTAGCATATCTAACCTCAATTGACTCTTCTTTCATGAGCCGTCTTACTACTTTTTCAGATATTTTAATACCTTTAGTTCTCAACATTAACCATATTCTAGGAGAGTCATAAGTAAAGAAGTTTTCTTCTGCAATCTCGTGTATGCAACCCCGTATATGTGCGTATTTGTCAGGTTTTTGAAGAGCCTCTTTAGCATAATAATAACTTGAACATTTTATCTGAAGTGTTTTAATCAGAAGCTCTAACGGTAACACTAAAAGTAGTTAGGTCTATAACGCTTTTTGCGTAGTGAGGATTTCTGATATTAATACGGTTGGGATTATATTAGATTTGTTGGGATTGTATTAAATACAGTTGGGACTTTATTAGCTACGGTTGGGACTCTATTAGAGCGTGGCTAATGCTTGTTTTGTTTTCTAAAACGAGTGTTGTTTAACGAGAAGGGGGGTGAAAACATTGTTAACGCTTAAACCTCAAAGCACGTAGCTTTCAAGGCAAGTGTGGTTTTTACATGTCAAACTGTTATAAAAACGAGATTATTCCACTCTTTTTTACACTCGTGATACGGGTTTTAAGAAAGAGCGGGTAAATGTTATAAGAATTTTTGGAACAATTAACAAGATTGTGGTTAATGATTAATCAATAAGACACTACTAGTAAACAGTTAAAGCCTGATTAGCTATAGGGCGATGAGATACGTCAATAGGATCCTCATGGTTTTTCATGACTCCTATGAAGTACCTCTACTTCTACTATGGCTGTTTTTTCAGGTATTAGAGTCGGTGCTTCATAAAGTATCGGCTCTTTTTTGTATGTGTCTTCACCCTACCGCTGCAGGCGGGAAGGGTGAGCATGAGGACTCGCAAAACTAATAGCAACGATCGAGCAACATATAAGTATACAAGTTGTGTTCGTAATGAAGATGGTAGTTATAGTGAAGAAACTATCGAAATCAAACCAGGCGAAAACGGTGTCACTGAAGCGGATATTAAAATGCTTCACTCAATGGATGACAGTGAGGTTTACTACAACAATAAGAACCTGCGTCCTAATAGAACTGCTGAAGAAAAAGCTGAGATTGAAGCGTGGAAGAAGCAGTATATCCAGAAGTTCAAAGCGAAGCATGGTTATGAGCCTAACAAGGATGACGTGGAGTATGCTGCTAACGATCATTTCCTACCCAACTATAATTCCTCGATTGACTTTGATGCAGATGGCGAGCTTGAGGTAGATAAAAGTCATCTTGCTGAAGCTCTTAGTACTACTGATGATTATGGTTTTATTACCAACGATTATGGTTTTGAAATGTCAGAAGAAATGGAGCATGCGTTTTCAACGCTTACTGACAAGCAGCGTCAGGTTATTCGTTTGATGTTTATTGAAGGATACACTCAGTCAGAGATTGCGAGCATGCTTGGTATTTCGTCTGCCGGTGTTAAAAAGCATCTGGATAGTGCCATCGTAAATCTTAAAAAAGTTTTACCAGAAAAATTCTAGAAATTTTATTTGGAGGAGGTTAAAAACTCCTCCTTTTTCTTTGCCTGTGATGTGTAAGGAAGAAACCCCTTATAGAAAGGAGGCAAAACTCGTGAAACACAAGATCGTTATTAACGTCACCGGTGAAAACGGTGAGAAGAAACAGGTTCTACGTGGAGCTGTGATGCGATTACCTCAACGGTTTATCCGCTGGTTATTTGGTGATTACTCGCAAGTCTACCTATTAGATCCCGGAAAAAGTGTTCAGTCAGTTGATGTCAAAGAAGTTTAAGGAGGAAAACCGTGAAAAAGGAAATATTGAGAGAAGTCATCAAAGACTTGGAAAACTTAACAGCTCATCTTAAAACGCTGTTTGATGATGCCGGTGCTTCTGGTGCTGGTTGTAAAGAAACAGCTCCTAATAATAAGGGGTCTGTTAAAAAGGTGAGTTTGGAGGATGTGCGAGCGGTTTTAGCAAAACTTAGCCAACATGGTAAAACCGCGGAAGTAAAAGCGCTTATCGTCAAGTTCGGAGCTAACAGGCTTTCAGAACTTGATGAAGGTAAATACGCTGAGCTTCTTGAAGAGGCGAAAGGTATGACAAGTGACTAAGCATGCTTTACTTTCCCCATCTTCTGCTCACAGGTGGATTAAGTGTACTCCGAGTGCTGTTTTAGAAGAAAAGTTTGAAAACACTACTTCTACAGCGGCTGAGGAAGGAACGGCGGCACACGCGTGGTGTGAGTACAAGCTGAATAAGCTTCTTAACCGTCCGTGTGAAAAACCGTCAACCGAGTATGACTCAAACGAGATGCAGGAATGCTCGGATGCTTACGTGGATTTCGTAATGGAAAAATACGAGCAGGCAAAACTTAACTGTCAAGATCCTATTCTTCTCATCGAGCAGAAAGTTGATTTTTCAGCTTACGTGCCTAGTGGGTTTGGTACAGCGGACTGCATTATTGTAGGCGATAAAACGCTGCAGGTTATCGACTTTAAGTACGGTCAAGGCGTGCTGGTGGACGCTTACGAGAATCCTCAGATGAAATGCTACGCACTTGGAGCTTTAGCACTCTTTGACAGCTTGTATGAGATACAAAGCGTTGAGATGAGTATTTTTCAGCCAAGACGAGACAACGTATCAACTTTCACACTACCTGTCACGGAGCTTATCTCTTGGGCTGAAAGCGTGCTTAAACCTAAAGCAGAGCTTGCTATTAAAGGCGAAGGCGAATTTGAAGCCGGTGACTGGTGCAGGTTTTGCAGGGCAAAAGCAGTATGCAGAAAGCGTGCCGAGGAAAATCTAAAGCTTGCAGAATTTGAGTTCAAACCGCCTTCTGTTTTAACAGATAGTGAGATTGAAGAAGTACTCACACTTATACCTAAGCTCACGAAGTGGGCTGATGATGTTTTAGCTTACGCCACAGATTCAGCTATAAACCATGGTAAAGAGTGGAGCGGTTTCAAACTCGTGGAAGGACGTTCAGTTCGCAAGTTTAAGGATGAGACAGCGGTTATTGAGAAAGCGAAAGCTCATGGCTTTAGTGACATTTTCAAAACTAGTCTTATCGGTTTAACGGAAATGCAAAAGCTTATGGGCAAGAAAAAATTTGAGGATATTCTGGGCGACCTCATTATCAAACCGTCTGGAAAACTTACGCTCGTACCCGATTCGGATAAGCGGGCAAAAGTCAATGTAACAAATGTAAATCAAGAATTCAAAAAGGAGAATTAGTACTATGTCTAAATTAAATAACACGAAGGTTATCACTGGTAAGAACACGCGTCTTTCCTATTTCAATGGTTGGGAGCCAAAGTCTATTAACGGCGGCCCTGAAAAATATAGTGTTTCACTGCTTATCCCTAAAAGTGATGTTGAAACAGTAAACGCTATTGAGAAAGCTATTGATGCTGCGATTGAGGAAGGTGTCGGCAAGTTCGGCGGTAAGAAACCAAACAAGGCTGCTCTTAAAACACCACTGAGGGACGGGGATATTGAGCGTGATGATGAAGCGTATAAAGGACATTACTTCATTAACGCGAACTCAACCACGGCTCCGCAGATTGTAGACAAACAGGTAAAACCAATCATGGACCGTAGTGAAGTGTATTCAGGCTGCTATGCGAGGGTTTCCATCAACTTCTACGCTTTTAACTCTAACGGTAATAAGGGTATCGCTTGCGGTCTTGGCAATATTCAAAAAATTCGAGACGGTGAGCCGCTCGGCGGACGTAGTCTCGCAACTGATGATTTTACGACTTTAGAAGATGATGATTTTCTAGCATAAGGAGCGTGAGTTAATTATGGAAATTGTTATAGCGGTTTTTATTTCAGTGTTTATAGGAGTATTACTTCTTGATTTCACGGTAAAGAAACTCGTGAGTCTTTACGTTGATATTAAACACATTCTAAATAGGAATTAGAAGATTCCTGAAAATAGGATTTAGAAGATTCTATAAGTGGGGTGGCAGGTTTTCTGTCACCTCTTTTATAAGCTTGGAGGTGATGTAATTTGGAAAATTTGAGTGTGGATTTGGAAACGTTTTCGAGTGTAAATCTTGGTAAATGTGGTGTTTATAAGTACGCAGAATCGGATGATTTTGAAATACTGCTCTTTGGTTACAGTGTGGACGGTAGTGAAGTTCAGGTCGTTGACTTAGCACAAGGTGAAACCATACCGGATGTTGTGCTTTCTGCTTTAACGGATGAAACGGTGACAAAGTGGGCGTTTAACGCTCAGTTTGAAAGAGTCTGCTTATCACGCTACCTGCGAGATAAAGGCATCAATGTTAACCCTGGTAAGACAGTGAAAAGTGAAGGCTTGTTTTTAAACCCCTGCTCCTGGCATTGCACAATGATCTGGTCAGCCACACTGGGACTTCCCATGTCGCTTGAAAACGTGGGAACAGTACTGGGGCTTGATAAGCAGAAACTAACTTCGGGTAAGAATCTTATTAAATATTTCTGCCTGCCGTGTAATCCTACGAAAGTAAACGGTGGAAGAACAAGAAACAAGTATTTCCACGATAAGGAAAAGTGGGAGCAGTTTAAATCGTATAACAAGCGTGATGTGGAAGTTGAGATGAGTATTCAAGAAAAGCTCTCACGCTTTCCCGTACCAGACTTTTTATGGCAGGAGTTTTATCTCGACCAAACCATTAACGATCGTGGGATAGGAATAGATTCTCTTTTCGTTGAATCAGCCATAAAACTCGACCAGGAGGTGAAAACGCATCTCGTGAGTGAGATTAAGCATGTTACAGGTTTAGAAAACCCGAATTCAGTGTTACAAATGCGCTCTTGGCTTAAAGAGCATGGTCTTGAAATGGAGTCGCTTGGTAAAAAAGAAGTCGCTAAAGAGCTTAAAACAGTGGGTAAAGAGTTGGCGGAAGTGTTGCGGCTTCGTCAGCAGCTTGCTAAATCGTCGGTGAAAAAGTATACGGTGATGAAAAACGCTGCCTGTATGGATTATCGGGAGCGTGGCATGTTTCGCTTCTATGGTGCAAACCGTACAGGAAGGTTCGCGGGAAGGCTCGTGCAATTACAAAACCTGCCACAAAACCATTTTCCTGATCTAGCGGAGGCTAGAAGTCTTGTTAAACAAGGAAATGTTGAAGCTTTGGAAATGCTTTATGAGGATATTCCGGATACTTTATCCCAGCTTATTCGCACTGCTTTTATTCCACGCACGGGATTGAAGTTTATTGTCGCGGACTTTTCAGCGATCGAAGCGAGAGTCTTGGCTTGGCTTGCAGGTGAAAAATGGCGTATGCGAGTATTCGAGGAAGGTAAAGACATTTACTGCTCGTCAGCATCTCAAATGTTTAGCGTGCCTGTTGAAAAGCATGGAGTAAACGGGCATTTGCGGCAGAAAGGTAAGATAGCGGAACTTGCTTGTATTGCTGAAGGTGAACTTGTACTCACAGATGAAGGGCTTGTTCCAATTGAAGAAGTCACTACAAAACAAAAAGTGTGGGACGGAGAAAACTGGGTCAACCATAACGGAGTTGTTTTTAAGGGTGTAAAGGAGGTAATCGAGTATGAAGGACTTAGAGCAACACCGGACCATCTCGTCTGGGTTAAAGGGAAACCGAAGCCAATACGGTTTATTGAATCCGCCATCTGCAAAACACATCTCATACAAACCGGAGATGGTCGGAGAACAATACGGTTGGGTGAAAATCATCAGTGCAGAGAAACGCTGGAATCAAAAGCAAAACCACTGTTATGTATTGACACAATGTGTAGGGTGTGGAAGCGTTCAATGGCAGGACTTAAACAGTCTAAAGTCGGGCAAATCAAAAGGGTGTCAAGCTTGCTCGCAGCCGAAACAAATACCAATATGGTTAGAAAAGCGGCTAAGTGCTGCGAAACAGCGATGCGTCAATCCAAGAGATCCAAATTACAAAAACTATGGTGCAAGAGGGATAAAGTGGTGCTTCCATTCTGTTTTAGAAGCAGGCTTGTGGATTTTACAAGAGGTAGACAATGTGCGAAAAGACTGGGAATTAGATCGGATAAATACAAACGGCAACTACGAAAAAGGAAATATCCGCTTTGTTCCAAGAATAGTCAATCAAAACAACAAGCAGAACGCTATCTTAACACGGTGGGAGCAACAATATTGGCCATACGCAAGATCGGTAGTTACAAGAATGCTATCGAAAGGAATAAGCAGAGAAGAAATCATATCAAGAGCAAATACAGCTGTAGCACAACACAGAAAAAACTGGCGTTTAATCGAAGCAAGACTCGAGTTTATGACATACAAAATGCCGGACCAAATCATCGTTTTACCGTATCAGGAAAGCTCGTGCATAACTGTGGCTACGGTGGTGCAGTAGGAGCATTAAAGGCAATGGGTGCTCTTGATATGGGTTTACATGAAGATGATTTGCAACAGTTGGTTAATGATTGGAGATCTGCTAATCCACATATTGTTTCATTGTGGTGGGATGTGGACAGAGCGGTAAAACAGTGTGTACACGAACACATTTCTGTGCGAACACACAATATTGTGTTCACTTACAAGAGTGGGTTTCTTATCATCGAACTGCCTTCGAAAAGATGCCTTTACTATGTGAAGCCACGTGTGGAAGAAAACAAGTACGGTGGTGAATCAGTCACCTATGAGGGTGTTGGATCTACTAAAAAATGGGAGCGGCTGGAAAGCTACGGGCCTAAATTCGTGGAAAACATTACGCAAGCTATAGCTCGTGACATTCTACTTTACGCCATGCAAACGCTGAAAGAATATCGCATCGTCGCTCACGTGCATGATGAAGCCATTATCGAAACCGATAAGAATGTGAGTGTTCAAAGCGTGTGTGAGCTAATGGGAAGAACACCACCTTGGGCGGAAGGGCTTGTTTTACGAGCTGACGGCTACGAGTGCGAGTTTTACAAAAAAGATTAAAAAAATTTTAGGAGCAGGGTTAAAAACCTGCTCTTTTTCTTTGCCTGTGATTTAGAAGGTAATACCGCCTTCAAAAAAATCATAGGAGGTAATTTTATGAATGAATTACAAGTATTTAAGAATGTAGAGCTTGGCTCTGTTCGCACAACAGTAGTAGATGGTATTCCTTATTTTGTGGGCAAGGACGTGGCTGAGATTCTTGGTTATCGTGATACATCTGATGCACTGAAAAGGCATGTAGATGAAGATGATAAGCTGACTCGGTGTTTCACCGACTCAGGTCAGAACCGAGAAATGTATGTTATTAACGAGTCTGGTTTATACAGTCTTATTCTTAGAAGTCAGCTCCCTAAAGCGTGTCAGTTTAAACGATGGGTTACATCACAGGTTCTTCCGAGTATCCGTAAGCACGGTATGTATGCGACAGAGGAGCTTATCAACAATCCTGATATGGCTATCGCTGTTTTTAACGCGTTGAAAGAAGAGCGTGCTAAAAGAGAGGCGTTAGAGCTTACGACTGCTGTGCAAAAACAGCAGATAGCTGAGCTTAAACCGAAAGCCAGCTATTACGATGTTGTGCTTAAATGCAAAGACATAATCTCCATGCGTGTGATTGCAAAAGATTATGGCAAGTCAGCACAGTGGATGAATAACTTCTTGCACGAACTCGGTGTGCAGTATAAGCAGTCTGATATCTGGCTTTTATATCAAAAGTGTGCCGATCAGGAATATACGAAATCTCGTACAAATACCTACGAGGATTCTAATGGTGTTACGCACTCAAAAATGCATACTTATTGGACGCAGAAATGCAGGCTTTTTATCTATCACCTCATGACACAACACGGGATCTACCCGTTGATTGAACAGGAGGCTAAAGATGAGTAAGTCTTATAAAAAGCATTTAGAAACGACACCGAATTTTAAGCCTATCGTCTACATTTGTGCTCCCTACCGTGGAGATAAGGAAAGAAACGTTAAGCACGCTATTCGGTGTGCGGCTTACGCGTATTCGCGCGGAGCAATCCCTATCACTCCACACCTGCTTTTTCCGTTCATGGATGATGAGAATCAAAAGCATAGAGGGGATGCGATGTTTATGGACATTATTCTCTTAGGCAAGTGCAACGAACTATGGGTGTTCGGAGAGAAAATCACAGGCGGCATGCAAGTAGAAATCAATCTGGCAGAAAAACGCAGGCAGCCGATTAAGTATTTTACAGATAAGGATTTAGGGGGTGAATGTTGATGCGTAGTTTAGCTATCGCTTACGGTAACAACAGGCAGGCAAAGACGTGGGTTAATAAGACCATCACCTATGGTGAGCTGAAAGATCGTCTTAAAGTGACGATTCGTACCTCAGAGTCAGCGGAAGAGTATGCAAAAATGAAGAAAACGGATCGTGATCTTGCAAAAGACCACGGTGGTTTCGTTGCAGGAGCGTTGGCTTACGGTAGACGAAAAGTCGACAGCGTTGAATTTCGCTCCATGCTCGCCTTAGATGGGGATCATGTTGCTAAAGACTTTATTGTACTCTACGAGAGTGTTGCGCCTTACACGTCTTTTCTGTACACGACACACAGCCACACGCCTGATAATCCGAGGGTGAGAATTGTTTTTCCTTTAACAAGGAATGTAACACCTGACGAGTTTGTAGCAGTGTCAAGGTATTTAGCTGACATGCTGGGTATTGACCAGTTTGATGAATGCTCTTACTTGCCTAACCAGCTCATGTACTGGCCGTCCACGCCACAAAACGGCGTGTACGAGTATAAAGAGGTTGAAAAAGACTGGCTTAATCCCGATGATATTTTATCCGCTCACCCAGAGTGGGTGGATCCGACCAGGCTTCCGACCTCGTCTCGTGAGAGTAAAGCGAATCAGGTGCAGAAACAGAAAGTGCAAGATCCACTCGCGAAAAATGGTGTGGTTGGATTGTTTAACCGAGTATTCTATCCGATAACTCTTGCTTTGGAAAAGTTTTTAAGCGACATATATGAGCCGACAGATAATGAAAACCGCTGGCATCTTATAGCCTCACACAGTATGGCAGGAGTTGAGATTATCGAAGACAAGTTCGTTTACTCTCATCATGCTAAAGACCCAGCGTATTTGAAACTGTGTAACGCTTTTGATATCGTTCGCACGCACAAATTCGCTAGCTTAGACGAGAAAGAGTCGTTTAAGAAAATGAGCGAGTTTGCGATGAGCCTTGATGAAGTAAAACTTCAAGCGGCAAACGAGAGACTCTCGGAAGCGGAAGATGATTTTGTTGACAGTGAGGATTGGAAGAAAAAACTACGCTACACGTCTAAAGGCGCTGTTTTAGAAAACTCGCTTTATAATGCGAAACTCATTATTAAACATGATCCTTTGCTTAAAGGAATCGTTTTTAACCAGCTGGCTGATGGTCTTGAAATTAAAGGCGATGTGCCTTGGCAGCATCCTGCGAAGTTTTGGAGGGACGCGGACGACGCGCAGCTTATCTGCTACGTTGACGACCATTATGGCTCGTTTTCTCAAAGAAACTATGATATTGCTGTCACGAAAGTATCAGATGATAGAAGTTATCATCCGATAAGACGCTATTTTGAGAGTCTTCCTCAATGGGATGGTGTGAAACGTGTAGACACGCTTTTTATCGACTATCTTGGTGCTGAAAACAACGCGTATATTCGTGCAGTGTGTAGAAAAACACTGTGTGCAGCATACATGCGTATCTACCATCCCGGTATTAAATTTGACTACCTTCCTGTTTTTAACGGTGCACAAGGTATCGGCAAGTCAACGTTTATAGCAAACCTTGGCATGGAATGGTTTTCAGATAGTCTCACGCTTTCAGACATGAACGATAAGACGGCGGCTGAAAAACTCCAAGGATATTGGATTCATGAAATCAGCGAGCTTGCGGGCATGAAAAAAGCTGACCTTGATAAGGTAAAAGCTTTTGTTTCAAGACGTGACGATAAATATCGTGCTTCTTTTGGAAAACGTGTCTCCCCACACCCGAGGCAGTGCGTGTTCTTCGGTACAACGAATAGTGAAAACGGTTATTTAAGGGATGTTACAGGTAACCGGCGTTTTTGGAATGTGAAAGTGTCGGGAAACGGTAAGTATAAGCCTTGGGAAATGACACGAGAACTGGTTGACCAAATATGGGCGGAAACCATGGTTATTTCCAAAGCTGGTGAAGAACTGTTCCTTGACAAGAGCTTGGAGGCTTTCGCTCAAGAAGAACAGCGTGAAGCCATGCAGCAAGACGACCGTGAAGGCATTGTCAGAGAGTATCTTAACATGCTTCTACCTGATACTTGGGATGAAATGGACATTTACAGGCGGCGAGATTACTTCCGTGACATGGAGGATCCGACACGACCTAAAGGCACGATTAAACGCATGGAAGTATCCAACATTGAAATATGGTGCGAATGCTTCGGGAAAGCCAAAGAAGATATTAAGCCTGTCGACAGTTACGCAATATCGGCGATTATGAAACGTTTGAAAGACTGGCAAAGATCTGACAATCGTAGAACCATACCAATCTATGGAAGGCAAAGAATTTATACCAGAATTTGAGTGGACAAGCGGAGAAAACAGGACAATTGAATGTAGCTTGTCCTGACTTTGTCACTTGTCCCACTAATAACAACAGGCTTTGGACGAACAGGGACGGACAACACATGAAAATCTATATTAAATAAAATCTTTATTTATTACTTATAGCGTACACGTAACACGTGTATTCGCGCGTAAAGGGATTTTTAGCCATTTGTCCGTCCTTGTCCCGATAGAAAGGATAAAAAATTATGAGAAGTAAACAAGCAAGAACAATGGAAAGATACATGAAAGCAGGAGCTGAAATGAGACTGCTTAAGAGCCTTAGCGCAAGGCTTATCACAGATACAGGCTCTATCCTCTTAAAAACGCAGCAGGATAAATTGATGAGAGCCATGGATAAAGTCAGTCAGCTATGTTCAGTAGCAGAAGAAAACATGTTTAAAGACTATCCCGATTTAAGCAAAGACTATATTGACGTGTTTTACGGCGATGTTGCTAATGAACCGAGAAACGAAGTGGATAAGAAAATCATTGAGATGGCAAAAGAGGTATCTGATGGGCTTTTTACGAGAAAAGGAAACTGAGCGAAAACTCGTCCGTGAAGTCAAAGCTGCGGGAGGACTTTGTTTAAAGCTTACAAGTCCTTCCGTTGACGGGCTTCCAGACAGGCTGGTTTTACTTCATGGTGGCAAGATTGGTTTTGTCGAGCTTAAAGCACCAGGTAAAAAGCCTAGAGTCTTACAGGTGAAACGGATGAAAGACTTACAGGATTTAGGTTTTAAGGTTTTCGTGGTTGATGAGAAAAGTCAGATTGGAGGTGTGATTGATGCGATACGAGCCACATGAGTATCAAAAGTATGCGACTGATTTTATTATCAATCGTCCTATTTCAGCGGTTTTCCTTGAATGCGGTTTAGGTAAGAGTGTGATAAGTCTTACAGCAATTAACGACCTGATGCTTGACTCGTTTGATGTTTCTCGCACACTGGTTATAGCTCCTCTTAGGGTTGCAAACACTACGTGGCCTTTAGAGTTAGAAAAGTGGGAGCATTTAAAACACCTGACTTATTCTGTGGTAACAGGCACTGAGAAGGAGCGGATTCAAGCACTAAAAACGCCTGCTCACGTTTATATTATTAACCGTGAAAACGTGGAGTGGCTAATAATGAAAAGCGGCCTGCCGTTTAATTTCGACATGGTTGTGATAGATGAGCTTTCAAGTTTTAAATCATATCAGGCGAAACGTTTCAAAGCATTACTGAAGGCTAGGCCGAAAGTTAAAAGGATTGTAGGTCTTACAGGAACTCCGTCTTCTAACGGGCTAATGGATTTATGGGCTGAGTTTAGGCTGCTTGATATGGGTCAAAGGCTAGGCCGTTATATTACGTATTATCGGCAGAACTTTTTTAATCCTGATAAGCGTAACCAGCACATGGTTTTTTCCTATAAGCCTAAAGATGGTGCTGAGAGTTTAATCTATAAGCAGATAGCTGATATTACGATTTCGATGAAGTCGAAAGACTATTTGAAAATGCCTGCGTGTGTGATAAACGAGGTGAAAGTAGAGTTATCCGGTAAGGAGCGAAAACTCTACGATGAGCTGAAACAGGATATGGTGGTGTCGTTGGAGGGTAAAGAGATTGATGCGATTAACGCAGCGTCTCTTTCAAATAAGCTTCTTCAAATGGCAGGCGGCGCGGTTTATAACGAGAAAAAAGAAAGCGTTCATATTCATGATCGTAAGCTTGATGCTTTAGAGGATTTAATCGAGGCTGCTAACGGTAAACCGGTGCTTGTAGCTTACTGGTTTAAGCATGATCTTGAGCGGATTAAGAATCGTTTTAACGTGCGTGAGATTAAAACGAGTGCTGATATTGCTGACTGGAATGCCGGCATGATTCCTGTAGCGTTGATTCACCCGGCTTCCGCGGGTCATGGTCTTAACCTACAGGCTGGCGGCTCTACTCTTATCTGGTTTTCCCTGACTTGGAGTTTGGAACTTTACCAGCAGACGAACGCCAGGCTTAACCGTCAGGGTCAAACCGGCACGGTTGTAATCCATCACATCATCACTAAGAACACGATTGATGAGGATGTGATGAGGGCTTTAAGCATGAAAGCTAAAGTACAAGATGCTTTAATCGAGTCGGTTAAAGCAAGACTATCAATTAACGAAGTGAGGGAAAGGGGTTCTAGAGAGAACTTACCTCAAAATGGAGGTAAGAATGAACAAAAAAGAATACTTACTGCAAGCCTATCTTCTTGATAAACGGATTAAGGCTGACATGGATGAAGTAGTAAGACTGCGTGAGCTTGCTACAAGTGTTTCTTCATTAAGATACGACCGAGAGTATGTGCAAACGACTCGAAGCGTGGAAGCTCCGTTTGTGAAAGCTCTTATAAGGGTTATGGATTTAGAAGCCAAGATTAACATGGAGATCACGCTGCTTATCAGTTTGAAAGAGCAGATTTTGGATGTGATTTCTAAACTTGAAAGCGTGGATGAGCAGATGATTTTACGCTACCGTTACATGAATAACATGACGTGGGAGGATATTGGTAAAGAACTCCATGCTAGCAGAATGACGATTATAAGATGGCATGGTAAAGCATTAGAGCACATAGTTTTACCAGATAATCTAATCCAAATCTAAAAAATGGTACGGTTTGGTACGCTCTGATACGAGATGACACTGCCTCCTATATGGTATTATAAACTTAGCAAAAACTGTAAATACTAAGCCTTGGAAGAGTAATCTTTCAGGGCTTTTTTCATGCCTAAAAGGAGGGCACAACATGGATCAGATGGTATTACTAACACAACAATGGTTAAACAAAACCTATGGTGATAAGCCTGGGTTTGGTTCAGTTATTACTGATGGGAATACTGGTTGGGATACAATTAATGGGCTTATTCGTGCTTTGCAGATTGAGCTTGGTATAACAGAAACGGCAAATAATTTTGGGAAAGGTACTCAGTCACGATTTAAGAAGCGCTGGCCAAATGGTATTGATCAGACAGATGAAAGTAATAATATTCATGGAATTATTCAGGGTGCTCTTTGGTGCAAAGGGTATGAGGCTGAATATGGAGGCATAACAGAAGAATTTACATATAATGTAGCAAACTCTATTTCTGATCTTAAAAGTGATATTGGTCTTTCAGATATTTCATCTACTGTGGATCTAGAACTAATGATGGTTCTTTTATCAATGAAACAATTCAAATTGTTATCGTTGTATGGAGGCAAAGAAGACATTCGTGTAACACAGCAGGCTGTTAACAGTAAATATAAGAATTATACTGGAATTATTCCAACAGACGGTCTGTATGGTCGTGAGATGAATACAGCATTGATTCAAGTGTTACAAGCTGTTGAAGGGTTTACTCCAGCTGAGGCTACTGGCAATTTTGGTAATGGCACACGATCACGTTTAAAGACAATTAGTGAGGGAACGAGTGAGTGGGTTTGGTTGGCAAGCGTAGCCCTCACATGTAATGGGTATTCGCTTACGCCAACTTCAACATGGAATAATGCAATAGTGTCGGCATTGTATAAGTTCCAAGCAGAGCATGTTATTCCTGTTACAGGTAAGGTTGATCCAACAACATGGATGAGCCTGTTAACTTCGAAAGGTGATCCTAATCGTTCTTGTGTAGCGTGTGATACACGTTTTGAGATTACTGACGAGTTTGCTGAGTGTTTGAAGGCTGATGGTTATAGGATTGTTGGTCGTTATTTGAGTGAACCTGATCAAAAAAACACTGCTGAAAAGGACTATTTTAAGGCATTGCGTACTGGAGAATTGGAAAGAATTGTGAGCCACGGTCTTCAATATTTCCCTATTTTTCAAGAGTATTCAACTGAATTACGTCATTTTACAGCAGAAAATGGAGCTCGTCATGCAAAAGAAGCGGTTGCTTCAGCTAAACGTCTTGGAGTTCCGCCAACAGTAATCTACTTCGCGGTTGATTATGATGCAACGAATCCGGAAATTAGTAGCAATATTTTGCCGTACTTCAAAGCTGTTAAAGAAAATATGCATGGTGGTTATCGGATTGGAATTTATGCATCTAGAAATATTTGTACTCGTGTTAGTAAAGCAGGATATGCGGTAGCATCATTTGTGTCTGATATGTCTACAGGTTTTAGTGGAAATCTAGGCTTTTCTATTCCAAGTAATTGGGCGTTTGATCAATTCCATGAAATCCCTGGCTATAAAGGTAAATGGGATCTTGACAGAGTAGCATATTCTGGACGTTTTGGAGCAGTTGGAAGTGTAAATCATTCAACTGGCAATCCACAATCAAAGATTACTTATGTCGCTCCACCTAATCCAGATACGTCTCGTTTAACAAAAATTGAAAAAGTGATAGACCTCATTCAACAATTAGAAAGCGTGTATGATAAATGGCGAAAAGTATATCAAAAGTATGCGGTGGCTCTAGAGTATCATCCTTTAAGCGTGACTCAAGGTGTGATTAATTATCTAGCTAAGGCATATATGACGAATTGGAAATTTGCTATTGCTGGCGCGTTTGCAGATCCATTTTTCATAATATTCATGGAAAAAGAATATCCTGCATTAAAAGATAAGCTGGATACTTATATTGGTAATAAGCGTGACGAAGTTGCTGATATAAGTGGTGGTAAAAACGATATAGCACACTTTGCTTATACGCTTTATTGTTATGCTTATTCTAATTTAGCTCCAGATCATTGGACTGGTTGGGCAGGAGATCTTGCAACAGGCATGGATGACTTACATAAGTACCTGCAAAAGTATCCATCTCTTGATCGTATGAAAGCAGCATATGCTCTTATTGGTTCAGACAGTAGTGCACAGTCAGAGTATTTTAAAGCAAATCATGTCAGTAATAAACTTGGTATTCGCTGCAATTTTACAGATTTTTGTGATGATGCAGACGCTATCTATCTAGGAATGAATCTACGTAATGCTAGTGATGAAAATTTGCATACTTTAAGCGATATGATGACAACTTATTACAGTAGTATTACTGCTCAAAAGAGATATACTGCTTATGCTCAAGATGGGTTAGATTTCAGTTCATTTAAAGCACTGGAAAATTCTATTAAAGCAAAAATGTATGGATGTCTGGAAAAAATTCTAGGACTTGGATTGCTGGCACGGCTTGCTGGCGAATCAACTGATGAAGAACGAGATGCATGCTGTATTGCTATGGCTCATTATTTGCTGGCAAAATCAAAATAATCATAGAGTTAAATCATTGAGATAACAGGTCACGGAGGTGATTGAGGGTGTCTTTATTCTCAATCACCTTTGTGCTTTTGGTTTCTTCTTCGTAAAAACTCTTTAACAATGATTGGAATTATAGTTGGGATACATTCAAGAGTAATAAAAAATGTAATGTACGTGCAAGTCCAGCTACTACCCAATTGTTGAGGAGACTCTTGTAATATCAATAAATCAATGGCTGGTGCGATAAGCGCTATGGCAATGGTTTTACAAACTCCTAAGTTTTCGAGTGTTTTTTGATTGACAACGATTGAGTAAAGGACAAGTGTTGTTAAACCAAATACGTGAGCTATAACAATGAGTAAAAAGGGTGAGTCATAAACAATTTCCCAACTGAGTGATTTAAGAGAGTTAATAATAAGACCTAAAAGAGGGAGTAATAATGAAAAAAGGAATAATCGTATAGCCTGATACACAGATTTCTTCATTACAACCTCCTTAAATTTATATAGTCAAGTGGATGACTACTGTCATAGACAGACTATTTTTCACTCATTTTACGTTAATTTATCTTACTTGAAAAGGGAGGATGAGTCTTGCCAAGAAAACCTAAAAGACCGTGCTCTTATCAAGGCTGTCCGAACCTAACTGACGGCAGGTTTTGTGAGGAACACTTAAAACAAGAGAACCGGCGCTACGAAAAATACGAGCGTCCTTATGATTCTCACAAGCGTTACGGCAGAGCGTGGCAGAAAGTCAGGGACTCTTATGTGAGAGAGCATCCTTTCTGTGAGCTTTGCTTTAAGAATCGTGTGCTTGTTCCTGTTGAGCAGGTTCATCATATTAAACCGATTGCTGAAGGCGGAACACATGAGAGGAATAATCTTATTTCTCTTTGTAAAAGCTGCCATTCTAAAATTCACGCTAAGCGTGGAGACCGCTGGCATAACAAATAAAAACCACCCCAGGGGCGGTCAAAATCTCTAAAAATCTATTCCCTGGGGAACGGGCGCAGGGTATTTTGCGTAAAAACAGCGTATTCAAAAGGGTAATAGGGAAAATCGGACACGAAAATTTTTAATAGTTAAAACTCATGCGGGAAGGAGGTGGAAAGTTTGCCTACAAAATCAAATAATATTGGCGGTCGTGGCGGCAGACGCGTGGGTGCCGGGCGGAAGAAGAAAGCGGTTGTTGAAAAAGCTAGTGAAGGGAACCCCGGTGGTAGGCCTTTAAGCGTGCTTGATATTCCGGAGCTTGAAGGTGCTGAAATGCCTCAGCCTCACGAGTTTTTATCCGCCACGCAAAAAGACGGTACTCAGCTTCAGGCTAGAGAAATTTTTGAAGAAACATGGAAGTGGCTAAAAGACATTGGTGTTAGCAGTAAAGTCCCGTCTCCTCTTATTGAACGGTATGCGATGAGCTGTGCTCGTTGGATTCAATGTGAGGAAGTAACCAGTAAACTCGGGTTTCTTTCCAAGCATCCTACCACGGGTAAACCGATACCTTCGCCTTTTATCAATATTGGTATTAACTACATGAATCAGGCGGTCAGGCTTTGGAATGAGATTTTCCAGATTGTGAAAGAAAACTGTTCGACTGAGTTTGATGGTGTTTCACCTCAAAACGATTTAATGGAACGCCTGCTTATTACACGTAAAAACATTTAGGAGAAAAATTATGATAGAAAAAGTAAACCCGTCGCATGTTGACAAGATTGCGGATCGTATTGCTGGAGCAATTGTTGATCTGGCTTACAAGCTGGATGAGAATCCGAAGATTGCTGTTGAGGTGATGCTCGGGCATGGTAAGTGTGCCGTGTGTATTGAAAGCACGGTGATGTTTAAGTTTAAGGATATTAAAAATATTATCCACCGTTTAAGCCCTGGGAAAGTAAAGATTGATATTACGGTTGTGCCGCAGGATAAGCATTTAAGCCGAAACCAAAACGGCATGGTTCGCTGTGGTGATAACGGGATTTTTAAAGGCGTACCACTAACAGGCGAGCAGAAGAAGCTTTCTGCTATTGCTCGAAAGGTTTATGAAAAGTATCCGTATGACGGCAAGTATGTTCTTGATGGTGAAAAGCTTATCATCTGCCAGTCTCACGCTAAACGAGAAGACTTATTGAAAGACTATCCGAGTGCGTTTGTTAATCCTTTAGGCGACTGGACGGGTGGTATCAACGTGGATACGGGAGCGGTTAACCGAAAACTCGGATCAGACATGGCTGATGCTGTTACAGGCGGCGGCTTGCATGGTAAGGATCTTACGAAAGCTGACGTGTCGGTTAATATTTACGCGTTTTTGAAAGCGCAGGAAACCGGCCGGGTGGTTGAGTTTTCTTGTGCTATCGGGGATGAAATGGTTGATGGTAAACCGTATGCGCAGATTGTGAAAATTGCGAAAGATTATATTGACTCTGTGGGTGGTTTTGAAAAGCTGGCTTGCTGGGGTCTTTTCTAACGGGAGGAAAGCTTATGGAAAAAGAAATGCAGTATTATTTGGCTGACGTAAGTGAGCTTATCCCGTATGTGAGAAACGCTCGCACGCACTCTGAGGCACAAGTATCTCAAATAGCGGCAAGTATTCGCGAGTTTGGTTTTCTATCCCCAATTCTAGTAGCGGAAGATAATACGATTCTTGCAGGCCACGGCAGGCTTGCCGCGGCATTAAAACTGGGTCTTAAAAAAGTTCCGTGTGTGAAAGAAAATCATTTAACTGAAACACAAAAGCGTGCTTATATTATTGCGGATAATAAGCTTTCACTTAACGCAGGCTGGGATAATGAGCTTTTAGCTGTTGAATTGTCGGAGCTTGAAGGAGCTGATTTTAATCTTGATCTTCTCGGGTTTGACGAGGCGGAACTTTCCAGTATTTTTGATGCTGATAAAGACGTAAGCGATGATGATTTTGATGTTGAAAAAGAGCTGGAAGAACCGTGTTTTTCTAAAACAGGTGACATGTGGACGCTTGGTAAGCATCGTATTATTTGCGGTGATGCTACTAAGTTAGAAACATATAAGACGCTTCTTGAGAATACTAAAGTGAATCTGGTTGTTACTGATCCGCCTTATAACGTGAACTATGAGGGTGCTGCTGGGAAAATTAAAAACGATAATATGGAGAATGACAAGTTTTACCAGTTTCTTTTCAACTCGTTCGTGAACATGGAGCAGGCGATGGCAGATGATGCGTCTATCTACGTGTTTCATGCTGACACGGAGGGTTTGAATTTTAGAAAAGCATTCCAGGACGCGGGGTTTTATCTTTCAGGTTGTTGTATTTGGAAGAAACCGTCTCTGGTGTTGGGTAGAAGCCCTTACCAATGGCAGCATGAACCGTGTTTGTATGGGTGGAAGAAAAAAGGTAAACACAAGTGGTACGCGGGTAGGAAAGAAACTTCAGTTTGGGAGTTTGAAAAGCCTAAGAAAAACGCTGATCATCCAACCATGAAACCAATAGCTCTTTTAGCGTATCCGATTAAAAACTCGAGTATGACGAACTCGCTTGTGTTAGATCCGTTTGCTGGAAGTGGTAGCACGCTTATAGCCTGCGAACAGACGGGTAGAATCTGCTACGCTATCGAGCTTGACGAGAAATATTGTGACGTGATTGTGAAACGTTATATTGAGCAGATTGGAAATGATAAGAGTGTGAAAGTTTTAAGAGGCGGTAAAGAATACTCGTTTACTGAAGTATGTGCTAACAAGTAAGACTCGTATTTTATATGAAAAATAGTTTGCGACCGCTTGATAAAAACCTTCTTTAGAGTGATTTATATATGTACCCGAAAAAATCTAAAGGAGGAAAAATGGAATTAAAATACGGGTTAAAAGGAAAAGATAGGCAGCCGCTTATTAAAGCTATAGAGGATTCTACGGGAGTAAAGGCTGTTTACTTAAAAACTCCGAGTATGTCTTACAGGATAGGTGTTTTCAACATTAGTAAAGATGGTACGGTCACGTGTAGTAGTGAAGAAAATTTAGATGATTTAAAAAACATGTTAGACACTGACTATGGTATAAGTCTTCCAGTCTGCGCGTGTGATGGTACGCAATGTTTTAGTGTTGAGTTTCCTAAAGATAAGGCTGATGTGGTAAAGCTTAGGAAAATTCTTGATAATAAGGGTGATCTTATTAAAAAAGCGTTAGGAGTGAACAGTCTTAATATTAAGGAAGAAGATGATAAGCTTATTTTTCCTTGGTTTGAGCAGGCTAACCAACCAGGCTTGGCATCCTATGCGAAGTTTATAAACAGTCTTTGTAAAATGAGCGTGGAAATTAAACGCGTAAATAATAGTAAGCATAAGCCGGTTAACGATAAGTATGCTTTCAGATGTTTTCTTCTCAGACTCGGGTTTATAGGAGACGAGTTTAAACAAGACAGGAAAATTATGCTTTCCCGTTTAGAAGGATCCTGCGCTTTTAGAAACGGGGGTGAGCGTAATGCTGTATGCGAGTGAAGACCAGGCGTACGAGTTGAGTGAAGACTGTCCTACAGGCTCTTTGGTTGAAGAAATTTTCGCGAATTTAGAGCAAGAGAACGAGGTTTTTATAAAAGCATGTTTGACTGTAGTAGATGATTTTTGGGTGATGATTATTTCCGCATGATTTTAGAAACATTTTAACGGTTTTTAAGAGTAAAAAAATTAGCTAAAACTGGTGGGGAAAAAACGTGTAAATACCCGGTGTTTCTTGGCTTAAAAGCTTGCTATTCTGCGCTTTTAGAGTGATATATAGTATCAGCAAAAACACGTGCGCAAAGGAGAAAACCTGTGAAAAAAGAAATCTTACAAAACCTTACAAACGAAGTTAAAACATGCAGACGCTACACACTAAACGCAATCAAAAAAGCTGAAGAAGGAAAAATTAGTTCGGCTATCAGCATGCTCGACATTGCGCAAACAGCAAAAACCTGCGCCATGAAAGCCCACGAGGAGCTTTGGAAGGTAAGCGAAGGAAAACTAAACGATACAGAGTTTGAACTGTTTGCGGATGCTGAAACATTGGACAAAGATATTCAAAAAGCCTATCAAGCGATTCAACAAGCAAGAAGATAAAAGAAAGGGGGGATAGTCAGCCATAGGGTTGGAAGGCTGGAGAAAAATCGTGGAATTATCCGCGATTTTTTCTCGTTTACGGCTTGCTATTATGCGCTTTTAGAGTGATATATAGTACTAACAAAAAACACAGAAAAAGGAGCAAAACCATGTGGGAACAAGATACGCTTAAAGTAGAAAATCAGGTTGTAAACTACAGCATGAAGGTTTTTGAAGAGCCAAGCGATACGGGATTAACCAGGGAAGAATTTCCAAGCTCACTTTGAAAAACAATAACAAGGTTATCGCAAACTACGATAGAGGCTGGGACATGATGCCAACAAGCAAGATTGCAAACGAGGCTTTAGAAATGATCCTAGACGCAAGAAACTAAAAACTTTAAGTTTAGTTAAAAGTAGCAGGGCTTTTAGGCCCTGTTTCTCGTAGGAAAGATAAGAAATGATGTGGACGCAAGTAAGCGTCTTTTTTTATGCCTAAAGAAAGGAGGAGCTTAAGTTGGAAAAATACGAGGTTACTAAGTTTAAAAAAGAAGATTCAACCTATAGTAAAGAGCTTGCGGATTATGCCGTGAGTTTTATCGAATGTTTAACACACACGAAAGGCACGTGGGCGGGTAAGCCTTTTAAGCTCCTAGCCTGGCAGGAACAGATTATTAGGGACTTGTTTGGCGTGGTGAAACCGAATGGTTACCGTCAGTTTAATACCGCGTATATTGAAATACCTAAGAAAATGGGTAAAAGTGAGCTTGCCGCTGCAGTGGCACTGCTTTTGTGCTGTGGGGATAATGAGGAGCGAGCGGAAGTTTATGGTTGTGCGGCGGACCGTCAGCAGGCAACGATCGTGTTTGATGTGGCGGCGGACATGGTTAGAATGTGTCCGGCTCTTAATCGTAGGGTTAAAATTTTAGCTTCGCAAAAACGTATTATTTTCCTACCAACTAACAGTTTCTACCAAGTGTTGTCGGCTGAAGCGTACTCTAAACACGGGTTTAACATTCACGGTGTTGTGTTTGATGAGCTTCACACGCAGCCTAACCGTAAACTTTTTGACGTGATGACTAAAGGCTCCGGGGATGCTCGCATGCAGCCACTATATTTTCTGATTACCACGGCTGGTACGGATACGCATTCTATCTGCTATGAGACGCATCAGAAAGCAGTGGATATTCTCGAGGGTAGGAAAATTGATCCAACTTTTTATCCCGTGATTTATGGTGCAAAAGATTCGGATGATTGGACGGATCCTAAGGTGTGGAAGAAAGCTAATCCTTCTCTTGGGGTGACGGTTCAAATGGAGAAAGTTAAGGCTGCTTTCGAGTCAGCTCGCCAGAATCCTGGTGAAGAGAATGCTTTCCGTCAGCTTCGTCTTAACCAGTGGGTGAAACAGTCTATTCGTTGGATGCCGATGGAAAAATGGGATGCTTGCGGTTTTCAGGTGAATGAGGAAGAACTCGAGGGCAGGGTTTGCTATGGGGGTCTTGACCTTTCAAGCACCACTGATCTTACGGCTTTTTCGCTTGTGTTTCCGCCTTTAGATGAGTCGGATAAGTTTCGTATCCTACCATATTTTTGGGTGCCTGAAGAAACCTTGAGTTTGCGCGTGAAACGAGATCATGTGCCTTATGACGTGTGGGAAAAACAAGGGTTTATTAAGACTACGGAAGGAAACGTTGTTCACTATGGGTTTATTGAAAAATTCATCGAAACTTTAGGTGAACGTTTCAATATTCGTGAGATTGCTTTCGACCGTTGGGGTGCGGTGCAAATGGTGCAAAACCTTGAAAACATGGGGTTTACCGTGGTTCCGTTCGGACAAGGGTTCAAGGATATGAGTCCGCCTACCAAGGAGCTTATGAAGCTTGTGCTCGAGCAGAAAATCGCACACGCAGGGCATCCGGTGCTTCGCTGGAACATGGATAACATTTTCATCCGCACTGATCCTGCAGGAAACATTAAATGCGATAAGGAAAAATCAACCGAGAAAATCGATGGTGCTATAGCCACCATTATGGCGCTTGACCGTGCTATCAGATGCGGTAACGCGAACACTCAAAGCGTGTATGACAATCGCGGGATTTTGTTTATGTAGGAGGTGACAATGAACATTTTTAGCAGACTATTTAAATCAAGAGATAAGCCTGAAAACAGGATGTTAGGCGGTGGTTATCGTTTCTTAATGGGTACGTCCTCGTCGGGTAAGAGGGTGAATGAGCGTTCGGCGATGCAGATGACGGCAGTTTACTCGTGTGTGCGTATCCTGTCTGAGGCGGTGGCTAGTCTGCCGCTTCACGTGTATGAGCGGACGAGTACGGGTACGGCTAAAGCGGTTAAACATCCTTTGTATAAGGTGCTTCATGATGAGCCGAATCTTGAAATGACAAGCTTTGTGTTTAGAGAAACTTTGATGACGCATCTATTGTTATGGGGTAATGCTTACGCGCAGATTATTCGAAACGGTAAAGGTGAGGTTTTAGGCTTATACCCTTTAATGCCTGATCGTATGAGAGTTGACCGGGATGAGAGTGGTCAAATTTTTTACGAGTATACGTTAAATGATAGTGATGTTTTAGCGGGTAAAGAAACGAGTGTGAAACTTAAACCTTTTGACGTGCTTCATATTCCCGGTCTTGGTTTTGACGGTCTTGTTGGCTATTCGCCTATTGCGATGGCAAAAAACGCTATCGGTATGGCGATAGCTACGGAAGAGTATGGTGCATCGTTTTTCGCTAACGGTGCTACACCAAGTGGAATCTTGGAATACCCCGGAACAGTAAAAGATCCGTCTGGTATGAGGGATAGTTGGAATAAGGGGTTCTCGGGTTCTAACTCGCATAAGATAGCGATTTTAGAGGAAGGCATGAAGTATACGCCTATTTCTATTTCGCCTAACGAAGCACAGTTTCTTGAAACTCGTAAGTTTCAGATTAACGAGATTGCTCGTATTTTTAGAGTCCCACCACACATGGTTGGTGATTTAGAAAAGTCGAGTTTTTCTAATATTGAGCAGCAGTCGTTGGAGTTTGTTAAATACACGCTGGATCCTTGGGTGGCGCGTTTTGAACAGTCTATTACGAGGCGGCTTTTTACTGATAAGGAGAAAGAAACTTATTATGTGAAGTTTAACGTGGATGGTCTTCTTCGAGGAGACTATCAGAGTCGTATGAATGGTTATGCTACCGCTCGTCAAAACGGTTGGATGAGCGCGAACGATATTAGACAGTTAGAAAACTTGGATAAGATTCCCTCAAGTGAGGGTGGCGACTTGTATTTGATTAACGGTAACATGCTCCCGCTTAACCGTGCTGGAGCGTTCACTGTAATTGGTAGAAATAAGTTAGGTGATTAAGATGAATTTGTGTCTTGATAATATTAATATAACATGTTATATTAATATTATTATAGTATAACTGTTTATACAGTGGATGAATCATTTAGGCAACGAAGACATAACGAATTATCTTAACGTTAAGCGAAAAATAGAATTTAATCTCTATGGATACTTAACTAAGATAATATCCTACACTATGAGAGTATACAACAAATTAATAATAGCAGAAAGGATGGAATAATTTATGTGACATTATAAAAAAATCATAAAATGTACAAGAATAGTGATCATTCGAGATAAAAGCTGATTAATCTCAATCTTAGTTAAAGATGTTGTTTTTAAGGAGGTGCTTACAAATGATTAGAAAAAGAAAGATGTTATCAGCAATAACCACTTATGTAATGGTTGTTGGAATGTTGTTTTTCACATCCAATTCTGTTGCTTATGCGTATACTTTATCTCAACCAAAATCGTTTTATGATAGTATTTCATGGACATGGTTTTATAGCGATAAGGCTACGCCAGCATATAATTGTCTAGGATTTGCAACTGGTAGTATGACGTACGAATGGCCTAGTGACTTTGGTGATGATGCTGCTACTAAAGCGCAATTGGATAATTATCTGGCAAAGAAAGGTTATAGACCTTATAAATATGATCCATTTATTCTAGCGTATGGTCATTCTCCTGATAAAATTGTTCATTTTGCAAAAGTTACTGGTCTTAAGTGGTGCCGTGCTAAATGGGGACAATTGGAGCTGTTTAACCATGGTAGTCATGATCCTTATTACCCTAATTCTGTTTATGGTTCTTTGCAGCACAAATACACTGCGAATTAGAATTCTAGGAGGTGTAATACTATGTCTAAGAAAAAAATGTATATTTCGCTAGGAACTTTACTTTTATTGGTTCTATTTGTATTTACTGGAATTTTTATTATTGGAAATAATCCAGCATCAAAGAATAGTGGGAATATAGCTAATAAATTGATGCCAGTAAACGTAGCTTATGCTGAAACGTTAGATGATATAAAGGGATCCATGAATAAGTTGATGGTGGAATTAGAAACTGAGACGAAGACTAATCCACAAGTGGCTATGCAGGCACATCCAGGAAAGTTTATTAGGAATTCTAAAAACTATCAAAGAATATTGAAACTGGGACTGAAGGCAATTAAACCTCTTTACGATGCTATTTATGATAGTAGAGATGCTGGATGCTATGAATATATTCTAGCTATGGCTATTGAAGACATAACTGGCGAAAAGTTTGTTTACAATTCTGACTATGGTTGGAAAAATTCGTTAGAGTTTAGGATGGCTTATGACGAAAAAGTAAACAATACAAGGTTTAATGTTGAAAGAATCAGTAATAATGAAACTTTGAATGATCATGACCGAACTCAGAAATTTAAGGAATTAGGGATTTTTGCAGTTTCTGATTTAATTAAAGAGTATAGGAAAAGTGATTCCAAAGTTTCTAAACCATCGATATTAGAAGCTGTTAAGGGAATTACTAGTAAGTATAAAGAACTTGCAATAACGGAAAGAACTCCAACTGAGAGTATTCTAGATGAAACACAATTATTTGATTCTCTAGTTTCCTTAAATGGAAGAGCATACAAGTAAGGTGGATTATCTAACTGTAAAGCTAGTTCTTTAGGTATTATATGAGTGTTATACGAACATGAAGCGACCAAGAAAATCTTGGTCGCTTCTTTATATAAGAGAGGAGGAAAAAGGTAATGAGGAAGTTTTGGCAGTGGAAAAACCAAAAGGAAAACAATGAGACTAATGAGAATAATGAGATTTTTGAGAGGACACTGTTTCTTAACGGTACGATTGCTGAAGAATCATGGTTTGATGATGATATTACACCACAACTTTTTAAAGACGAGTTAAACGCCGGTAGTGGGAATATTACCGTGTGGATTAACTCGCCTGGCGGGGATTGTGTGGCTGCGGCACAAATCTATAACATGCTCATGGATTACAAGGGTTGTGTGACGGTAAAGATTGATGGTATTGCGGCGTCGGCGGCCTCGGTTATTGCGATGGCCGGGACAAAGGTTTATATGAGCCCGGTGTCAATGCTTATGATTCATAATCCTATGACTGTTGCTTTTGGCAACAGAAACGAAATGGAAAAAGCAATATCAATGCTTGATGAGGTAAAAGAGTCCATTATTAACGCTTACGAGATTAAAACAGGCCTTAACCGTGTGAAAATCTCGCATTTAATGGATTCGGAAACATGGATGGATGCTAACAAGGCGGTAGAACTCGGGTTCGCGGACGGTGTTTTAACTAGAGGTGAAACCGCTGATATTGGCATACCACAGGTTTCAACATTGTATTCAAAATTAAGCGTGCAAAACACGCTACTGGAAAAAATATCTAAAGCCTGCCGGATAAGCGGTAAGGAAACAAACAATATTAGTGCAGACGATCTTATGGATCGTCTTTTTTTAATCAAAAATTGGAGGTAAACATGATGAACACTATTTCAAACATGGTTGAGAAACGTAACAAGGCCTGGCAGGGTGCAAAAGCTTTCCTTGAGTCTAAACGTGACAAGGACGGGCTTATTTCAGAAGAAGACGCGAAAACCTATGATGAGATGGAAGCGAAAGTGAAAGCTTACAGTATGGAAATTGATCGCTTGGAGCAGATGGAAGTAATGGATAAGGAGCTTTCAAAACCAACATCTGAGGCGATTGTTGCAAAACCTATGAAAACAGGTGTGAACTCTGAAAAGCAAGGTCGTGCGCGTGACGAGTATAAGCAGGCGATGCTTACAGCTCTTAGAAGTAATTTTAAACGAGTCGATAACGTGTTGCAGGAAGGCGTGGACGCTGACGGCGGGTATCTTGTGCCGGAAGAATACGATAATCGTCTGATTGAAACGTTGAAAGAAGAAAACATTATTCGCTCTCTTGCTACCACGATTACCACTAGTGGAGAGCATAAGATTAATGTTGCGATGAGTGATCCTGCAGCGGCTTGGATTGAAGAAGGCGCAAGCCTTAACTTTGGGGATTCCAAGTTTGCTCAAATCCTGCTTGACGCTCATAAGCTTCACGTTGCGGTAAAAGTTACTGAAGAACTCTTGTATGATAATGCGTTTAATCTCGAGAATCATCTTCTCACATCCTTCGGCATGGCGTTGGCTAACGCTGAGGAAGACGCTTTTCTTAACGGGGATGGCGTTGGAAAACCGACTGGTATTTTCAACAAGAAAGACGGCGGCACGTTCCTTAAAGAAACTACCAGTATTAAAACTGATGATCTGATTGATCTTATTCACGCTTTGAGGCGACCATACCGTAAAAACGCGAGTTTTATTATGAACGATAAAACAGTCGCGAGCATACGAAAACTTAAAGACAATAACGGCGCGTACGTTTGGCAGCCTTCATACCAGGATGATGAGCCGAACAGGATTCTCGGATACCCGGTATACACGTCTGCTTACGCGCCTGAAAACATGGTGGCTTTTGGCGACTACTCGTACTACAACATTGGCGACCGTGGTTCACGCTCGTTTAAAGAGCTTACCGAGCTTTTCGCTGGAAACGGCATGATAGGTTTCGTCGCTAAAGAGCGTGTAGACGGCAAACTCGTGCTTAAAGAAGCAGTACAGATTCTGCCTGTTAAAACAAGCGTAGCAGCTTAAAAGACGGCTAAAAGTTAAGGAGGGGTGTTGATGATAGTTACAGTCGAGGAAGCAAAAAACTATCTTAGGGTGGATAGTCGAGAAGATGATGAGCTTATCAACACCCTTATTCGTTCTGCTGAAAAACTCTGCCAGGGAGTAGCTCGTAAAAACGATACTAGTTTGATTAGTGAAAACTTTGACGAGTATCGGCTCGCAGTCTTATACGCTACAGGCTACTTGTATGAGCATAGGGAAGAAGCCGACCACCACGCGCTTATGCTTACCTTACGTTCGATGCTTTTTACTGTTAGAAAAACGGGGTTTTAAATGAGAATAAGTTTATTAAACGAGCGTATTACGCTGCTTAAAAACAGTGTTGAAATTGATAATATCGGCAACCATAAGATTAAGTGGAGTAAATATTACGAGTGTTACGCGACGGTAAGTGCTGAAAGCCCAATGGAGCAGACTTCGGCAGGAAACGTGTGGGATGAGTCAAAAATAGATTTTACTATCCGCTATTCGAAAGAAACAGCCGTAGTCTCATCTATTGGTTACAGGATTATTTTCCGTGATACGGTTTATGAGATTTTAGGTGTTGACCACATGAATTATAAGAAGAAAAGCCTGAAACTTCACTGTAAGAGGTGTAAAAAGTGAGCAAAGTAAGTATTGGCAGCCTCTCTAAAGAAGTTATTAGAGAGCTTAAAACTTACGCGAAAGTTACAACCGGGAAAGTAAAAGAAGCAGTAAAAAACGCTGGTAAAACAGCAAAAGAAGAAATTAACATGACAGCTCCTAAACGAACTGGAGCGTATGCGAAAAGTTGGGCGGTTAAAACATTAAACGAAACAGGCAGCAGGCTAGTTCTCGTAGTGCATTCTAGAAACAAGTATCAGCTTACACACTTGTTAGAGTACGGTCATGCTAAACGAGGCGGCGGACGCGTGGAAGCAAGAGCACACATTGCTGAGGCTGAAAGTAAAGCAGTACGAAGTTTTGAAAAAGAAATAGAGGAGGCGGTTAAAAATGGGTAATCTTTTAAACATTATGAGGGAGATAGGTTTTCCTTTCGCATACCATCATTTTGCTGAAGGAGAATCCCCTAATCCGCCTTTCCTCCTGTTTCTTACGCCTGCGAGCAGTAATTTTTCTGCAGACGGGAAAACGTATTTTAAAGCAAACGAAGTTCATATTGAACTATACGCAGACTATAAGAACCCCGTACTGGAAGAACAAGTTGAGGCCGTGCTTGACAGGCACGGCATTTTTTATAACAAAACAGAAACATTCATAGAGTCGGAACAGCTTTATGAAACACTCTACATTTTTGAAATGGAGGTAACAATAAATGGGAAACAAGGTTAAATACAATCTTAAAAACGTGTACGCGGCAAAACTTAAAAAAGATTCGAGTGGTTTCTCCTACGATGAGCCTAAGCCTATTCCGGGGGCGGTGAGTATAAGCCTTGAGGCTGAGGGTGAATCCTCACCGTTTTACGCTGACGGGATTGTTTACTTCAGGTCGACTGCTAACAACGGTTACAGTGGCGACTTGGAAATTGCTCTTATACCTGAATGGTTTAGAACGGAAATACTAAGAGAAGAACTAGATAAAAACGGTGTGCTGGTTGAAAACGCGAAGATTAGCGAAACAGAAAAATTCGCGCTCCTGTTTGAGTTTGATGGTGACGTGAACGCGATCAGACACGTTTTATATAACTGTTCAGCAACACGACCGTCTATCGAGTCAGAAACTAAGGAAGACACTATAGAACCGGGTACGGAAACTTTATCGCTCACGGCTGATCCTAGAGAAGATGGTTTAGTGAAATCCCGTAGCGGTGACACTACTTCAAAAGAAACCTATGAGAAATGGTATAAGAGCGTGTACGTTCCGCAAGTTAACACGGAAATCAAATAAGTTTTAAAGGGGGTAAACGTGTTAGAAAAAACAGTAAAAGTAAATGGTAAAGACGTGAAGTTTCGTTCTTCCGCCACTATTCCAAGACTGTATCGTATTAAATTCAAGCGTGATATTTTCAAAGACCTATCAAAATTAGAGCAGTCTTTCAAAAACAACGAGGGTGTTTTTGAAATAGCAGATCTTGAAATTTTTGAAAACGTAGCCTATATCATGGCTTATCACGCGGATAATAGTATTCCAGCAAGTATTGATGAGTGGCTTGACGAGTTTGAAATGTTTTCTATCTACGAGATTCTTCCTGAAATTCTAGAACTTTGGGGAGCAAACTTGGAAACTGAAGTAAAATCTAAAAAAAATTTAAAGCAACAACACGGCAAATGACAACCGCGTTGTTTCTTCTTAGATGCACCGAAATCGGGATTAGTATTTGCGAACTGGATCTTTTAACCATCGGCATGATTTTAGACATGTGGACGGAGAAAGCAAACGATAATGTGAAATACGATAAGCTCGCAAGCCAAACAGAATTTGATAAGTTCTAATTTAAAGACTTGAGTATTTTTGGTATGATAATGATAAATATAGTAATAAGCACAAAAAATGGGAAAATATATTTACATTAATATCAGATTGATGTAAAATGAAAAGATTTACGAAAGGAGTATGAATATGATTTATTCAAATGAAAGAAAACTATATTTAAGTGGTTGGCTAAAGAATAATGACAATACATCATATGAGACCCCTTTAAAGTTGCAAAAATTTTTGCTGTTTTATGAAGCCTTTACGAAAGTATCTGGAGAAACACCTGATTTTAGTCATTTAAGAGGGTATAAAAAAGGTCCGGTATTTAGTAATGTTTGGGGAGATTATACTAAGGAAAGAGCAAGCTTTAATGTGGCGGCTCAGAATGCGTATGATAAAAATGTTGAAGCTATTAATGTTAAAAGGGCTGAAAAATGCGCTTTTATAGTTGGTACTATGACGGAAAAGGAATTATCTGATCTTACACATCAGATGAATCTTTGGAAATCAAAAGAAAATCGCATTGTGTCTGGTGAGTATCAAGTAGATTTAGATGAATCGGACTTCAATTATAATGATAAAAAACTGATCGATGCATTAGATGCAATGTATTCAACAAATATGGTAGAAAACTCAAAAATTATAAATTTAGATAAAAAATACTTTGTATTTTCAAAATCTGATTCGGAATTACTTACGGAGAAACATTTCGATATGATGCTTACTCTTGCGGAAAATGAAGAACTCCATAATCCAGTATTCGTCGATATTGACGAAGAAGGGAGGCTTCTGATTGATTAACGAAAAAGATGTTGTGAGGATGAAAGTGCCTTATCCGTCTATATCGGATGGGATGGCTGTGGCTTCACATATGTATATTTGTAATAAACATTCGGGTACAGTGTATGAGTATATTAAATGTCAAACACTAAAACCTTATATGCTTATTAGAAACCCAATGGTTCATTATCATGATGAGCAGCCAGATATATCTAGGAATCCATTTACGCGACCAACTAGAATAGATTGTGATAAGTTATTTCTGACAACTACAGTACATTATGATGATCGATTAAAAACATTAAATCGTCCAGATGTATGTGAGGATTTATTTAGATCTGTACGAGTAGAATTATTGAAAGACGGCTATACGAACATAAATATAAATGAAATAGAACTAAAGAACTTGAATAGATTGATTTACTGATAAATTAATCATGGAAGATTATTTCTAGCACTTACTAAATAGTAGGTGCTTTTTTCATGCCTATTTTTAGGAAGGAGGTGAAGTTATGGCAAACAGGATTAAAGGTATTACTGTTGAAATTGGTGGGGATACTACAGGCTTAGATAAGTCTTTACAACAGGTGAATTCGACTATTCGCTCAACCGAGCAGTCGCTTCGTGATGTTAATAGGCTTTTGAAACTTGATCCGACTAGCACGCAGCTTTTAAGCCAAAAGCAGGCTTTTTTGCAGAAAGAAATCCAAGAAACGTCTAATAAGCTTAACGTTTTGAAACAGGCGGATAAGCAGGCTAAAGTACAGTTGGAAAACGGGGAGCTTGGCAGAGACAAGTATGATGCGTTGCAGCGTGAGATTGTTGAAACAGAAAATAATCTTGATAGTTTAAAAGAAAAATTAAAACAGGTAGGTAGTGTTAGTTTAACCAAGCTTAGTAGCCAGTTTGATAGTACGAGCAAAAAGATAAAGAAACTAGGAGATGGTATGTCATCTCTTGGTCAAAGTTTAAGCACGAAAGTTACGCTGCCGATTGCTGCTATTGGTACTGCTGGTTTTACTGCTGCAGCAGACTTACAGGATGCTATGGGTGCGACAGAGCAGATTTACGGTAAGTCTGCTAACAAGATGCTTAAATGGTCAGGAAGTTTGAAATCCTATTATGGTATTGCTCAAGGTCAAGCTTTAGAGTATGCGAATACTATGGGCGCGATGTTGAAAAATATTGGTGGGAAAAGTGATGCTGAAGCAGCCGAGATGAGTCAGAAGCTGGTTGCTCTTGCAGGCGACTTGTCTGCTATGTTTGGTGGAACAACCGAGTCTGCTGTTCTTGCTTTAACAGGCGCGCTTAAAGGTAATAATGCGATGCTTGACAATTATGGTATGGGTGTTAACGAGGCGACTATTAAAGCTAAAGCTCTTGCCATGGGTTTGCATGATGGTAGAGGCGCGATGAGCTTGCAAGCGAAACAGGCTGCTACTTTGGCTCTTATTATGGAGCAGACTGCTGACGCTCAAGGGCAGGCTGGGCGTGAAGCTGCGGGCGCTTCGGGTTCTATGAAGATTCTAAAAACAGAGTTGCAGAATATTGCTGCGACTATTGGTAATGTTTTACTTCCCGTCATAACACCTTTAATGCAGAAAATATCAGCATGGCTTTCTAAATTTAAACAGCTTTCTCCAGAAAGCCAAAAACTTATAGTGACACTTGGGCTGATTGCTGCGGCAGTCGGCCCTTTTTTAGTGGTTCTTGGAACGTGTATTTCTAAAATAGGTGTTGCTATACAAGGGTTTTCTAAACTAGCTTTGTTTATAGGTAAAATGTTCGCAAGTTTTACTTCCGGCTCTAGTATTCTTGAAGGGTTAGGCGCTGTTTTAGGTGGAGTATCTGCGCCAATACTCGCGGTTGTTGCGGTTATTGGTGTTCTGGTAGCAGCTTTTGTAACCTTATGGAACACTAACGAAGAGTTTAGAAACAGTGTTATTGCTGTTTGGGAGAAAATCAAGGAAACTTTCACCGGTTTTGTTAATGGTGTTAAAGAAAAACTGTCAAGACTTGGTATTGATTTTACGAGTATTGTTGAAGGGCTTAAAACAGTGTGGAATGGTTTGTGTGCTATTCTAGCTCCACTGTTTGAAGGCGCTTTAAATTTAAGTTTTACTAGTTTCAAAACTGTTCTTGATTTAATCACAGGCGTTTTAGACGTTTTTATAGGCTTGTTTACCGGTAACTGGTCTCAGCTTTGGAATGGTGTAAAAGAAATTTTTACTGCTGTTTGGAACGCGGTTAAAAACACGTTCATAACGGTATTTAACACGTTAAAAAATGTTTTTAACGTGTTTTTGTCTTTCTTTGGCACTAGTTGGAACAAACTGTGGTCGAGTGTGAAAAACTTTTTCATGAATGTTTGGAATAGTATCGTATCGTTTTTCACTAACGTTTTAAACGGTATTAAAAACACTGCAACAAGTGTTTGGAATGGTATTAAAACTGCGATCATGAGCGTGGTAAACGGTATTAAAACAAGCATTTCAACAGTGTTTAATTCAGTAGCAAACATGGTTAAGTCTGTGTTTAACGGTATTAAAAACACGGTTGTGTCAATTTGGAATGGTATTAAAAACGCTATCATCACTCCGATTGAAGCGGCGAAAAACAAGGTTAAAGCAGTAATCGACGCTATAACAGGGTTTTTCTCTGGCATAAAACTTAGTCTTCCTCATATTAAACTGCCTCATTTTAGTATTAAAGGACAATTCTCTCTTACGCCACCGTCTGTACCGTATCTTGCTATCGACTGGTATAAGAAAGCAATGAACAAGCCAATGCTGTTAAACGGGGCGACTATTTTCGGTGAGAAAAACGGGCGTATGCTTGGCGGCGGTGAAAAAGGTCCGGAAGTGATTATGGGGTTGAATAGTTTAGAAAACATGACCACTGGAGCGAACACGCAAATGCTTAGTGTTATGAACCAGATTCTAGCGATTATGGACGCGTATTTCCCACAGTTTTCCAACCAGAGTATTGTGCTCGACACTGGCGAACTAGTGGGTGGTATCGCGCACAGGATGGACAGTGAGCTTTTTAAGCTTCAAACAAGAAAAGCAAGGGGGTGGTAAAAGTGTATGGGATGCTAATAAACGGGTTGCATAGTTTTAACGATCTAGGGCTGGTTGCTACAAGCCGTCCACGCATTCAACTTCCAGAACCTAAATTAGAGTATTTGCAAATACCAGGCAGGCAGGAAAGTATTGATATTAGTGAAAGTCTTGCCGGTGAAGTGTTATACGAGATGCGTGAAGGCTGTTTTGAATTCATTGTCGCAAACAAAAACAAGTGGAGTGAAACATGCCATAGGGTTAAAACGTTAATCCACGGCAAGAGTGTGAAACTGTCTCTTGATGATGAACCATTGTTCTACTATCAGGGTCGAATGTGGGTTAGTGGTTTTAAATCGGATAAAAACTATTCAACTCTCACACTCAACTATAAGCTGCAACCATATAAGTATAGTGTAGATGATTCGGATGGGGTTCACACAATATGGGGTGTGCAAGTAGATGATAAGCGTGAAATAACACTCGTTCACGATTTTGACATGACACTGATTCCAGAATTTAACAACCTGTCGTCTAACAGTATGCTACTGGATTCTAATGGTAAAAACTATGAGATTAAAACAGGTGTTAACCGTTTCCCACAGCTTCGTTCAAAAATAAACATGCGCTTAACATTCGTTGGAAACGGGATGGTAAATATTTCCTATAAAAGGGGGTGGTTGTGAGTGTACAGGATCATGCTTGACGGTAATACGATTTACTATCCGAATGATGATAAAGCGGTACTTGATGATATCACGTTAAATTTGGAGCTTAATACTGCAGGAACGTTAACGTTTACTTGCCCTAGTCAAAACCCTTGCTATGAGCTTATTAAAAACCGGAAATCAATAGTAAGCGTGTGGCGTGACGATGAGGAGATTTTCTTCGGCGAGGTTAGAGAACAAGTAAAAGACTTGCATGGTAGTAAGAAAGTAACTTGCGTAGGGTTGTTAACTTACTTAGCTGATAGTATTCAACCTCAGAAAGAATACCATGATCAGAGTTCCTACCAGCTTTTAGAAAAACTTTTACAAGCTCATAACAGTCAGGTAGATGATTATAAGAAAATAAGAATTGGTTTCGTCACAGTATCTGACTCGAATGATTCACTCTACAGGTTTACTAATTTTGAAACCACGCTTGAAGCGATCATGGGAAAAATGGTTGAAAAACTTGGCGGATATTTACGTCTTAGAAAAGAAGACGGGAAACTTTACTTAGACTACCTACGTTTAGAAGAAATAGGTAAAACTACAAGCCAGCATATTAGTTTCGGTTTAAACCTGCTTGAATACGCGGAAAACCTTTCAGCAGAGGATGTTACTACAGCGGTTATTCCTCTCGGCAAAGAGTTGGAAAACGAGAATAGTGAAAACGAGGTTCTTAAAAAGCATGTTGATATTACTTCAATAAACAATGGAAAAAACTATATAGTATCTCGCGAAGCGCAAAAAACATTCGGCTGGGTTTGTAAAGTTATTAATTTTAATAATGTGACAGTCCCAACTAATCTTATGCGCAAAGCTACTAAATGGTTACAGGATAACCAGTTTGAGCATGTAGAAATAAGCCTTAGCGCGGTTGACTTATCCGAGTTAGGTTTACATTATGCGACGATTAAGTGTGGGGATAGGGTTCGTTGCCTCGCTCCACAATTTGGCATGGACCGAGTGTTTCCTGTAGTAAAAAAGACTATACCGATTCAAAAACCAGGCGAAATGAGAATCGTGCTTGCGAGCAGGATTTCTAAAGGGTATGTGCAAAACGTGTCGCATGCTGTTCAAACGTTAAAAGAAGAAGCGGTTGAAACTAGAAAAATAGACAACGAGCGTGTTAAAGCTGCGATCGATAATATTAAAGCGCAAATGGGTAATTCTCAAAGCGGCTATAAGATAAGCGAATACGATAGTAAAGGCATGTGGGTTCGTGACCTTTACATGGATACGCCTGATAAGAACACTGCTACAAAAGTTTTACAGGTTAACATGAATGGTATTGCTGGAAGCCATAACGGTTTTTCAGGCCCTTACAGTACTGCGATGACTCTTGACGGCATGGTGTATGGTGACAGGATTATCGGACATTCGATTGACGCGGAAAAACTTTCAGTTTCTTACACTTCCCAGGTAGAAAAGCAGATTAGTAAAGCAAAAAACGAGGCTATAAAAGACACTGGTAGGCGGCTTGAAAACTATTACACGATAAGTGAAATCAACACGAAACTGAACGTTACAGACGGTAAGATTGAGGCTGGTGTTGAAAGCGTTAACCATAGTCTTAAACAGAAAAACGGTAACTATTACGGCTCGTATACTCCAAGCCAGTTTAACGCTCCTATGAGCTTGTGGCTGAATGATAGTGAAAAAATGCAGCATGTTGGTGATTTTTTCTACGACACGTCAACCGGCTACGCTTACAGGCTTATTGTTAAGCAGGAAAGTTTAGCCGTAAAATTTAATGAGAAGTCGCACACGGAATCAGCTTTTGACGATTTTGTAGACATTTTTTACAAGTATGAGGATAAAATTTACGCTATACCGGGTTTAACTGCTGAAAAAATTTCTGGCGCAACAGTGTTTGTTCCATCAAGTGAGTTTTGGCTACATTTTAGAACTAACTGGTCTCCGTTTGACAATTATGGTTTTAAGATTGATAGCATTAAAAAAGAGTATTCAGGAGAAATTTCAGGATACGTGTCTAAACTGCCTGAAGATATTAACATTATTGAGGTTGAAGGTGAAAATTATCCTGAGTCTGAACACCCGTATAAAGCTGGAACAAGCAAACTGTGGCATTACGTTTCCGCTGACAGTATAAGTAGTTTTAGAACGTTCGATTGGCTGAGAGTTAAAGATAAAGATATTGAGGCTGCTAAATCCACGGCTGATAAGGCTATTTCTAAACTAACCATAGTAGAAGATTCCATATCTTCAATGGTTAAAAAAGGTGATTTTGGTAGTTTCATGCAGCAAAACTATAACAGTTTCCTTCTCGGGTTTAACCATTCGAGTAAATACGTGCAAATAACACCCGGGCAGATAGAGCTTTACGATGGTGAAGTTGATGAGGATCATAAAAGAGCTGTTTTTGATAAAAATGGGAACAACTTCTATCGTAACGGCGTGTATATTGGCTATGTTGGAACCGGCGAGTGGGAAGAAGATAATTCTCACAAGGGTCTAGTTTTTCATCTTACTAGCGACGGAAAGTATATGGCTTTCGCGCAGCGTAAATCAGCTGATGAAGAAACATACGCTACTATGCTGTGTTTTTCACGTTCGCAAAGCATTTATAAAGAGTATGGTATTCACGCTGGATGTAACTTTTACATGCACGGTAACAAGATTATAGATCCTGTTTGGCAAGACGGTGCAGGAGTAGACGCGGATATTAACTATGTGCAGATTATTGAAATGAACCAGGATGGGAAAGCTTCAAAATGGGGTTCTAACGCTCACATGGTGTTTAAAAACGGGATACTCATGAAAGTTAAATACTATTAAAAAACGCGGAAGTGAAGCGTGGAAGTGAACGTGGTGGAAGCGTTGATGGAAGCGAGTGAAGCGTGGAAGTGAACGTGAGCGGAAGCCGGATGGAAATGGAGGAGAATTTGTTATGGAGAAACTAATTATTCCCACAAACAAAATAGTGGCTAATAAGGGTACGCGCTTAAAAGACGTGACAGAAAGTATTACAACGCCTGTAGTTGATAATACGAAAATTTTATGCGAAATCAGCCACAAGCTGGATATTATTCTAAAAAGATTGGAGGAGAGTAGTGGTAAAACCGACAATTAGCTACGCGGTAGCTGTGCAAAAATATAAGGCTGAGTTAAACGAAAAAATAGTCGAGTTGAATAAGCAAATACCAATACCTACTTACATGATAGAAGGCATTGTTGCAAGCGTACTATCTGATATGCGTTCGGCAGTGATCGCGGAAAACTCGATGGAATATGAAGCGTATGTGAAACAGTTAGAAGACTATTTTAATTCTAGAGAACGCGAACTTAACGACGAGATTTTGAAAATAAAAGCCGAAAAAGCCGAAAAAACTGAAAAAGATGAAGCGGCTGGGAAAAGTGTAAAAGGTGGAATGGTTGAGGAAGGTGAAAAAGATGGTAAGGAGTAGTCATGTGTTGAAAAATAATATCAGTTGAAATACTGAAAAGCTGAAATGCTGAAATGTTGAAATGTTGAAATGCTAGGGCAGGTGTGGTTTAAACCATGCCTGCCCTTTTTTTATTACTTTCTACTTTTTGTTTTTTGTTTTTATAAGAGTACTGGCAAATGTTAGGAAAACTTGTAAGGAGAATTATGAGAGGATTTTGGAATATTGCTCAACTAGCTTTCACACTGGTAGGCGGCTGGCTGGGATACTTTTTAGGCGGATGCGACGGGCTGATCCTCGCGCTCGTTTTATTTGTGGTTGCGGATTATATTACAGGCGTGATGTGTGCGGTCACGGATAAGAAACTGTCTAGCAGCATTGGTTTTAAGGGCATTTTTAGAAAGGTGCTCATTTTTATGCTTGTTGGCATAGCAAACATTATAGATTTTCATGTTTTGAAGCAAGGAAACGTGATGAGAACCGCAGTAATTTTCTTCTACCTATCTAACGAAGGATTATCTTTAACCGAAAACGCGGCTCACCTGGGGCTTCCCGTGCCTGAGAAATTAAAAAACGTTTTAGAACAATTACACGACAAGAACAGGAAGGACAATACTCATGAGTAAAAAAGGAATAGACGTGTCAGAATGGCAGGGTGACATTGATTTCAACGCGGTGAAAGCATCCGGCGTCGAGTTTGTGATCATTCGATCAGGATACGGTATCGGATGCAAAGACAAGTGGTTTGAACAGAACTATCGTAAAGCAAAAACAGCTGGTCTTGACGTGGGAGCCTACTGGTATTCGTACGCAAACTCTGGTTTTGAGGCGGCTGAGGAAGCTCAAAGCTGTGTGAACATGCTTTCAGGTAAGAGTTTTGAGTATCCTGTTTACTTTGATTTAGAAGAGAAAAGCCAGCTTAACCGTGGGCGAGCTTTCTGCGATTCGCTGATTACAAGCTTTTGTAATAAGCTGGAAGCTTGCGGGTATTATGCAGGTTTTTACACTTCGCTTTCAACTGCTAATAATCTTGTGTCATCTCATGTTAGAAACCGTTACGCTTTGTGGATAGCACAGTGGAACACGCACTGTGATTATCAGGGTTCGTATGGTCTTTGGCAATACTCGTCAAGTGGCAGTGTGCCTGGAGTAGCCGGCAGAGTTGACATGGATTATGCTTACGTGGATTATCCGAGCATTATTAAAAACGCTGGATTAAACGGGTGTAAAAACGGCGGCTCTGACCAAGCTGCGCGCACCTCGAGTATTGATGAGGTGGCGCGAGAAGTTATTAACGGCGCGTGGGGTAACGGCAGCACGCGTAAACAGCGTTTAACTTCTGCCGGATACGATTATGCGAGCGTGCAAAATAAGGTTAATGAGCTTCTCGGTGTTAAAGCCTGTAGAAAGTCGGTTGATGAGCTTGCACGTGAAGTAATCCGAGGCGCGTGGGGTAACGGTAGCACGCGTAAACAGCGTTTAACTTCTGCCGGATACGATTATGATACGGTACAAAAACGAGTAAACGAACTCTTGTAAAACAGTTTGAAACATGTAAAGCCCGAGGCTTGTTCCTACATTGGAGCAATCCTCGGGCTTTTTTTTTATTTTTTAAGGTTAAATTGTCAAGTCAATAGGTTAAAAAACACTGTTTTTTCTTTGCCTGTGATGTAAGGAGGCACAGGCAAATGAATATAAAAGAAAAACAGCAAGTCAAATTACTAAGAGATGAAGGCCTTAGCTATACGCAGATTGCAAACCGTATGGATGTTTCCGTTAATACGATTAAAAGCTACTGCAAACGTAATAGTCTAGGCGTAATCCAGTCTATGAAAACACAGACGGAATTATGTGAATCTTGTTCAAAACCAATTAAGCAAAACACAGGAAGAAAAGTTAAACGTTTCTGCTCTGACGCGTGTAGAAACACGTGGTGGAACAAGCATACACAGTTGGTAAAAAGACAGGCAAACTATGAGTGTGCTTGTCTTAACTGCAAAAATTCTTTTATCTCTTACGGTAATAAAACCAGAAAATACTGCTGCCACGCCTGCTATATAGAACATCGTTTTGGAGGTGAGCATCATGCAAATAAGTAATGATGCTCACGGGCTAAAGGATGTTAAAGCGAGAGCTTGGACAAAAGAGAGTATGCAGGCGGATTTTCGTTTTGAAATAGCCGAAAAACTTACCGTTTCACTCTTTAAAAAAGGACTTATCAGCGAGCAAGAAAAAGAAAAAATAAGCCGTCTTAACAGGGAAAAATTTCACCCGTTTTACAAGGAATTATTGGGTTAAAAGCTTGATAAACACTGCTTTTAGAGTGATGAATAGTATTAGCTGAAAGTGAGGGAAATAGTGAAAGAAATAATAAAAATAGACTCTACAATGCGAAAAACTGGCTTTGAGAAAAAGACGCGGGTTGCAGCGTATGCGAGAGTTTCTAGTGATAGTGATGAGCAGCTTCTCAGCTTAGAAGTGCAGAAGGAGCATTACGAAAACTATATTAAGTCTAATCCCTGCTGGGAGTATGCGGGGCTTTACTTTGACGAGGGTATTAGCGGCACGAAAATCGATAAGCGTGAAAGTCTTAAACAACTGCTTAAAGACTGTCAGAGCGGTCAGATAGACAGGATTATTACAAAGTCTATTAGTAGGCTTGCAAGAAACACGGTTGACTGTCTTGAAATAGTTAGAAAACTTACCGGTCTCGGTATTTATTTGTATTTTGAGAAAGAAAACATTGATACCGAGCATATGAGTTCAGAGCTTATGCTTTCTATCCTGAGTTCTATTGCGCAAAGCGAGTCAAGATCCATCTCGGAAAACAACACGTGGGCAATTCAAAAACGGTTCGAAAACGGAACCTTCGTCATTTCTTGCCCTGCGTATGGGTATAAAAACGAGAATAAGAAAATGATTATAGTTCCCGAGCAAGCCAGGGTAGTAAAAGAAATTTTCAACATGGCTCTTTCCGGCATGGGTGGAGAAGCAATAGCACGAGTATTGACCGATAAAAAGATTCCAACTAAAAAGGGCGGAAGTTGGACTTCAAGTACCGTGAATGCTATTTTGAACAATAAAACATACACAGGGGATGTGATTTTTCAAAAGACATTTACAGACGATAATTTTAACCGTCATAAAAACTGTGGCGAGAAACAACAGTATGTTATTGAAAACCATCACGAGGCTATCATCAGTCATGAAACTTTTAATCTTGTAAAAGAGATTATCGCGTGGAGAAGAAGTGAAAATAACATAGTATGTGGTAGTGGTAAGTACAATAAGCTTTATGCGTTTTCAGCTAAAATTCGTTGTGGTGAGTGTGGAAGCAAGTGTAAAAGACGAATAATTTATCAACATAATAAGGCGTATGGCATATGGGTTTGTATAACGCATCTTGAAGATATTCATGCTTGTTCACAAAAGTCTGTTATGGAAAGTTATCTTAAAATTTCCTTCCTGCAAATGTTAAACAAGTTAAAAGCAGGATACGTTCAAATGTTGACTCCTCTCGTAGAAAGTTTGAGAGGTGTGAATAATAAAGACGGTTTGAACAAGGTTATCGAACTCGAAGAAAAAATAGCTAAATTGCAAGAACAAGAGCAAGTACTCAGTAAGCTTTTAGCCGGTGGCTACATTGAGATGGATTCCTACTATCTGGAAAGCAATCAGCTTAAAACGGAAATAGATACTTGTCTTAAGGAAAAACTTCAGCTTTCCAACAGTTTAAACGGTAACTTAACGCACTTAAACGAGGCGCAAAAACTTCAACGGTTCGTAAGCGTCACAGAAGTATTTAGCGAGTTTAAGGATGAGGATTTTCTGGATTTTGTAGACGGCATAGTGGTAAAAAGCAGAACAAGATTTCTTTTTATTTTGAAATGCGGATTGGAATTAGAAGAAGAGGTGAAAGAAACATGGCACGCATCCCATATGGTTACAGAATAGTAGACGGTAAAGCGGTTATAGATGAAGTAAAAGCTCAAGAAGTAAGAGAGTTTTTTCGTTTCTATCTTGAATTTAAAAATATTTCTCAAGCTGCTAAAAAATCAGGTATAAAAAGGGATTGGCCAGTCACGGGCAAAATTCTTAGCAAGAAATTGTATTTAGGAACAGAGTTTTATCCTCAGATTATCGATGAGGATATGTTTAGACAAGTGCAACAAATAAGGCATGAGAATGCTATCAGGAATCATCGTTATAAAGAGCCTAAGCCAATAAAGGAAATTCGGCTTATTACAAGCTACCAGTTAGAAAAGGTAGAAAAGAAATATGATGATCCTTATCGGCAAGCAGCATACGCTTACAGTCAAATCAAGGAGGTGTAAAATGAGTGCCAACGTTATAATTATTCCACCAAGAAAAATAGCGGGGAATACGGTAGATAAGCATGAAGATAAGCCGAGGTTAAGAGTAGTAGCGTATTGTCGTGTTAGTACTGACAGTGAAGAACAGGCAACAAGTTATGACACGCAAGTTCAGCATTATACGGATTATATTTCAAGAAATCCTCTCTGGGAGTTTGCTGGCATTTACGCTGATGACGGTATTTCAGGAACTAGCACGAAAAAACGTGTCGGTTTCAATGACATGATCCACGATTGCATGAGTGGCAAAGTAGACATGGTTATCACTAAGTCGATTAGCCGTTTTGCGAGAAACACTATAGACTGTTTAAAGTTTGTTAGGCAGTTGAAAGACAAAAACATTCCGATCATTTTTGAAAAAGAAAACATCAACACCATGGAAGCAAGCGGAGAACTATTGCTTACTATCATGGCTTCTTTAGCTCAACAGGAATCTGCGTCGCTTTCTCAGAATGTGAAGCTTGGACTTAAGTTTCGCTACCAGGAAGGCAAAGTGCAAATCAACCATAACTGGTTTTTAGGATACACAAAAGACGATGAAGGGAATCTTGTAATTCTTGAACAGGAAGCAAAAGTCGTAAGAAGAATTTATAGAGAATATTTAGAAGGAGCAAGCCTTAGAGACATAGCGGAGGGCCTTGAAAAAGACGGTATTAAAAACGGTGCCGGGCATTTAAAATGGAATTTATCTAATATTAAAGGCATCTTGCAAAACGAAAAATATATTGGTGATGCTCTTTTACAAAAAACCATCACGACAGATTTTATCAACCATGTTCGTATAAAAAATGATGGAACAGAACCACAGTATTATGTAAAAGATAGCCACGCGCCTATTATTCCAAGAGATATTTTCTTTAAAGTTCAAGAAGAAATGTTAAGACGAGCCAACATGTTTAGCGGTGAGGAGAATAAAAAAAGGAGAGTTTATTCCAGTAAGTACGCTCTATCCAGCCTGTGTGTTTGTTCTAAATGCGGGGATGTTTACAGAAGAATTGCTTGGAACAACCGAGGGGTGCATTCTGTTGTCTGGCGTTGTTGCACCAGAGTGGAAAACGGTCCTAGTGCTTGCGATGCTCCGACAGTACAAGAGAACGAACTGCAATCTGCCATAGTGAAAGCCATAAACAAGGTGTTTAGTATATCGGATGAAGTATTGGATACGTTGAATAACAGTATTAGAGAAATTATCGCGGGCAATAACTTAAACGAGATTGAAACGGTTGATAAAAAAATTGCAGACAAACAGGCGATACTGCTAACCTTGCTTAAAGCTAAAAAAGACTACACGAAAATAGCTGATGAGATTGATGAGCTTAAAGGTAAGAAACAGCAGCTTCTTATAGAAAAAGCAGGTCAAGAAGATGCTAAAAGACGAATCAGAGAAATGGAAGATTTTCTGAAAAGTGAGCGTCATGATATTAGTGAGTATGACGAGAAGCTGGTAAGAAAGTACATCAAGAAAATAAAAGTTTATGAGGACAGGTTCAGTATAACTTTTAAATCAGAGATTAGTGTGGATATTGAAAGGGCATCGTAAAAGCCAAAAGAATGTGAGCGTTTGAAATGTTACAAAAGTCAGCCTAGGGGGAATCATCTCTAGGCTGTTTTTTTGTTTTTATGCTAAAATCAAGCTATTAAGCCAATCTTAAACCTTTTAACGATAGCTTTTCCTATCGTTAAAAAGTGCACCCAATATCCATTCTGTGCACTCAAAAAGTGTAGCTATACTACCCGTTTTCTCAATCCACGTCGAGAGTGTCGTATTGATGTCAAGGGCTTAATAGGTGGGTGCAAATTTGCCCTTGTGTAGCAGGGGTTAGCGAGGGCTATCGTTAAAAGGTTTAGCGTGCGGCGGCTTTAAGCTGGGTTCTCGTGATTTTTGAGTGCAGTTTGGCTGTTTGAGGGAAGATGTCGACGCTCTAGGGTTGAGTGCACAGGATGTTAACGTTAAAAGGTGCACACACTTTGCACCCAGGCTGTGAAGTGGTAAAATATAGCTCAAAAGGTAAAATGAAACCTGATTATTAGTATGTGCACGAGGAGGTGCTTAAGGAATGGATAATAAGAAGTTTATCGCAGAGACGAAAGATGTTCGTTTAACGGTGAAACGTGCTGATACCTTTGGTGTGAGCTTTGTTAACTGTGAACAAGATATATTGAGGGTTGAGGAAGAGCAAAATGTTATAAGGCTTATTCAAACTAAAAAAGTCTCAGCTTCGAATTGGCTGAGGTGGTTTACTCAGGGTATGCCTGAAATTGTTGTGAGTTTGCCACATGATGTGGAAGTTTGTGAGGTTGAATCTGATTCTAATCAAGTGCTCATCACGGATATTGAGATTGGTAAGCTTTATGTAGAAGTGAACAATGGCAAGGTAGAAGTTGTTAATTTGAAGGCGGATGATGTCTTTCTTAAATGTTATAATGGGTTGGCTTCAGCAACAAACGTAGAAGTAACTCATGTTTGTACGCTTGATACGTTAAATGGCATGAGTATTTTAGAAGGAACAATCACCAAGGATGCAAGCCTTGAAGTAGATTGTGAGAATGGTGTCACCGAGGTTTCAGATAAGAAGAAGGTAAATTGTAAAAACGATGGATTTGCGCATTACATGGTGCACTGTCTTAATGGGAAAGCTATTGCGAAGTAGCAGACATATAGATCAAAAAAGAAGCAATAAAACTTGATATAAGTTGGAATTAGAGCGTATATAGACATACCAAAATGAAGGAGGGAGTCGTATATGCTCTATGTAAAATTTGATGATTTCGAAGATGTTAGTGTCATGGGAAATGAGAAAGACCATGGAATGTTTATTCCGATTAAGGATGGGAATGTGTATGCTGAGTGTGAACGGTGCGGTGTAGTTGAAAGGATTACCTCACCATGCGAATTCATTGCTAGCACATTTAGGTCAAGAGTGAACTTTAATGAAGGTTATGAACTTTGTGAGAAGTGCTTGCAAGAGGTTGAGTTTGTTACTGTCGCTTTGAGAACTGGAAAATTACCTAATCGAGAATTGAAATAACTGAAAAGCAAAGCAGTGATAACCGTAGTAATACATGAAAAACTAAACGTTAAAAGGTGCACACACTTTGCACCCGGGCGGTAAATGATAATTTAGGGAGGCGTTTTATGTCAGTAATTAAAATTGAAAACCTCACTTTCTCATATTATGGATATGTAAAACCCATATTTAAAAATGTATCGTTTTCCTTTGATACAAACTGGAAAACGGGATTGATAGGAAGAAATGGAATCGGTAAATCAACTCTATTTAAGTTACTTTTAAATCAAGAAACTTATCAAGGTAAAATAAGCAAGGATGTTGAATTTATTAAATTTCCACCAAATATAAGCGATACTTCAAAATTAGGAATTGAGTTATATAAAGAACTAATATCAGATGATGAAGAATGGAAGTTATTTAGAGAACTCAGTTTGCTAAATGTAGATGAGAACCTTGTTTACAGAGAGTTTGAAACGCTTTCTAAAGGGGAACAAACAAAAATCCTTTTAGCTATTTTGTTTACAAGAGAAGATGGCTTTTTACTTATTGATGAACCAACAAACCATTTAGATATGGACGGAAGAAAAATTGTAAGTGAATATCTGAAAAGTAAAAAAGGATTTTTGCTTATATCTCATGATAGAGATTTTTTAGATGGTTGTATCAATCATGTTATTTCTATTAACAGGAATTCTATTGATGTCCAATCGGGAAATTTTACATCATGGTATGAAAACAAAGTGATGAAAGACCAATTTGAAATTAGTCAAAATGAGAGATTAAGAAAAGATATTAAACGATTAAAAGAGTCTGCAAGACAAAGTCAAATTTGGTCTGATAAAATTGAGAATACTAAAAATGGTGTGAAAGTATCAGGTGTAAAACCAGACAAAGGACATATAGGTCATCAATCAGCCAAGATGATGAAAAAATCTAAGAATTTGGAGAATAGACAAAACAAGGCAATAGAAGAAAAACAGAGTTTACTAAAAGATATCGAAATAAAGGAAAGCCTATTACTGCATCCGCTACATCATCACAAAAATCCCCTAATATCGGTTAGCAATTTATCAGCATACTATGGAGAAAGACAGATCCTAAGTAATGTAAGTTTCGAGATAAAGCAAGGCGACATAGTGGCTATATATGGGGGTAATGGTAGCGGAAAATCAACCTTGATTAAAATTTTATTAGGTATAAATCACGAGTATACAGGTGAGATAAAATTAGCAGGTAATTTAAAAATCTCGTATATTCCTCAAGACACATCTAATTTAACAGGTAGCCTAAATGAATATATTCACAAGCAAGATGTTGATGAAACATTGTGTAAAACAATTCTAAGAAAATTAGATTTTTCAAGAGAATTATTTGAAATGGATATGAAGAATTATAGTGATGGACAAAAAAAGAAAGTTTTAATTGCTGTAAGTTTCTCAAAGCCAGCTCATATATTTGTTTGGGACGAACCACTGAATTATATAGATGTAATATCAAGAATACAGATTGAGGAAATTATAAAAGAAGCAAAGCCTACACTCATATTTGTGGAACACGATAAGCGATTTGTAGAAGATATAGCTAATAAAATAATACAATTTTAAGTAAAATCCAAATCCCAGTTTGTAGTGCCTTAGACTTTTATCATCATACGACATTCCCCTTGCCAGTTTCTCTCCTGCAATGAACGTTAAGGCTCTTTTTTGATGCATGGTTATCATAAGGGTAGTCTTGATACATGTGAGATTGTCGTATTGATGTCAAGGGTCGAGGGGAAATAGTCGCGAAAGTCCAGTAATACTGCGGTTTTCAGGCAATCGGGCAAATTCAGCATCAGGCAGGACGAACGCTTCTCGGTAACTTATCCAAGGGCAGATCAGGTCAAAAAGTGTGAGAGTTGAGTTGCCTTAATAGATGTCACTATGTTGAGTTGCCGAGTTAGATGTTGGGGTAGTTGTGGCTGTGAGATAGATATCTAATTCGGATAATAGTTTTCGGCAGGAAAGATCATGATGAAACTATAGTATATTCAAATAGGAAGGCCTATGCGATAAATTCAGGTATTTTAGGAGAAAAGGAATATATGGATATTTGGGATACAATGTATGAAAAGGTAAAGGCACAATTTCATCCGGAGGAAGTTTCTCCATTCATTTACGCACATCATGTTGTATGTGCAATAGAAGCTGAAAACGGAGAAATTTTCACGGGTTTCTGCATTGAGAGCTGCAGTGGGGTTCTTAATTTGTGCGCAGAACGCGTGGCCGCTCTTAATATGTATGTGAATAGCGGACAGACGAAGGTGAAGCGCTTTATCGCATTCCGCGACAAGGCACCTTATGGCGCGGGAAGCGGTATGCCTTGTGGAGCGTGTAGAGAGTTCTTTTATCAATTGAATGAAGAAAATGAAAAAATGGAGATTATGGAGGACTTTGAACAGCGGAAGACTGTCACGTTGAAGGAGCTCATGCCAAATTGGTGGGGCAAAGATAGATATGCTGAAGCGAAAGCAAAATGACCCTCCCGCTTGTATAGATAGATCAAGTCTCCCACACTGTCATCACTGGTTTCAAGCCTTCGCCATGATCTTATGGATCGAGCAAGGAGAATGGCGAGAGTGAATACTGAGTGCCGTCTGTGTGTTGACATGACGGATGAGGAAATGCTCAGAAGCTGCGGACTCATACTTGAGGATCCGGAAACGGGCAAAGAAGGTATCACACTTGCGGCAGTCTTACTCTTTGGTACGGATAACCGTATCATGACCGTGTTGCCTCAGCATAAGGCAGACGCTATTTTCAGAGTGTTCAATGTTGATCATTATGATGTTCTGCATATTTGGGGCGCTAACTTCTTGTATTCAAGGAGAAGTTAGAATAGATATATCTGGCTTGGCTATCGGTTTCCTATTTAGTCCCTATGAGCTTCCGATGATAGGAGTGACTGTGATATCGTTTATTGAATTGATAAATTATAAGATTAAGGCAGTGTAGACAAATTTGAATTTCTGGAGGAGAAAATGGTGGATGAATTAAGAAAAGAAATTGCAATTCAGCAGAAAAAAGGATTGCCATTTATCATGGCATCGGTGATTATATGGCTTCTGATAGTACTTGTGTCAGTTTTAGATATCAATATGGATATGAAAAATTTATTGGTATTTTGCTGTTCATGCCCATTATTACCGCTGGCTTGGTTCATTGGTAAACTTATAAAGGTTGATATTTTTTCAAAACAAAATCCACTTGGACAATTAGGCTTCATTTTCACCTTAAATCAAATGATTTATTTATTAATCGTTATGTGGGTGTTTAGTGCGGTTCCTGGAAAGATGATTATGGTATACGCTATGGTCTTTGGCGCACATTTACTGCCGTATTCATGGCTGTACAAATCAAAGGGATATACAGTTGCTGCAATTTCCATTCCGATGATTTCCTTGATTTTAGGATGTGCATTAAACGGCACAACGGTTGCTGTTGCGGCATGTATTATTGAGATAGTATTTGCTTGTGTATTACATATGGAATTAAAGAAAATGGGAGATAACTACAACAAATCCCAGTTTGTAGAGCTTAGCAAGGATCAGGTTTCTATGAAATAGAAATCTAAATCTAAAAGCGCTATGTGTAAATAATTAAGACGGTAGTAATACCGTCTTTTTTGATGTCTAAAAAGGTTTCAGAATTCAAGGTTAAATTTTCAGAGTTCAAAGAAATAGCTTCATAGTTTAAGGGTAAGTTTTCGTTGTATCCAACACGTGATGAAACTAGACCACTCAATTTCATGTGGAGATATTATAAAATCCAGACTATTGAATTTTCTTTAGTCTATTCTTATGTTCAAAAATCAACCTATAGAATAGATGGAGTTATCGCCGGCATCATGGTACTTGACCGTGCTATAAAAAGCGGTAATACAAAGGCAATGCGAAGGTAACACGAACACGAAAAACATGTATGGCAGCTGAGGGATCTTATTCATATAAATTGTGTTGCAATATGCGATACAGTATTTTATGATGTGTGTATGGAGGTTAATTGATATGGCAGTTACTAAGACAGCGAATGTGAATGTGAGAATACAAGAAAATATTAAGCAGCAGGCGGAGCAGATTTTGGAAACGATTGGAGTTCCTAGGGCTACTGCTATTGACATGTTTTATCGTCAAATCATTCTTAATAAGGGTATTCCGTTTTCGCTTACTATTCCAAAGTCTCTTCCAGCGCAAGATGATATGGATGAGAAAACGTTTAACGCGTTGATGGCTAAAGGTTATGATCAGGCGGTTCGTGGTGATAGTTATCCGATAGATGATGTTTTTGAAGATCTTGAACGAGGTCTTTAATGGATGAGTATAAGATAAAAGTCACTCGTCAGGCGAAAGAGCATCTTGCACTTATTCGAGAATATATCGCCACGGAGTTACAAGCACCGATAGTGGCTAAAAGAATGCTCGAGCTGTTGAAGTCGGAAATGATGTCTTTGCAGACGATGCCTTATCGTGTGAAGTTAATTAGTGAGCAGCCGTGGTGTGAACTTGGTTTTAGAAGAATACGCGTAAAAAATTATTACGTTTATTTTTGTGTTGATGATAGTAGAAAAGAAGTTCAAATACTCGCGGTTATCTACGTGAGAAGAGACCAGACTAAACAACTGGAAGAATTGTAATGTAACGCGCTATCAAGCCAATCTTAAACTTTTTAACGATAGCTTTTCCTATCGTTAAAAAGTGCACACAATATCCATAGTGTGCACTCAAAAAAGTGTAGCTATACTACCCGTTCTCTCAATCCACGTCGAGACTGTCGTATTGATGTCTAGGGCTTAATAGGTGGGTGCATTTTTGCCTTTGTGTAGCAGGGGTTTGCGAGGGGTATCGTTAAAAGGTTTAATATGCGGCGGCTTTAGGCTGGCTTGGGGTGGTGTTTGAGCGTATTTTGGCTGTTTGAGGGAACATGTCTACGCTCTGGGGTCGAGTGCACAGGATGTTAACATTAAAAAGTGCACACACTTTGCACCCAGGCTGTGAAGTGGTAAAATATAGCTCAAAAGTTAAAATGAAACTTGATTATTAGTATGTGCACGAGGAGGTTTTTAAGGAATGGACAAGCTCGTTCGTTTTTGCCGTGAAGTAGCGACATTCGGCTTGACGGTTGCCTTAATCGTGATGCTGGTTGCCTTAATATGGGGTGGCACACTTGCTATTAGAATTGGTTTTACCTCTTTTGCTATTGGTGTCACAGTGATCTCGCTTAAGACTGTCCTTCGAAAGACTGATTGAATTTTGTTTGGTTCAAGTCAATAGTTGAATATCTCACGTTGGGTGGCTATTACTGATCTCTGTCAGTAATAGCCACTTCTTTTTATGAATCTTAAAGTCAGGCTCAATGTCCGTCCTGTTTAGCCGGTGATTAGGGGTAATCGTTAAAAGATTAACAACTGTATCAATGAAAATGCACGGAAATTGCAGAACCAGGATGAGTATGAGAAAAAATATACGAGTCTAGTGAACAGGTTTAATACTGTAGAATAAAGGCTTAAGGGAGTAAAAGCTCGCATTGTTGAAAAGCAAATGAGGCATGATGAAGTTGAATATTTTATCGAGGATTTGAAAAAGCAGGACTTGTTAACAGTGTTCGATGAAAACGTCTGGCTTAGCATGGTTGACTATCTAACTGTGCATCAAGATGGAAAGGTTGAGTTTACTTTCCTTGATGGGAGCAAGACAGAACTAAAGCGTTAATCTTACAGGGAAAGTGTAAGGTAAAATAAAAGTATATCAGCAAGTCGCTGACGTGCTTTTTTGCTGTTAAAAGAGTTATGGGTTGAGTATCAATGGAGAGAAGAGGGTGCGTCTGTCTAAAAAATTTAACATTTTGAAAGGAGAAATAATGGAAACAATAGTATCCGCTTTATTAGTTTTTGTTTCTACATCCATTGACTACTTAGTTGTTTTGACTATTTTATTCGCTAGTCAAGGAAAGAAAGGTTTGAAATCAATTTATGTAGGGCAGTATTTAGGTACAGGACTGCTTGTACTGGCTAGTCTTATTGCCGCTTACTTTTTAAATTTTATTCCACAAGATTGGATTATCGGACTCCTTGGTCTAATTCCGCTAGGTCTTGGTATAAGAGCAATTTTTGTGGATGAAGATATTGATGAAGAAGATATCGAGGGGAAAATTACCGGAAATGGATCAAAAATCTTAGCATTTACAAGTTTAACAGTGGCAATGGGTGGAGATAATTTAGGAATTTATATCCCTTATTTTACAGGAAAGAGTTTGATTGAGATTAGTATAAGTTTAGTAATATTTGCCTTAGGGATTTTGATTCTATGCAAATTATCTCAAAATCTCGCCTCAATTTCTGCTATCGGAGAGACTGTGGAAAAGTACGAAAAAGTAATTGTACCTGTCGTGTTTATTGGACTCGGTCTCTATATATTGATTGAAAATGGAACTATTAATTATTTCATAGGTCAAGTCCTAAAAGTGGTGTAAATTCATTTCCTTCCCTTTATCTGCTATTTTTATGTTCAAACTCAAACGAGAAGATAAGCGGGGCTTCCCACCATCACGGCGCTTGATCGTACTATCTGATGCAGGAGGCTGATTAGGTGGGTGTTGTGTAGCAGGGCTTAGCGAGGGCTATCGTTAAAAGGTTTAATGCGAAGCAGCTTTAAGCTGTGTTCTTGCGGTTTTTGAGCGCATTTTGGCTATTTTGCTGTCGAGTGATTATTAATTTATTTGTTTATGTTTTGGGGAACAAATCGGTGTAAAAATCATAAAAAAGTTCCCTACATTATTTGATTATTGGGGAACAAAATGGTATTTTATTTAAGTAAATGTTCCCCAATTTATGTGAAAAAGGAGTGTGAAGATGGCTGCAAAATATGATGATGTGCAAGAATTGCTTAGAAAAAAGGCTGATATTAATGCTCGCTTGAGTTTACTTGCGTATGATGGTACTCCTGAAATCAAAAATCGTGGAGATGGTAAATATTTATACACCAGAAAGCGTGTCTCGGGAAAGTTGACGTCTACGTATGTTGGTGTGTATTCGGACGATTTGTATAATCTTCTTCTTCGCAATGCAAGTGAATCTAGGCAATTGCGTAAGGAACTTCGCGCTGTAGTAAGGCAGCTCGCGAATGCTGGATATTCTAATAGTGAGTTATCTGCTGATTTGGTGAACAATATTGCTTTTGCAAGGGCTAACTTAAAGGCGAATATTTACGATCAGGCGGTTTTGGAAGGTGTTGCTACTACTTTTCCTCAAACTGAAGAGATTATAGATAATGGGAAAGTGTTTGGTGTTTCTGCGAGTGATGTTCAAAAAATCTTGAATTTGAAGCATGCTTGGGAGTTCATTTTAGACGAGGATGTTGTATTAAGCAGGTCTGATTATTACATGCTCAGTCATATAGCGAAGCTTGTTAATGAGGGCTTTTTCTTAGACGGCGGTCGTATAAGGGGTGTTCCTGTTGCGATTGGTGGATCTACTTATATTCCGCCTATTCCTAATGAAATAGATGTTAAAGAAAAAATAAGGAATATTGTTGAAAGTGAGGAAGATAGTGAGAATGTTGAAGGTAAAGTTGGAAGGAAAGAGCCTATTGATATTGCGATTGAATTATGCGTTTATTGTATGAAGTCGCAGATATTTTTAGATGGGAATAAGAGGGCTTCTGTGATTTTTGCGAATCATTATTTGATTTCTCATGGTAATGGCTTGTTGGTTATTCCAGAAAATAAGGTTCCTGAGTTTAAGAAGTTGCTTGTTGGGTATTATGAGGGTGAAGATTTGCAGGTAATTGCTTCGTTTATGAGGAAATATTGTTGGAAGCATTAAACGAGCACTGATTGGCTATTTTGTTTGCTGCGTGCATTTTCTGCATAAGAAGATAAGTTAACCAATTTGAGCGTAATTTTAAAGTTGAACTTGAAATTTACGCCCATTATTAGAACACTGCGGCTTCAATCTCAAAGGTGAATTTTTAATTTGTTTCGTTTATAATAGAAACAACTATAAAAAACAATAAATTTATCGACTATAATCGAAATTGTAAGCAAAGCTGTAATTGAAAGGTGTGAGGATATGTCATATATATTACGTAAAAAATATCTTAATAAAATCAAACCTTTTATTAACAAGCCTATTGTGAAGGTGATTACAGGTATGAGACGAGTGGGAAAGTCCACTTTGTTAAAAATGATTCAATCTGAATTACTTACGGACGTTCCTCAAAGTCGTATTATTTATATCAATTTAGAATCAGCTCAATACTTATCTGTGAAAAATGATTTTGATCTGCAGAAATTAATTACAGAACGTAGTCAACAAATAGAAGGTAAAATATATTTTTTCTTTGATGAAATTCAATTAGTTTCTCACTGGGAACGTGTTATAAATGCGCTTAGAGTTGATTATGATTGCGATATTTATTTGACTGGTTCTAACTCAAAATTATTGTCCGGAGAGCTTGCCACCTTGCTTGCAGGGCGTTACGTAAGTTTTGAGGTGCTTCCTTTTACTTTTAGCGAATTCGTGAATTTGTATCAAAGTTTGAATTTAAGCATACAGGAATTATTTCAGCTATATATCAAAATTGGTGGTATGCCTCCTCTTCATTATTTTAATGGGGAAGAGGAGCCGAGTTTTAGATATTTAAACGACATTTATAATACCGTTGTTGTTAAGGATATACTTGAATACAATTCGATCCGAGATGTTGACGTATTTAATCGCATTTTACTTTTTTGTTTAGATAATATTGGACAAAGTTTTTCAGCTAACAGTTTACGAAAATATTTTGTTAGCGAAAATCGTAAAGTTTCAGTCGATACCATTTTGAATTACTTGAATTTTTGCCAAGCGGCGTATCTTCTAAAAAAAGTTCCACGCTATGACAGTGTTGGGAAAAAGTTACTGACGGTTGAGGAAAAATATTATGTAACAGATCATGGTTTTAGGCAAGCAGTAGGTTTCTCAAATGTTGTATCAATTGAACGTATTCTAGAAAATATTGTCTATATTGAGCTTTTGTCTCGTGGTTTTCAGGTTCAAGTTGGTCGTATTAATAATCAAGAAATCGATTTCATTGCTACTAGACAAGGTGAAACTGAGTATTATCAAGTCTCTTATTTGATGGCTAGCGAAGAGACTCGTAGCCGGGAATTTGGTGTTTATCGATTGGTTAAGGATAATTATCCTAAATATGTTTTGTCGATGGATACAATGAATTTTTCGCAAGAAGGGATTATACACAAATATTTACCAGATTTTCTACTGGAAGAGAATGCGTAATCTGCTTGATTTTGCTCTTATGTAGATTATGTTTCGCGATGGCTATTATTAAAAGGTTTAATTTGAAAGTGTAAGCGTGATATTTCATTGTTTTCCGATGATTGGCGAACTTTCATTCCGACGATTGGCGAAATTCTGTTCCGATGTTTGGCGTCATCAGTGAAGATGATTGGAAAGTGCGGTGCAAAAATGAAAGAAAACGAATTGGCGGTCGGTTGCGCTCATTTGTCGGCAGAAATTGCGCTTTCAACGGCAATTGCCAACCGCACTTGCTACTACGCAACTGCTGTTTTAGCTATAATTTCACCATGATCATGATGAATTCTAGTTTGAAATGGAGATGTTTTTATGATTTTAGCAGATAAAATATTGGAACTGCGTAAACAAAACGGTTGGTCGCAGGAAGAATTGGCGGACAAATTGGGCGTCAGTCGCCAAGCTGTTTCCAAATGGGAAGGCGCACAAAGTATCCCAGATATGGAACGGATAATTGCATTGAGCCGTTTGTTTGGTGTTAGTACAGATCTTCTAGTAAAAGATGAAATTGATGTTATGGGGAAGAACGTCAACGCAGATGAAAATGCCTGCCAGGAAGAAGCCGGCGTTCGCATTCGGGTAATTGAGCTGGAAGAAGCCTCCGCTTATATTGCTCACAGAATATCATTTGCCGCCTATGTTGCTCTAGGCGTTCTTCTTTGTGTTCTGGCGGCAATCCCGTTGGTTGGCAGTGATCTTTTGCTTTCTCACACAGTAAATGCGCAAGTCGGTAAAACTATGGGCTTAGCATTCAGTGTTGCGATTATTACCGTTGCTGTAGCTATTTTTATTATTCAGAGTTTCCATGGAAAGCGTTATCAATATTTGGAAAAAGAGGACTTTGAAACAGCTTACGGCGTTGACAGTGTGCTCAAAGAACGCTTGGAACGTTTCATGCCGTCGTATGTGCTGCGGACGGTCAGCGGTGTTGTTTTATGTATGGTTGCCTTTATTTTTCTTATAATTTCGGATATAGCACCGGAATTTTATCAACTTTCATCCGGCTTTTTTGTAGTTATCGCTATTGCCCTGGTGGCAGCAGCTGTTTATTTATTCGTACAGGCGAATATCGTCCGCTCGTCCTATTACCGTTTGCTGCAACCGAAGAAAAAAACTGTCTATCCTGCAAAGACTAGGTTATTCCTCCAAGCTTACTGGCTTATAGTTGTCTGCATTTATTTAGCCTACAGTTTCATCACGTCCGATTGGGGAAAAAGTTGGATTGTTTGGCCGTTGGCCGCATTGACTTACGGAGTAATAGAAGTAGTGCTCAAAGCGTGGATGCTCGGAAAGAAATAAGTGACTTTCAGCGTCGATTTTGTGGCGAATAACAGGTGTTATCCAGACGAAATATGGTATGCTTGCGCTTATATTACCCCCCCCCAGGAGTGAAAGTATGATTAAAAATGTCGCACATATAGGCTTTACCGTCGGGGTGTGGACATTTTTTAGACAGCCCACCCAACCTCCTTCTGTTCTCGATAAGACTTATTCCTCCAAGTTATCAAGTTGCTTATTTGCTGGCTGGTGAAGAGACTTGCAGCAGGGAATTTGGTGTTTATCGATTGGTTAAGGATAATTATCCTAAATATGTTTTATCGATGGATACAATGAATTTTTCGCAAGAAGGGATTATACACAAATATTTACCAGATTTTCTAAAGGAGTAAACTATGGAACATAATTGCGGATTTATTAACGATAAAAAAGCATTTAGATATAGAGCAGCAGCCATCATAGTCGAAGAAGGTTGTGTGCTATTTGCAAGAAATGATGAGGACGACTATTACTACTCAGTTGGCGGAGCGGTTCGCATGGGCGAGACATCAGAAGAAGCCGTTAAGAGAGAAGTATTTGAAGAGACAGGTCTTAATTATGAAGTAGATCACCTTGCCGTCATACACGAGAACTTATTCATCGGCAGCTCTGGCTTAAAAGGAGTAGACTTCCATGAGCTGACGTTCTACTACATGATGAAGCCCATGGGCAAAAGAGGTTTTACGAGCCATAGTACTACAGAGTCAGGTGCTAAAGAGACAATGCATTGGTTACCTATAGATGAGCTTGATAAGTTCAAGGCTTACCCAACATTTATGAAAGAATATCTTAAATCGGAGCATAGTGGAATAGAGCATATAATTTCAGATGAAAGATATTAATGAATCCCGCTATTATGGCAAGAGATCGTTGCATGGAAAATTTGATTTAAAAGACAAGCCAGTATCTGATGTTCTTAAAGTACCAGGGATTAATAAAACAGGTAATGTTGCTATAGGTTATAAGAAGAAATAGTAATATTTTTCACTCAAGAATCAAGCTATTAAGCTAAATGGTATACCTTTTGCGATATTTTTCTATCGTTAAAAGGTGCACCCACTTTGCACCCAGCTAGAAGTTAGGAAATAGGAGTTTAGAAACTTTCCTGTACCGTATGAGGGAGAAAAGAAGATTGATGAAAAAACACAACTCATCGACCAATCAGAAAAATATTTGAAGTACAAGAAAACCTACAAAGCCCATACCAAACTAAAGAACAGTAAACAGGAAGATTTTTACAACGAACATACAGCAGAAATCATTTTATTTGAAAGTGCTAAGAAATATCTCAAAGAACATTTAGGAGAAAGTAAGACCTTAGCCATCAGTAAATGGGAAACGGTAATTTTTGCTCCAATACTTGGAATTATAGCTGGAACTTTAGGTCTCTATTCAAGTATTTATTTAGGTCTATCTTCCGGAGGAATGATAACTGTATTTTCTGCAATTGTTTATATAGTTTGCATAATTATTTATCACGCAAAAAACATGATAATAAAATTTATACAAGCAAAAAGAGATGTTACTCAAATGGCATAATTGTAAAAAGTTACTTTATAACATTCTCCTATATCGTGGGGCTTAAATCTAAGCCCCACTTTTTATATTCAAAACTATTTTTTCAAATAAATAAAAGTCAAAGACTTTACATATTTAACGCTTATTCTTAGCTAAAATACCTGTTTTTAATATCATTTGTAAGCATACACTGAACAGAAAAATACAAAACAATATATTGCATATAAAAGGTGAAATACTGCGCGCAATTATTGCGCCTAAGTTTACAGTAAATGTCGCAAAAATACCGATAATAATTCCTTCAGTAAAATGAGTATAATGGTAACGAGCATTAGCAATACTACCACTTATAACTGTAGGAAGCGTGACAAGCAAAGCAGTTCCTCTTGCCATAAGGTCTCCCATGCCGAGCAAAAGTTGCACGCATGGCACTATAATTCCTCCGCCACCAACGCCTAAAATACCTGAAAAAATACCAGAAACAACGCCTATAAATATAAGACATATAGCTTTTAAAAAACTAACATTAAAATCTACATTTCTTAACGGAATCCAAACTTGACTAGAACATATAACTAGTAATACAAAAAGTGTAAAACACCAAGGAAATATTTTTTTAGGCAAAATATGTGAAAAATATACCCCAATTTGTGATCCGAAAACTGAACCTATTATTAGAAAAAATGCTGATAAAAATGACACTTTGCCGTTTAAACCGTAAACAATGCTTCCACAAAGCGACGTTATAATTATGGCAACAAGAGAAGTAGCAGTAGCATGACGCTGATCAAATTTCATAAAAACAGTTAATGCAGGAACTATCACCATTCCTCCACCTACACCGAACAATCCTGATAAGAAACCTGCTAATAGTCCAATGAAAACGATTAAAACAATATTATGGAAATTATATTTGGTTTTAAAAATATTTCTCAACATATATCTTTTCTTCACAAAATACCTCCTCGTACTTTATTCACTACTTTTACTATGTTATATGAAAAATAGAATATTTCTATACTAGTTCAATTGTAATTTATGTATTTATTTATCTAATTAACGTAAAATATTCTTTGTTAATAAACACAGCAATTCGATGGGTTCATATATGGTAAAAAAATTGCATCAACTATACTAATACTTTGTCTTAGGGGGGGGGGGCTCTCTAGGCTATTTTTATGCTCAAGAATCAAGCTATCAAGCCAATCTTAAACCTTTTTGCGATATTTCCTATCGTTAAAAAGTGCACCCAATATACATAGTGTGCACTCAAAAAAGTGTAGCTATACTAGGAGTTCTCTCAATCTCACGTCGAGAGTGTTGTTTTGATGTCAAGAATTAAGAACTAAACAATAGATAAAAGGCTTGAGGAATGGGTTTCGATGATTGCTATGGTTTATACAGATAATCGGAATCCATTTTTTAAACCGCTTGACAACATTTCTTATCAAGGTTGTCTAAGTTTTCATAGTAAGAAGGAGCTAATAGTATTTTGATGCTGTGAACTCCTTCTTATTTTGAATTGCTCTACAGCGGAGTATTAAAATCAGCAACTAAGCTTAAAAGAGCAAATAAAGCAAATAATAATGATAATGCAATTATGAGTAGCGTGAAAATAATTTTCATAACAACTAATCTGTAAACTATTTTTATTTCGGTAATTGTATCAAATTTTGCGTTTTATATAGTAGATAATCAGAAATGGTATAACGAATGCTATAACAACGTAAGACATGAATATAAAGAAGAATTCTCGCGCAGAAGCATCTGATAAAATCAAAACGGCTGGTGGCAAAAGTATTGCAAAAATAATAGATGGTAGGAACAAAGATTTAGATATTTTTAATGTCGTCTTGTTAATAAAAATGAGATGTAGTGGATATAGATATAGTCCAAGATCTAAACCTAACCAGATAAAAAACGCTCTATCGTCTATGCACTCAAACGGATGGCCGCTAGGAGATAGGCTGTCGTTTTTAGGTATGCTATCGGCAATCAGTGATAAGACAACTGGAATAATGATAATACAAGCAATATAAGTGTAAAAATATACTATTTGTTTTTTTGTCATTTTTGTTATTTTTGTCATGGGAAACGATTCCTTTGCAAAGTTTAATCACTATTCAATTATAACTTTCCGTAGTTGGTTTAGGTATTTTTTGTGGGATGGGAATTAGGTGTATTGGTAAACCTGAAGGAGTGTGAAAATGGCTGCAAAATATTTAGTGTGTGCAGCAATTCTTTTGTTGCGTGTATTTTCATGTTTTATGCTGAGCGCTACTTAATGCATAATTCGTATAATAATGTGATAAAAACACTAAAATACGTATAATTATGTGATTAAATACACCAAAACATATATAATAATGTGATACACGATAAAAGATAACGCAAAATATAACAAAATAATCGCAGAATTGTTGCAATACAACAACGTAGCAATGCAATACGCTTAGAAACAGCAACGCGCTAATACGACTGCAATATTTAATAGCGTAACGTCAAGTGAAAGGTGAGTAATCATGAAAAGGCTGATTATGAGCAAACTTTTAGCATGGAAGAGCTCGCCGTATCGTAAACCGTTGATATTAAAAGGTGTGCGTCAAGTTGGTAAAACTTGGATACTAAAAGAATTTGGTAAGCTCTACTACAAAAATATTGCTTATTTTAACTTCGACGAAAACAAAGAATATAAGCAATTCTTTGAAACCACTAAAAATGTGGAACGAATTTTACAAAACCTAATGCTTGCAAGTGGCCAAAAAATTGAACCAGAAAACACGCTTATTATATTTGACGAGGTTCAGGACTGCCCAGAAGTAATAAACTCGATGAAATATTTTTGTGAAAACGCTCCGCAGTATCATGTTGCTTGTGCTGGATCATTGCTTGGAATAACGCTTGCCAAACCATCTTCATTCCCAGTTGGAAAAGTTAATTTTATGCAAATAAACCCAATGAATTTCACAGAGTTTTTACTTGCTAATGGAGATGAAAATCTAGCGAAGTTTATTGAACAAATTGATAAAATAGAGCCGATTCCAGACGCATTTTTTAATCCGCTATACGAGAAATTAAAAATGTATTATGTTACAGGTGGTATGCCTGAGTCAGTTTTAATGTGGGCTAAAGCACGAGATGTAAACGCAATGCAAGATACATTGTTTGAGATTATAACAGCTTATGAACGAGATTTTGCAAAGCATCCTAATGTTAGTGAATTTCCAAAAATATCAATGATTTGGAATTCTATTCCATCTCAACTTGCGCGCGAAAACAAAAAATTCTTGTATAAAGTTGTTAAAAATGGTGCGCGAGCAAGAGAGTATGAAGACGCTTTGCAATGGCTTGTGTCGGCACAATTGGTGTATAAAATTTATAGAAATACTGCGCCGAATTTACCTATTGCTGCTTATGATGATGTATCTGCTTTTAAGATTTATTTAGCAGATGTTGGTTTGTTAAGGCGATTAGCACAACTTGCTCCTACTGCATTTGCGGAAGGCAATAGGCTGTTTACTGAGTTTAAGGGTGCTTTAACAGAAAATTATGTTTTGCAGGCGTTACTTACTCAATTTGAAGTTATGCCTAGATACTGGTCTCAAACGAATCCGCCGTATGAAGTGGATTTTCTTATTCAACGAGAAAATGATATTTTCCCTGTTGAGGTTAAATCTGAAGCAAATATTAATAGTAGAAGTTTGAAAAAGTTTAAAGAACTATTCCCTAATCAAACGAAATTACGTATACGATTCTCGCTGAATAATCTAAAACTAGACGATGATATGTTGAATATTCCGTTATTTATGGCTGATTACACGGATAAGCTTATAGAACTTGCGCTGAAAGAAAACAATTGAGAAAGAAAGATAATTTAAAAGGGAACGATTAGAAGATATAGAAGTAGATTATCGGATGATTTTTAGCTATAGTTATTTTTGTAGGCTGTATATCTGCATTCTTTGTCCATAATTTACATCCCGTCAGTTTTATTAGACTCAAAGATGATTTGTACTACGAGATGAATGAATATTGGGCAGGTGATAGTGAAGTATCGAGCAAAGATTGAACATGAGAATCGTAGCTGCAATTAGATAAAGATTAAGTTGTAGAGGAGGCATAAATGAAGCATATCAAGCATTATGCTTTTTTGACTATGGTAGTTTGTCTTATGTCACTTATTTCAGGTTGTACGAATCAGAATAGTTTTAGTGATAATAATAGAGAGCAAAAAACAGAAAATCAAAAGTCTGCAAGGAATGAAAGGCACTCAGAAAATAATGAAGATGTTGACTGGAAAGAGGTAAGTAAAAGTGGTGTTGATGAAACTTTGCTTATAAAAAACATAGATAAAAAGGTTCTCACGTATGTGGCTAAACAATTACAAAATCTATGCGATGAGATTGGTGAAAAGGGGCGCAAAGATAAATTCTATTGGCTGACAGGACAATGGTATAACGATGTAATGTATTCTAAACAATATATTAGTGTCATATTATTAGGTAAAAAAGCAATGAAACCATTGTTCCTAATAATATATAAAAGCAAACAGGCTGGAATGTATGAATGGGTTTGCAGTAAAGCTTTAGATGAAATATCTGGTTTTGATTTCTCGGGATTAAACAATGGCGTAGGCTGGAGCAATTCTAAAGAATTTTTAAAGGCATTTACCGATAAAATTATTGAACAAAAAAATTAGCAACTTTCTGTTTCTAATTGTCTTGGATGTTTACGTTCCTACAATATTCCCAATATTAACTTCCATTCTGCAATGAGCATTAAGGCTATTTTGCTGTCGAGTGGTTGTGTGCTCTAGTTGCTTATGTTTTGGGGAACAAATCGGTGGAATAATCGTAAAAAAGTTCCTTACATTATTTGATTTCTCATGGTATGGGCTTGTTGGTTATTCCGGAAAATAGGGTTACTGAGTTTAAGAAGTTGCTTGTTGAATATTATGAGGGTGAAGATTTGCAGGTAATTGCTTCGTTTATGAGGAAATATTGTTGGAAGCATTAAATGTGCATGATGATATTAATTCTTCTGGTTCTTCTGTTTCGTGAATCTTGCTGTTTATGAAAGAGTATAGTTTGCTAGTAAATGAAGAAATTAGTGTTGATAGTCTAGACAAATTAATAAAAAAAAATAGGATATTTATTAAGATTATTACAGTAATCAGAGTGAATTGTAGATCTTGTTTGCTTAATAGTCTGTTTTATGATCATTTGATACAAAGTGGTGTTAACGAAAAGGAGGCTAGTAGTGTTATGAGAAGTAAAACTATTTTTGGTAAAACCATTTTTCAAAGTTGTCTTGTTATGCTTTTGCTGCTAGGCTCTCTCTTTTCTCTTGCTGGATGTTCCGACGATGATGAGAAGGCGGCGCTTGCGTCGTATCATTGGGAAACAGTAGCGGTGTCTCAAGAAGAGTTTCGTATACCAGAAAACTATATGAATAAGGATGAGTTGTATCTCTTTGTGTCGTGAGACATTCTTGATTCTCACTATGATTTGTCTAAAGTTACTCTTGGAGATAAGCCCATCAAATTAGTTGACTCACAGTTTAATTTGCCTAGTTCAGGGTATAAAGCTCTATTTTTAGTTGGTAAATTTGATTTAAAAAACAAGCCAAGCTCTAATGTTCTTAAAGTACCAGGTATTGATAAAGCAGGTAATGTTGCTATAGGTTATAAGAAGAAATAGTAATATTTTGCACTCAAGAATCAAGCTATTAAGCCAATCTCAAACTTTTTAACGATAGCTTTTTCTATCGTTAAAAGATGCACCCACTATCCCATAGTGTGCACTCAAAAAGTGTAAATATACTACCAGTACTTTTCTATCCCAAATCGCGCATTAATTGTTTGGGTCGTTAACAATGTTTTCTATATTTCTGCCTGAGTAGAATATGCGAATAACTGTTACAGTCATTTGGTTTTTGTCTACTTGGTAGAAAACAGTGTAGTTGTCGACTGGAACTCTTCGTATTTCCATAGATAACCACGGTTCCCACGCTACAAGAGGATAGCGCATAGGCATAGTGTTAAGAGAACGTATAGCATGCTTAATGCGGTTGACTTGTTTTTCAGCCGTTTTAGGAACTTGTAAATTAAAGCGAATGTATTCGTATAGCCCAGTGAGATCCAGGAACGCTTGTGGAGAATAAATGACGCTATAGGTTGTGCTCATACGCCGTATTCCTTAGCGAAGAATTGGTCTACTTCATCTGCACTATATTGTTTGCCAGATTTTAGAGAGTCTAAGCCTTTTTGTAATTCTGCATCCAGTTCGGCTCTTGTTAAGCTGCCTAAAGCAGTAGGCGTATTAGTTGGCAAGCGGAGTTCAAAGGGCATGCCTTTTTGTAAAACGATTTGGCTGTATAGCATTTGGATTGCTGAAGATGGTGTTATGCCAAGCTGGTTCAATATGCTTTCAGCGTTTTCTTTAAGATTTGTATCGATTCTTGCATATACAGCGTTTGTGTTTGTCATTGTGTTTGCGTCCTTTCTGCTCTCATTTTACAAAATAGTTGCAAGCATATGCAAGCATATGCAAGCAAAAGTTTAACTACTATTCAGATTATGACTTCACATCGTTGTATCTTCGTATTCAAAATCAAGCTATTAAGCCAATCTTAAACCTTTTGCGATATCTCGCTTCTATCGTTAAAAGGTGCACTCATTTATTTGATTTATTATGCTGTTACAGTTGGTAACTATAGTGTTTCATCTTGTTTCTTTTTCCGTTGCAAATTATTTGTTAGTTTGTAATTAGGCGGTATATAAATCAAATGTTTCAATACTAATTTGGTTTCCGTCAAGTAATTTCATGATGTGTAATAAGTGATTTGAAAGGAGTTGTGTTATGAGTAGTGTTATATCTTTGGGGGAAAAAATTAGAAAGGCTCGTCTGGAAGCTGGGTTGACGCAGGAGGAGCTTTCGGAATTATTGATGGTATCTCGTGCTGCTGTAGCAAAATGGGAAACGAATCGGGGTTTGCCGGATATCGAGAATCTGAAATTTATTGCATCTGCTCTAAGCGTGAGTGTTGATTATCTTTTGGATGAGAACAATAGCGTTGATTTTTCTATTACTAAGAAGCCTATTAATCTCAATAAATATGGTTTCGACGGTAGGTTGAGCGGTTTTAAGAAGTCGAAAGTTAAAGAGCAGATTGTATTAGATGAATATCCTGACTCAGAAATCAATATGCTAACTGTTGTTAAGACTTATAGCAGTTCATCTGAGAAAATGGTGGATAATTTTGTTGGATGGTTTTCTACTCTCCTTGGAGGATTGCCATTGTTTGGCATATATGATTTCAGTAAGGCTGTTTCCACTCTTGGGGCTGATCAGTATTATTTGGTGGATAAAAAAGATAAGCAGTATTTCGTGCTTATAACTGATGAGTATATTATTAGCAGAATTATGGGAGTGGCGTTTAATAGTAAAAAGTTCCGTATTGGAGATAAGGAATTTATGAAAGTTGGTAAGCTTCGTAATAAGTAGTAAATGGGTGGGTGGGTCTGGCTTTAATATTTTTTCTCATAATATTTGTTGATAAAAAACATGATTAATGGAGAAAAGGCGACTGAAATAGCTAAAAGAGCAGCTGGTAAATATGCTTTTGTTATAAATGCAATTATGGCAATTATTCCCATTAGGTGCATCAGTATGAATGCCATTGTTGCATTTACTTTATCTTTGATTTTCTCGTTTCTTTCATCGTTCACATTTATTTTGTAGTTGTGGTCTTTTTCGATCATCTTATAGTGCATGATTTTTACGTGTGAAAGTGAGATAATCGCAACAAAAACAACCGACAATGCAATTTCTGCGGATTCGTTCAGTTTAAGAGCCAGTGCAAGAATCAATCCGCAAATACCTATTACATAACCTATGTACCAAAAATTCTGGGTTTTTTTGTTTTTCATTTTTTATCTTCCTCGTAGATAAATATTTCTTCGATTGTTAAATTAAAGTACTTAGCAATTTTGTATGCCAATATGATTGACGGGTTGTATCTTCCATTTTCCAGAGAACCGACTGTTTGTCTTGATACTTCGAGTGCATCAGCAAGTTCTTCTTGGGTTATGCCTTTTTCTTTTCTAATTTGTTCAAGTCTATTTTTCACATTACATTCTCCTTTCTAATGGAAAGTTAGCTTTACATATAGGATAATCTTTTCGAGAGTAAATGTCAAGGTAGCTTTCCGTTGGATTTAATATCGATAATATTGTTTGTAAAGTTTCATAGTATTTAAGAGAGTAGGAAACTAGAAGTATAATTTTCTTTCAGATACTATTTCAGATAGTATTGTTCTTATGAGTAACAGTAGTGAGCTTTCTGTAAGTAACAGTGAAAATGAATTAGTAGATTTTACTGAAAAACTTCTTGTTGATGTTAAAGATTTTACTAATAACAACAATAAAGTATTAAGTGTTCCCGTATCTGAATTATTGAATTTCGGATCTGGTTTATCGTCATTAATTCCTGCATGTAATACAGTTACTCAAACAATAACCATTCCTACGGATGGTCTTTATAAGATTGCTAATAAAGCTGCAGGTGATACTCTAAAATACGCAAAAAATGGGAATCTATGGGGATCTTTAAGAAAAGCTGATGGTGGCTCTAGAATGATGCAGATTTCAAAGATGGAGTCTTTGCAAGGTTCTATGAAAACAGCACTTCCGTTTAATCCTGCTCTTTTAATGATGGCTGTGGCTATTTATTCTATTGAAAAAGATATGAAAAAGATTAAAGAGACGCAGGAAAAGATACTTACCTTTATGGAAGTTGAGAATGAGTCACAGATTGAGGCAGATGTTGAGTCATTGATGGGGATTGCTTCTACTTATAAGTGCAGTTGGGATAATGAAATTTCTGTTACGAATAATCATAAGCTTGTTATCGATATTAAGAATCGTGCTAGAAAGAACATTATTGCTTATCAGAAAAAGATTACTGATATTCTTCTGTTAAAGAAGTTTATTGTGTATAAAAGTAACGTAAATTCGACGTTGTCTGATTTAGGGAAAAAGTTTAAGTATTACAGATTGTCGTTGTATATTTTCTCTCTATCATCTTTGATGGAAATAATGTTAAGTGGTAATTTTTCGGAAGAGTACATTAGTAATGCAGAAAATGAGATAAAGAAATTATCTGATGACTACTGTGAGAAATTTGAAAAAAGCTCTTTATATTTAGAAAAACTTGGTAATTCGGAAGTGGGAGTCAACGTTGTGAAAGCTATGGGTACTGCTGGTACGGCTGTTGGTAAGCTAATTGGTGGTATTCCTTTAGTTAAAGATGGTTCTGTTGATGAGTTTTTACAAGATAAAGGAAACGGATTACATGAAAATGCTAATGCAATGGTAGCAAAAGCAGTGAAGGAGTTTTCTGTTTTGCGTGATCCGGAAACAAAAGTGTTTGTGGAAAAAATGGAGAATATAACTCAAATTTACAATCGTACTTCGCAAATATGTGTTGATAAAGAAAAAATATATTTGTTGTAAGTTATATATTGTTTCGTGTTGTGAGAAAACGTTGTGTTGATGAGAGTAGAAAAGAAGCCCAAATACTCGCGGTTATTTACGTGAGAAGAGAACAGACTAAGCGACTGGAATAATTAGAACAATTGTAAATCGTAAGCGCAATATAGGAAACAGAATGTAGGAACAGAAAAATGTCAGATTCAGCGATGAAAGAGAAGGAAAAGCAGGAACATACTCCAAGAGAGGAGAAAAATCCACTATATTGTGAATCACATGAGCAAATATGTGAGAACCTTAACAGTGCAAATAAGGAATTGCCCAAGTATAAGGTTTTACAGCCGAGTGCGGAAATCTTTTCCATCTTAATGATTATTGGAACTGTTTTTATGGCGTCCAATAAGCTACAGCTTTTTGGATGGATCACTTATTGTTTTGCAATTCTGCTTCTTGTTGTAGCGTCTCTTATTTGGGTTATTTGTGTTATTTGGCAGCGCAATCTACACAGTCGTTTTCGTAGTGCAAATGTAGATTGTAACAAATCTTTTCTTAGCTATGGCAAGCAACGGTGGAAGGGTAGAATCTCGCTGATTCTTTGTTGCTTTTTTGTGTTAAGTGGTATTCTAACTGCATTCTTTGAAATAACTGCAGTACGTCTTCCAAATCAGTGGCTTTTACAGACTTGGGCGTATGTTATATGCGCGGCAATGCCAGTTGTTTGGATGATTACGATTGCTCTTGTATGTGTCTTCTATAATCTCTATCTTATTTCGCGTATACGGAAAATAGGTATAAGAATTGTACTTCGTTATCTATCTGTTCTACTTTGCGTATTGATTATCTTAGGTCTTGGATTTTTTGACGTTTTGTTTATTGTTGGCAGATATTCTGTGAAACAAAATGATAATGGTACATACACAGAGCACGTGGATGATATGTATGCTCCTTTTGAGTATTATCTTTATAAGTCTGAAGGCCCATTTTTCCTTAAGTATCTTCGACCAATGAAAGATTCAAGTGATACTGATCCAAAAATAAGTGAATCTGAGTGGTATAGCAGAATAGATCGCAATAACAGGAAAGATACAAGATTAAAAGATACAAGATTAAAGGTTGAAGAGCCAGAGAAAAATTCCGATTTGCATGATGCCGCTGAGCGTGATTTAGAATCAAAGAAGGAAAGAAATGCAGCGCTTAAGATATTTGATAAGTATTTTGCGGCGAAAGGATTTACGTTCAAGGAGAGTTATACCGCCAAGGGAGATATGTATTTTGTTCTGAGTGAAAGCCGTTCGGACATTACTTATCTGCAGTATAACAGGGACTCTCAGGATGGAAAATGTGGTCTTTATATTCTGTTTAAGGCTTCAAAATCTTCAGATGGAAGCTGGTCGCCGAGTGATGCTCATATGCAGAACACCTATACTTATGAATATAGCACTGGAGTAATTGCAAAGAGCAGTAGGGCATATTGGTAGTAGGGTTGATTGGTAGTAGGGCAGAGTGGTTGGATGCCAAAATCGAAGAGTATCTGAAGATTGCCAGATAGTGATTGCCAGATAGTAGAATCCATAGTTGTGTGCTCTAGTTGCTTGTGTTGATATGTACCCAGAAAACTGGACACATGTTTTGACACGGGGTTAACAAATGGCTGCCATCCTGTACCTTACGGGATGCATCCATTTTGTTTTCTTCTGGATCCTGCAATTGTTTTAGTAATCTATATATTCACTTTCCAATTTGAATTTAAAACTATATCGCAAAAATGCCCTCCTTACTGGTCTTGTTCAGTAAAGAGGGTGCATATCAATTTAGACAAGGGTGTGTGTTTGTTTTACTGATTGCTTATCTTATTAAACAAAGCATGCAAACAAACAGTGTTGTGTTAGACGGGTTTTTAGGTTCACGTCTGCATTTGTTATTTCGTTGCATTGTTATTTAATATACCTTGTTATCTCATTTCTTTTTTGCCAAATTGTGTTATTGCAATCAAGAATACAAACACAGATATTGCAATTGCACATGGCAAAAATGGTATAAGATTAAATCCGTTTCCTAATCCTGTTGATGTAACTGCATGTAGAGAGTGGGAAACCATATATCCGCTGTAACAATAAGGATAAACTACCCAAAGTGGAGTATTTGCTATTAATACGCCAGGAATTACAAGAAGTATATTTAATCCAACGGATAACATTGACTTTTCAAAAAGCACAGTAATCGCCCACATGACTATTACGCTTGGAATCATAGTCAAAAACAGATCTAAACACCATTTTAGTAGATACATAATTGGGAGCGTTTCTGTAACTCCTGTGCTACTGGTTGTAAACAATCCTGCTATAACGAATACAGCAAAAAATACGACCATTTCCATAAGCAAATAAAATAGCAGTACGCAAAATTTTGCAGCAGAAATCGCGTATCTGCTAACAGGCAGTGCCAGCATTTTTAGTATTCCGTTATTGCTTGTTTCTCGTCCTGCAATCATCACGCAAACAACAATCATACTAAGCGGAAGCAGATAATATGAGTAGACTAATGCGCTTTGAATAAACATAGCAGCCCATGCGTGTGTATATTCTGGAGTGAAGTAGCTATGAAGGCTTGCTACACCAGATCCAACCACAAGTAATGGCGCAATAAAAATCAAAGGAATAATTTTACTACGCTTTACTTTCTTAAATTCGATTCTAAGAAGTTCAAAAAATCTCATTTTCATAATCTCCTTATTCATAGTTATATAGTGCAAGTTTTTACTTATAGTGTGTGTTTTTATTCATAGTGCAGGTTCTTAGCCGCCCACAATCCAGAACATAAAAACAGAAGTGTTTCAACTATGGATACGATTACGACCGTAGTATTAGGTTGCGCGCTCATGGCAACTGCTGGTTTTAGCATAACTATAAAAGGTGATGCCATAAAAAGCACAATGTCTGAAGAAGCCAATGCCATGCCGCTTAAAAATCCTGCTACACCAATTCCAAGCGTTACCCACATGTTTTCAAATCGTGATGATACAAAAATCATAAAGGACAATACAGGCATTGACGTAATAAATGAATATGCAGCAAAAGATATAAGAGTATTTACATTAAACGTACCTTGTGGCAAATCTGTTACACCGATTTTTGCAAGTGCTAAATTTTGTATGCAAATAGCGATTAGTAATAGAACAGTCAGCAGTATAAATTTGCATAGGTACATAGCAGGAACACTCATAGGCAGCATATGCATCTTTTTTACTGCATTTCCCTTAAATTCCATGTTGTAGATAATGCATGCTGCGACTATTATGCCGAACATGTTTAACACCATAATCATGCCGTAAAGCTGTGTAAGAAGAATATCCATAGGAGCTAAAGGCAGGTTTAATAATGTATTTTTTCGTACAATAAAATTCACAAAAGCGTACGCTGCTCCCATAACGCCAATAGCAATCATAAGAGCTATAAAGCCAGTTCTCTTGCATTTTTTTAGTTCGATTACAAGCGTTTTCATAGTCTTGCACTCTGCTTCCTGATCTTATTGTCTTCATCAATCATTGATAGGAACATATCTTCCAAATTGTCGGAAGCAAAACCAGATTGTAATGCATGCTGTCGTAGTTCATCTAAACTACCTTCAAATAACAAGTGTCCGTGATTAAGTATTCCAATATCATCTGCAATAAGCTCAATTTCGGATAGCATATGAGAAGAAATAAGAATCGTGCAATCGTAAAGATCTGGCAGCGACTTAATCAGATTGCGGATTTCGTGTATGCCAGATGGATCGAGTCCATTTGTTGGCTCATCTAAAATCAAAATAGGTGGTCTACCAAGCAATGCTCCAGCAAGACCAAGCCTTTGCTTCATGCCAAGCGAATATTTTTTTGCAAGACGGTCTGCAAACTCAGAAAGACCCACTAATTCTAATGCATCATCAACTGCACTCTTAGGTAGTTCTAAAATGCGACGTATAATGTCAAGATTTTCTCTACCTGTTAGATTTGCATAGAAAGATGGTGATTCAATAAATGAGCCTATTTCTTTCAAAATAGGTATGCGATCGGCAGGAAACTGCTTTCCGTCGATTGTAAATACACCTTTTGTTGGAGCCGTAAGCCCTAGGAGCATTTTCATTGTTGTAGATTTTCCAGCTCCATTTGGCCCAAGAAAGCCGTAAATGCTACCTTTGCGAATATGAAGTGAAACATCATTAACAGCAATAAATGATTTGTATTTTTTTGTTAAATGTTCTGTTGTAACAATATTGTTCATGGCAATATCTCCTTTCAGGATTTATGATATTGCGTCAACCTTTCTACAACATTCTCTTCACCTTACATCTACCTTACATTTTTATGCGAGGTCAAAAAATGAATATTCACATGGCATAATATATGTTAGGGGGTTCTCCATGAATCGGAATGATTATTTATTGAACAAGCATCTGCTACTTGTTGATGATGAGCAGGAACTTCTAGATATGGTTGTATCCATATTAAACGAATATGGTTTTTATAATATAACGACTGCAAAAAGTATAAAAGATGCAGTAGAGGCAACACAAAAATTACGTCCAGAATTAGCAATCCTTGATGTTATGCTCCCCGACGGTAATGGGTTTGAGTTAATGAAGCAGATAAAACAATATAGTGATTGTCCTATCTTATTCCTTACTGCTTGCGGTGAAGATGAAGATAAGTTTAAGGGATTTGACTTAGGAGCAGACGATTATATTGTAAAGCCGTTTCTTCCAAAAGAGCTAACGTTTCGCATTATGGCAATTTTAAGACGAAGCTACAAGAGCGAAAATCCCATTGTTAAACTGAAAAATAGTCAGATTGATTTTTCTTCTGCCCAAGTAATAAAAAATAACGAACATATTCCACTCACAGCCAAAGAATATGATTTACTTTCTGCACTTTATAGAAATGCTGGATGCATTGTAACAATTGACGCGTTATGTGAAGCTGCATGGGGAGCTAATCCTTTTGGATATGAAAATTCTTTAATGGCACATATACGTCGTATCAGAGAAAAAATAGAACTCAATCCATCGCAGCCTGTTTCTTTAATAACAGTTAAAGGCTTAGGATATAAGCTGATTGTGGAGTAAAGCAGAATGAAAAGCATACCAAAACTAATACAACGCTTTATAAGTATTTTTCTACTAAGCTCTGTGCTTATAGTATTAATGAATATTATTGCGTTTATTGTACTTATAGGAAATTACGCTCCCGATAAAGAGATATCTCCTTATAGCATAGCAAAAGAGACGGGAGAAGCATTACAATTATCCGCAAGTGGGGATTATGCATTATCCAAAAATATGTCTTCCAAATTGACAAATTCTGGCGCATGGGCAATTCTGATTGATAATAATACGTTGAAAGTCGTGTGGAAAACAGAAAATGTTCCTGCGAGTATTCCAAACGACTATACTTTGTCTGATATAGCTAATTTGAGCGTTGGTTACATTGATGGTTATCCAACTTACACTGGCAAAAATAAGGATGGAGTTGTAGTAGTTGGATTTCCGCACAACAGCTTTTGGAAACATACGCGACCAAGTTGGAGCTACAGTTTAATCTCAAATTTTCCGCAGATTGTTTTAAGCGTATTATTTATCAACATTTTGCTGATTCTTGGAATTTATTTAATAGCTAATATAAAACTACTAAAATCAATTAATCCGATTACAAAAGGGATACGACGTTTATCTAGTGGAGAAAGCGTGCATATTCCAGAAACAGGAGCGCTTTCAGAAATTTCATCTAACATAAATTCTGCTTCCGATATTTTGCAAATACAAAAAGAACAATTGAGAAAAAGGGAGACTGCAAGAGCAAATTGGATAGCTGGGGTTTCGCATGATATTCGTACGCCATTATCTATGGTTATGGGATATGCGGGACAGTTAGAAAATTCTCTACATATTTCGCAGGAAGATCGTAAAAAAGCGACGATGATTATTAAGCAAAGTGCCAGAATGAAGAATTTGATTAATGACCTTAATCTGGCTTCAAAACTTGAATACAATATGCAACCAATTATGAAAAAAGAAGAAAATGTTGTTGCTGTTGTTAGGCAAGTTGTTGTGGATTTTATGAATATGGGTATGCAAGATGAGTTTTCGATTAAATGGGAAACGGATGCTAAATTGACTGTTTGCAATATTAGCGTAGACAAAGATTTATTAAAACGAGCAATATCTAATCTTATTCAGAACAGCATATCTCATAATGAAAATGGGTGTACGATTTATGTATCCGTTGCTGCAAATAATAATAATTGTATTATTTGTGTTGAAGATAACGGTATAGGTGTTTCAGATGAAAAAATCGAAAAGCTTAATCATGCACCGCACTATATGATTTGCGATACAAGTACTGCAGAGCAACGGCATGGTTTGGGTTTGCTGATTGTTCAGCAGATTATTAGATCTCATAACGGAACGGTTGCGATAAGTAGGAGCGAACACAGTGGGCTTAAGGTATCTCTAACGATACCGCTTAATTGAATATGGGCAGTAGATGGATGACATCTTTCCACTTAATTGTGGAGACTATAGTATTGATGTCAAAGGCTTAATAGGTGGGTGCAATTTTGCCTTTGTGCAGCAAGGCTTAGTGAGGGCTATTATTAAAGGTTTAGCGTGCGGTGGCTTTAGGCTGGCTTGGTGCGGTTTTTGAACGTATTTTGGCTATTTGAGGGAAGATATCAACGCTCTAAGGTCGAGTGTACAGGATGTATAACACAAAAATGCACCCAGCTGTTTATGTGGGGAAGTGTGGTTTAAGAACAATTTTTATATTGCAGTTCTGTCAAAAATTGTTTTTTATTGATTTTATTATCGTTTATTTGAATATATTCAAATATGGTTCTTCTTAAATAAGATATGTTTTGAATCACAATACAAAAGTTTGTATGTGTAAGTGAGCAGGGATATAGAAAAAGGAGCTGGGTTTGTGGCTCAGCTCCTTTTTTCTAATTATTTTCAATTATTGGTTCACTTTTGTTTAATTTTGTAGGTGAACTTTTTACTCGCGATTCTTCTTGCGAGAGAAGAATGCTGCTGCAGCTCCCAGTACAGCAATCATTGCGCTGATCAATCCTACTCGTTCCACTTCAGCACCAGTCTTTACTAATTGGGACGAATGCTTTGCAGGAGCCTCGTTGCCGGACTTAGTAGATTCGTTGGTGCTATCTTGAGCGCCGGAATCTGTAGAGCTGCTGCTGCCAGTAGTAGATCCGCTAGCTGAACCGCCATTGTTAGACGTGGAGTTGCCCGAATCAGAACCAGAACCTGTTCCAGAGCCTGTTCCAGAACCAGAATTTCCGTCGTTGTTTCCGGCTTGACCAGTGGCGTTGTCGCTCTCGGTACCGTTCTTAGAGTTTTTAGCGGTTACATCACTATTGTCTTTGACTTTGTCTGCTGGAATAGTGACTTTACCAGTGGTTTTATCAACGGTTACGCCTTCTGGAGCGTCGTCACCCTTCTTCCACTCACCGTTTTCTTTCTTGACAGTGAATTTGGTTGGGGTGGTGTTTTCACCTTCTGGCGTATACGTGATTTCCAGAGTATCAGTATCAGCTGCTGGTGTTACCTCAACGGAACCATCGTCTTTAGGCGTGACAGTTGGAGCAGCTGGCTTAGTTGCTGGAGCGGTTGGGTTAGTTCCTGTTTGACCAGTTTTTTCGTCGCTCTCGGTACCGTTCTTAGAGTCTTTAGCTTTTACATCACTATTGTCTTTGATTTTGTTTGCTGGAATAGTGACTTTACCAGTAGTTTCGTCAACGATTACGCCTTCTGGAGTGTCTTCACCAGTCCAGTTTCCATCATTGCCTTTCTTGACAGTGATGGTCTTCGGGTTGTTTTCACCTTCTGGCGTATACGTGATTTCCAGACTATCAGTACCGTCTGCTGGTGTTACCTCAACAGAACCATTGTCTTGAGGCGTGACGGTTGGAGCAGCTGGCTTAGTTTCAGGAGTGGTTGATGGGTTAGTTCCTGTTGTACCAGTGTTTTCTTTGCTCTCGGTACCGTTCTTAGAGTCTTTAGCTTTTACCTCACTATTGTCTTTGATTTTGTCTGCTGGAATAGTGACTG
>NZ_JASOOL010000058.1:0-272 GCF_030217745.1 Bifidobacterium sp. UMB1197 | reverse complement strand
AACCATCAGTAAACAGTGAAAATGCGGATGTGCACTGCCATCTTTTCCCCGTGTAACTTCCGTCGCGCGAATCCAGCCCTGAACCGGCGCGAACTCTTTCCTGTCCTTCAGTCGCTGAAAGGCCGAATTCATGGCTGTCAGCGTTTCCCCCAAATCATCGATCGCGCAGTTCCTGACGGCTAACGTCAGAAACAACCAACGGGAAGATGGGTAATCCGCAACGATTTTTGGTAGAGCCTGATAAAAACGAGCTTGCCACATGAGGGTTCTTC
>NZ_JASOOL010000057.1:0-273 GCF_030217745.1 Bifidobacterium sp. UMB1197 | reverse complement strand
AAGTCCCAACCACACATGCTAAACCGAAAAAAATAATGTTATACACAGAATAATCCACAGTAAAAGCCACATTCACCGTAAAATTTGTGGATAAGCAATACTTAAACCGTAAAAATACGCGTTTCAAGGTTTTTAAAGAATTTTCCCAGGTTTTTTTAAGGAAACGTTATCCGCGCGTGTCGCGATAAAAACACGCTTCCGCTTTTTGTACGTGATTTAGGCCAAATTTGGTACAAAATGCGTCAATCTTTTCCGCTTTTTGTACGTGATTTA
>NZ_JASOOL010000056.1:0-275 GCF_030217745.1 Bifidobacterium sp. UMB1197 | reverse complement strand
TCTCTTTGTTCTGCAGGCTTGGCACGTTTTTTCCACTCATCAGGGTCTCCACCAGCTTTACTAATTGCACTGGCTACTCCATCAATCACACCATGACTAGAAATAGTGGCACCACTGACGGTATCAACATTTAAAGTCTGATTTTTAACAATTTCCTCTGGCAAACGTCTAAAGACTTCGTCTGCCACACCTTTAGTTTCGCCCTTAGCGTCTACCTTAATATCTTCAATTTTATCTTCAGAGAGGGTTACTTCCATAGGCATGAAACTTGCGCC
>NZ_JASOOL010000055.1:0-275 GCF_030217745.1 Bifidobacterium sp. UMB1197 | reverse complement strand
GGCGCACTGCGTAATAACAACCTGCGTCAGTTCAAACTGCTGGGGCCGGATGTAGGCTTTGACTCCATCAACGACCGTCCGATGGCGGAAGAGCTGTCTAAGGTGCTGAGCAAGCAGAATGAAGAAAACCTGCTGCCGAAAACCATTCTCTACTGCCTGAACCCGCGCGATAACGAAGTGCTGGGCACTATGATCGGTAACTTCCAGGGCGAAGGCATGCCGGGCAAGATGCAGTTCGGTTCCGGCTGGTGGTTCAATGATCAGAAAGACGGCAT
>NZ_JASOOL010000054.1:0-278 GCF_030217745.1 Bifidobacterium sp. UMB1197 | reverse complement strand
ATTTTGAGCAAAAAAAGAATATAGCCTAAATGCCCTAGGAACCTTCTCGGATATAGCGTCCAACATATTCCAACCAGCCTTAGTGACTTGTGACCAGTCAGGTGGATTCAACCGATCTCGTTTTTGCTTAGTGTTTTGGGCTTGATCTTGTGCCTTGTGATCTCGCCGTTTTTGCTGTTCAAAGTCTTCAAATCGCTGTTCCAGCATACTTGCATCCTTACCTGCAACAATCTTTCGTACCTTACGAAATTTATATCGTACAGTACGAAACAACACAC
>NZ_JASOOL010000053.1:0-280 GCF_030217745.1 Bifidobacterium sp. UMB1197 | reverse complement strand
CTTCTTCTCTCAACTCTTCTTTGGTCTTATGTTTTTTCTTTTTATCTACTTGCTTTTTAATTTTATTGCCATTTTTCTTCTTGTTTTCTGCCATAGTAAAAGACCCTCCATTCAGTTCCTGCCTGCTTTGGAGAGCCTTTTTAACAATCAATCTAAAAATGAAATTATCTACTTTTAACAAACAATTATCTTGATTTACAACCATTTATCTTTTAGAATATCTAATGTTTAAAAGACTTAATTTTAGCTTGTTGTCTTTTAACATTTTATTTTCATTTTA
>NZ_JASOOL010000052.1:0-281 GCF_030217745.1 Bifidobacterium sp. UMB1197 | reverse complement strand
CAGTACCGCATCTTTACGGCGCTTTTCCGGCAACAGCTCCCGCAGCTTTCCCATCGCCTCATCTGCCGACTGAGACACAGAGCAGTAGTTTTCTGGTGTCCGTTCAGCGTCAGCATTCGGCGTCTCACGCTCCCTGTAGCAGTGCTGCAAAGCGCTGGCCACACTGCCCATTCCCGTCAGCTTTTTGCAGCGCATTATCGCGTTATTCGCCATGCTTACCCACTCGTTCTGGCGTTCATCCAGCCAGTCGGGGGATCGCATTGCGATGCCTCCGGCGGGCC
>NZ_JASOOL010000051.1:0-283 GCF_030217745.1 Bifidobacterium sp. UMB1197 | reverse complement strand
CACAGCTAAGCAGCCAGCAAGACCAGGACCTGCGCTTACTGCAATCGCGTCGACATCGCTTAAATCCATGTTTGCGTCTGCCAATGCTTTAGAAACAACCGGCACGAAAGCTTCAGCGTGCGCACGAGAAGCAATTTCTGGAATTACGCCACCGTAGCGCGCATGCTCTTGCATTGAAGATGCCACCACATTCGACACCAGAGTGAGTCCGCGCACAATAGCTGCGGCAGTTTCGTCACAAGTTGATTCAATTCCCAATACGATTGCTTCGCTCATTTTATTC
>NZ_JASOOL010000050.1:0-285 GCF_030217745.1 Bifidobacterium sp. UMB1197 | reverse complement strand
ACTGACCAGGATAACCAACCGGCTCGCGTTTCTTACTTCGGTCAGAAAATGAAAACGGCTCGTATCCTGATTAACACCCCGGCTTCTCAGGGTGGTATCGGTGACCTGTATAACTTCAAACTCGCACCTTCCCTGACTCTGGGTTGTGGTTCTTGGGGTGGTAACTCCATCTCTGAAAACGTTGGTCCGAAACACCTGATCAACAAGAAAACCGTTGCTAAGCGAGCTGAAAACATGTTGTGGCACAAACTTCCGAAATCTATCTACTTCCGCCGTGGCTCCCTG
>NZ_JASOOL010000049.1:0-286 GCF_030217745.1 Bifidobacterium sp. UMB1197 | reverse complement strand
TCTTTAATTTGATCTGGAGAAGGATATTCTCCTTGCCATTGATCAACTCCGCGCTCCGCTAGTTGGTTTGCACCATCTTTCAAAATCGACATGATTTGATCATAGTTATTCATTGTAGCTTGTCTAATCTTCATTAAACTCATCCCTTTCCAACTTTTTTGTCAAGAAACCATTATAAAGAAAAACACTCTCCTTGTAAAAAGAAAGTGCTTATTTAAAAGAAATATTAATGTTTATAAAACTTTAGAAAGGAAATCTTGTGCACGTGGGCTCTGCGGATTTTCAA
>NZ_JASOOL010000004.1:0-152185 GCF_030217745.1 Bifidobacterium sp. UMB1197 | reverse complement strand
TTTTGAACAACATTCTCGGGAAAAATCTCCCGACTTTGTAGCTAATTTTGCCATTTTGAACAACATTCTCGGGAAAAATCTCCCGACTTTGTAGCTAATTTTGCCATTTTGAACAACATTCTCGGGAAAATCGAAGTAGATTCGCGCGGCGAAGACGTGAGTACGGCGAACGAGGCTAAAGATTAGTCAGCTCTGCCATCATCTTATTAACGCCAACGTAAGTGTAGTTAACGTCTCCAGGCGGATTAACAACAACCGCAAAGGTTAGCGCGCCTCCCGACTTTCTAGAAACGTTGCCAACCATAGACGAAACATCGCCCAAATACCCCGTTTTAACGCGCATTAATCCCGCAGCAGACTTATCAGCAAGACGCTTTCTAGCCGAAGTACACCAAACGCCTGGCAAAGCCAAGCCTTCTGCGGCAGCCGCACCAAGCCCCTCCTTAAGATTCTGCGCTTGAACCTGAATCAAAGTAACCGCGCGAACAGAGGATTTAGGTGAAAGTCCCGAGCAATCCGACATGTGCAATCCGTTTATATCAATACCTAAATTGCGCAAAACTTCTTGCACAGCCAAAGTTGCACCCTTTGGAGAATTTGACTTGCGCATAGCGAGCGCAGTTAAGCGCCCAAACTCTTCGGCAAGGGAATTGTCGGAATGCCTAAGCATATACGCCATTATCTCGCCTAGCGGCGCGGAACAAACGCGCGCAATCGGGCTAAAATCGGCGGAAATCAGCGGTTTTTTGTAGCTAACATACATGGAATCTGCGCTAGACACCTTAGCTGCCTTAGTAATTTTTGCAGAATCACCATTCCATGCGCGAACATCAATGCCGGCCTTTTGCAGCAGATTTGCAAAAATCAAACCCGCGCTAACTGCTGGATGCCTGTCTAAAAGCGGATAGTCGTCGGTATCGTCTGCGTCGTTTCCGTACGAAACCCACGCCGCAAAATCGCGGTTGCGCCCCTCGTCTACCGCAACAGACGAAGTTGGAGCGTAGAATCTACCTTCTTCATCGTTCTCGTTAATAAGCTCAGGGTATCTTTTTGCACCAAACAGCGAATCGTCAACAGCAAACTGAACAATCTTAACGCCCCGCTTTTTAAGAGCTGCAGCCGTTTTATTTGCAAGAGTTTCTAAACCAGCTCTACCGTTTACGTGATTCGGATCGCTTTGCCCAGCCCCAAGCAGCATGTCTCCGCCGCCGCGCAAAACAATTCGTGCAAAACTCCCACTATCGTCGCAGCTTGCATAAACCAGCGTGTCTAGCGTTGAAGCCATGTCTAAAGTATGCGATGCAGCTAGTGCTGTAAGCGTTTTCATTGTAGACGCTGGCTGCAAAGCAAGGTCTGGGTTTTTGGCAGCAATAATTTTCCCGTTTGCATCCGCTATAACAGCCGCCACATTTGGCCCAAGAGCTGGGTAATCAAGGAATGTTTGCAAAACCTTTTCCGCAGCAGCTTTGTCAACTGGCTTGTTTTTATCTAATTGCTTTATTAAAGACGCGTAATGCGCTATTTTCTTAGGTTTTGGACTGCTTAGCTCTTGCAAAGATTTATTGTTTTTAATTGCCATTCGCGACTGAATAAAATCGCGATTTTGCAAAAGATCTTTGCTATCAAACAGAATATAACCGCACATTAAAGAGACAACGCTTGCAGCTGCGATTAAGCACACAACAGCGCGATTATGTGACTTTGGCGGCTTTTGCGCGCCTAAGCTAGACGTAAATCCAGCTTTTTCTCTTGATTCTTTAGACGTAAAAGCATCTTCGGGAATCTCGATTATATTATCTGGATTCTTAACGTTTTCATCGTCTTGCATGCGCACGCCGCCTGTTTTACCGATTAATTGCAACTCTGTATAACTATACAAGCCATGTAGACTATATAAGAACTACATAAAGGCTACATAAGCTATACGCTTGCACACATAAATCGCAGCTCTTACGTGCGCATTAATACTCAAGCAGTAATCGAGGCAAATCTGCGCAAGTTTTCTACAATACGAATCATGCGCTTATCCATCACTTTGCCACCAATAATTACGCCAACAACCAACACAACAAATCCGTTTACTACAAACAGAATGCATGCAATCCACAGCAGTTGCGGCGCAAGAATAATAAACGCAATCACAGCCGCAACCGAAGGAATCATGCAAACTACAGAAAGAAGCATAAAGCCAATAGCTGCAAAACTTCGCCCGCCAGCACTTCCTTGCGGCCTAGAGAATGGCTTTTCGATTGACGCTACAGGGTACATTGCAATGCACGAAGAAATTAAGCCAATGCCTATGGTCGCAAAAGCTATTCCGATTGGAGAAAGAGTTTGGAACATAACTGCATTCATATTTTGCTGAACATTTGCTACAAAGAAAAGGAAAGCGTAAACCCCTATTCCAAGAATTGCAAAGTACACAGCGCAAATCACGGACCAAACTATTGCGTGCGCTAAACGATCGTGCAAACCTTTTACGCCAATAATCGCATGCATAGTAAAAGCTGTTCCATCGTATGCAATATTGTTTCCAACAACCATTCCCATAAGCATCGCAGCATATATCATCCATCCAGAAACGCCTATGTCCTGTGCTATAGAACCAAATCCTTTAGCATTAAAACTAGTTCCTCCTGCAACTATCAGCATAAAAAGAGGCGCAATAAGCAAAAACAGTTGACGCATATCTCTTCTCATAACGCTAATAATTCGCGCAATAATTGCACCAACTATGTTGTCTGGAACTGCTGCAAAGAAGCCGATTCCCTTAGTTTTAACAACTGTTTTTTGCTCACCGCGAAGTAGCTTAGGCTCTAATTTTGCGCAAAATACAGAGATTGCAAAGCAAGCAGCAATCGTTACAACGCAAATAAGGAAGCGAATAACAAGCGCAAGCCAATTGCCATTAATGACGTCAAGAGGCAAAGCCATAGCAGCGCTTAATGGAGTAAAAGCGGAAACAGCGCAGAAACTTGTACCTAGCGAAATTACAATTGACGAGGGGCTATGCGTATTCATTGACGCAACAAAAAGCATATACGCCACAAAAATAACAAAGTAAAAAATGTTTCTTGAACGCTTGTTTATTAAAATAGTGTCCAAAAGCTCAATAAGCATTTTGCTTAAAGACACGATTGTGGCAACGTAAAGCGGAGCTGCAATTACGCTTACTAAAACCGGCACAATTCCAAAGTTTCTGTACGCTAAAGACCACAAAGCAAGCGCGATTGTGCAACTTACAGAAATCGCTCCAAAAAGGGAGCCAAGAAGCATGCCAGCTTGCTGCTTTACGTAAGGAATGCCGTAAAGCGCAAAACTACGCGATTTTAGTGTTGTGTCGCTGCCTAACATAAACAGGTTTATAAACAGCGTAAAAATTGACACAATCGACGCAATCATTATTGGAATCAATTGGAATTCCTGCCAATCTTTAGCGTCTGCAAGCATTCCTGGATTAAGATACTTTCCTGCTTCCCAGCCTGCAAAACCAAGAGCGCATATAATCGCAAGTCCAAAAACAATTGATATACCAAAGCCGATTTTTTGCCAAATTGACTTTCGCATAACAGAAAAAGTAAGCGCCCAGCGAAGGCGAACCATTGTAAAAATCATAGACATGATTACTTACCGCCTTTCGCTCACGCGTTGTGGTTGCTTGCGATTGGCGTTGCGTTATAAGACTCGCCGCCATTAAGCCAATCAATGCGCGCAGCAGAATGACGTCCACCAACAAGCTCCATAAAGCGATCTTCAAGATCTTTGCCTTGAGCAACTTCTTCAAGAGTGCCAGAAGCTGCAACATGACCTTCATTAATAATCGCCACGTGCGAGCACATTTTTTCAACCAATTCCATAACGTGCGAAGAAATAATCACAGTTCCGCCAGTGGAAACATACTCGGCTAAAATATCTTTCAAATTTGCGCTAGAAACAGGGTCCACCGCCTCAAAAGGCTCGTCCAACACAAGCACGCGCGGGCTGTGAATCATTGCTGTTGCAAGGCAAATCTTCTTAGTCATACCAGTTGAATAGTCCGAAACCATAGTGTTTGCAGCTTCTGTTAAGTCGAAAGCAGAAAGCAAGTCGTTTGCGCGCTTTACGGATTCCGCGCGACTCATATCGCGAAGCATGCCAGCGTAAGTTAAAAGCTGCAAACCAGTAATTGTCTTAAAAATCTCATCTGCTTGAGGCATTAAACCGATTGCGCGCTTAGCACTATTTACATCGCTCCAAACGTCGTTGCCAAAAATTGAAGCAGAACCAGCATCTGGCATAAGCAAGCCCGTAAGCATTTTAATCGTAGTGGTTTTGCCAGCACCATTAGGGCCTACTAATCCGTAGAAAGAGCCTGCTGGAATATCTAGCGAAAGATTATCTACAGCAACTTTCTTGCCAAAAGTCTTAACAAATCCGCGAATAGAAACCGCTGGAACTTCTGCATTGCCATCACTCGCATTGCTCGAATAAGCGTTTGCACCAAAGACTGGAACAGAATCCACCATAGAAACCTCGCAACATACAGATAAACGCACGTATTGCGCCACATTATGCGCAATCGCACGTTTACACCCAGAGCTCTATTATCTCATATCTTGCGTATAAACACACTACGAGATTACATAAATTACACCAAGCACTGTAGAGATTCGAGATTTTTCGCCCTGAATGAGATGAACCTCAGCATCTTTGATGGTGATTCATCGAATGAAGAAGAAAAATCGAGAATCTCGGTGATGAAAGCTACGCAAAAGTTCTAGATATCCAGAAGGTTTGATGTATTTCTCTACGAGCAATAAATAGCGCCATACTGAGGCCTTGGAATATTAACGTTCATAAGACCCCCATAAAGGGGCGCGTCACTTGCGAGGAGAGAAATACTCAAACCTCGCGCAACAGCAAGTAAGTGGTTTTCAGGCAGGTATATCGATTGCTCGCGCAGAACGCAGCAAAACTACCGCCCCGTGTGATGAATCGGCTTCCACTCGCTCTTAGAGAACACAGCCTGGAAGGCAATCGGTACATACGAAAGCATAAAAATCGGGAAGCTGAGCGCGTACGCAAAAAGCTCTTTGTTGGTGGCTCCAAGCTTATCGTGCTCTACAAGAATGGTAAGCGAAACAAACACCATCATGCCCAAAACGCTTGTAACAGTAGTGGTTATAAAGTTAAGCGTTGAATAAATCTGACTTGCCCACGTAACAAATCCAAATGCTGCAAAGATAAATCCAAGTATAAGGCGAATAATCGCAAGCACCATAAACGGGCAAAGCATAAGCGTAAAATCAACCGACGAAAAATCGCGCTCGCGAATTCCGTGGCGTATAAGAGCCGCCCCGTAATATCTAAACACTTGCAAGAAGCCCTTGCTCCAGCGCAGCCTTTGCCTCCAGCTTTGCCTAAACGAAACAGGCTGCTCGTCGTAAAGAACCGCCGACCCGCAATAACCCACTTTGTCGCCGTGCAAAATCGAGTCCATTGTAAACTCAAGATCTTCGGTAAGCAGATGGAACTTCCACCCACGATTTCTGTGCATAATTTCGCGCGAAAACATGAATCCCGTTCCGCCTGCGTGGCAGCTGGAGCCAAAAAGCATGCGCGAATTGTTGGTAAATCGCGATTCGCGTATAAACCACAATGCCGACCCCGAAGACACCCAATTATCCGATAGGTTAACGGAGTTTCTGTAGCTTGTTAAAATCTGGTACCCAGCATGGAATCCATTGTTCATCTCTTCAAAATAGTGCAAATCCAGCTTATTGTCTGCGTCAAAAACAAAGTACGCGTCGTAATCTTCGTCTTTTCCAAGCTCCATTATGTGGTCCAAAAGGTAGCTAAGCGCGTAGCCTTTGCCAATGTGCTGCTTATCGAAACGCTCTATAACATTGCACCCGTACTTTCTTCCAACTTGCGCCGTGCTATCCGTGCAATTATCGGCAACCAGCCAAATATCTATTAGCTGTTGGTTATAAGTTTGATGCTGTATGCACTCTATAAGATTCCCGATTACAGCTTCCTCGTTTCGTGCAGATATTAAAACCGCGTAATGCTTGTCCATTGGAGCATTCGGAAACACAACTGGCTTTGCAACAAGCGACGCAACTGCGCAAACGCCTTGGTAAATAACGCTGCTCACGCCGATTATGATTACTAAAACGTCGAAAATAGACAAAAGAATCATTTATTCCACCCGCTTCGTGGATTTGTGTTTGTGTTCGATTTTTTAATATCGCGATTAACCGCGTCTAGAACATCGCGCGAAATCGCCATTGTTTCAATGTATCCAGAATCTTCTTTAGAATTTTGACTTTCGCCAGAATCACTAGAAGAATCACTAGAAGCAGCACCAGAATCACTAGAAGAAACATAGGCCTGCTTATACCAGTACATAATATCTTCATTAATCGAGACCCTAGAAGACGAGCCCTTCATAACTCGAAGAACCTTGTCTTTAACAGGCTTTACAAAACTATTGCCAATTGCTTCAACACTTGTAACCATAATCGACTTGCGATTAGGCTTTGGATCGTTCATTAATGGAGAATCAACAAGCTTGTATTGCTTTGTACAAACCTTAAGAATGGCCTGCAAGCTGGCTGTAACAGGAAGCGCCAAAAATGCGCCGAGCGCCCCAAAAACAGCACCCATTACCAACACCGACAAAAATGCTACAGCAGGATTTAAATCCATTGTTTTTTCGGAAATCTTAGGAGAAATCACCATGTTTTCAATCTGCTGATAGATGGTAACAAAAATCAACACAGCTAATGCCGCCGCAAAACCGTTGGACCCCCAGGCAAACACGATTGGCAAAGCTCCGCCCAAATACGTACCAATCGTTGGCACAAATTGCGAAACAATTCCGCAGAACAGCGCAAGCGGAAGCCAGTACGGAACCTTCATAAATATTAGGAAAATCGCAGTACCCGTGGCGTTAATCGCAGCCAAAATTGTGCGCGAGAATAAGAAGCTCGATATCTGCTCTTGAACAACCGACCATATAAACAAAAATCGCCTTTGCGACTTAGGATTTAGCAAACGGCAAACACTTCTACGCATTGCAGGACCTGCAGCCGAAATATAATAAGTAACCATCAAAATGGTAAGCAAATCAAGCAAAGCAGCCATCAAACCCCAGGTTGTGTTAAGTGCAAAACCGCCAAAATCCACAACCCACGATGTTTGAATGTTGCGCAAAATCTCCATTCCAAGCTGCTCAATATTCGGCATCTTAAATCCAGTGGAATTTAGCACAAAATGCGCAAACTGATTGTATAAATCTGGCAAACCAAGAACCATGGAAACGGCCTGTTGCACAAAAAGATTGCCAAAAAGAACAAGCAGCAAAATAATAACCGCAAGCAGCCCAACCAAGCTTGCCAAAGACGCAAAAGCCCTACTCCAGCCGTGTTTTATAAGGCGCACAACAAGTGGCTCTATTGCCAACGCTATAAAAATGGAGATTACAACGTCAAAAACTATAAAGGCTATACTTCCCCAAGCAAACCAAACAAAAATCGCAACAAACGTTGCGATTACCGCATACATAAGCGCGCGGCTAAGCCAATCAGGAGGCCTGCGATTATCTCCCTTAGCTGGAAAAATCGAAGCTAAGTCGATTTTGGCGCTTGTGCCGTTGCTGTCCGTACGGCTTTCGTAGTTTTCTTTATTCGTCATAAACTCTATTGTACTTTACAAAGCGTGTAACACAATCAACAAAGCGTGTAACACAATCGTAACCAGATAGTCGAGTCGCTGAAATCCAAAATCATATACAACAATCTAAACTATTTACTGAGATTTTCATGAAAGGATTGTGGCATGACCACTTTGCAAACTAAAGAAGATGCCGAGGCTTTGATTAAGCAAGAAGGCATTGAGTACGTATCTGTTCGATTTACCGATTTGATTGGCGTTCAGCAGCATTTTACTGTGCCTGCAAGCGAGTTCTTAAACAGCGCGTTTACGGATGGAATGGCCTTCGACGGCTCTTCTATGCAAGGATTCCAGGCTATTAACGAATCCGACATGAAGCTTATTCCAGACGTAGACACCGCCTACATTGACCCATTCCGCAAGCACAAGACTTTGAACGTTGCTTTTTCGATTGTGGATCCTGTAACAGACGAGCCTTATTCTAGGGATCCTCGCCAAGTTGCGATTAAAGCCGAAGCCTACTTAAAGGCCACTGGCATTGCCGATACCGCAAGCTTTGCTCCAGAAGCCGAGTTCTTTATTTTCGACAAGGTGCGTTTTGCAAACGACATGCAGCGCTCCTTCTACGAGGTGGATTCTAACGAAGCTCCATGGAATTCTGGCATCGACACCGAAGACGATGGCAGCAACAACATTGGTTTTAAGAATCGCGTAAAGCACGGCTACTTCCCTGTTCCACCTGTTGACCACAACCAAGACTTGCGCGACGACATGGTTTACAATCTTCAAAAGGTTGGTTTGATTCTTGAGCGTTCCCACCACGAGGTTGGCGGCGCAGGCCAGCAGGAGATTAACTACCGTTACAATACCCTTGTTCACGCTGGCGACGACTTAATGAAGTACAAGTACGTTGTTCACGAGACTGCTGCTTTGGCTGGCAAGGCTGCAACGTTTATGCCAAAGCCAATTGCTGGAGATAACGGCACTGGTATGCACTGCCATCAGTCGCTTTGGAAGGATGGCAAGCCATTGTTCTATGCGGAAACTGGTTATGCTCAGCTTTCCGATATTGCGCGTTGGTATATTGGCGGTTTGATTAAGCACGCGTCTTCTGTGCTTGCTTTTACAAATCCTTCGCTTAACTCTTACCACCGCCTTGTTCCAGGATACGAGGCTCCAGTCAACTTGGTTTACTCGGCTCGTAACCGTTCTGCAGCTATTCGTATTCCTCTTGCTGGCGATGCTCCTTCTGCTAAGCGTATTGAGTTCCGCGCGCCAGATCCTTCGTGCAACCCGTTCTTGGCGTTCTCTGCTCAGCTTATGGCTGGCTTAGACGGCATTATGAACCACATTGAGCCTCCTGCTCCTGTTGACAAGGATTTGTACGAGCTTCCTCCAGAAGAGCACGACGGCATTAAGCAGGTTCCTTCTTCGCTTGGTGAAGCTTTGCAAGCTTTGGAAGAAGATCACGACTTCCTTATGCAAGGAGATGTTTTTACTAGCGATTTGATTGAAACTTGGCTTAATCTAAAGCACGAAGAGATGGATATGGCTCGTTTGGCTCCAACGCCACTTGAGTACGAGCTTTACTTCCATATCTGATATTTGTGATTAATAAAATCCCCCGCAAGAAAACTTGTGGGGGATTTTATTTTGCATTCGTCTTTTATTTTAAATCGCAAAGCCTAGTGTTCTAGCAGCGTTTACAGGAACTGCCTCATCTGCCCAATAATCCTCAAGATTTTCGTCGCTAGAAAGCGAGCGCATTTCTGCGCGATCAATGTAAAGCTCACCGCGTAAATGATCTGTCTCGTGCTGGAAGATTCGCGCTGGCCAACCGTGCAAACGCTGCGAATGCTGCTTTCCATCCTCGTCTTGCCAAGTGGCTTGAATGTCTAGCCAGCGCTGACGAACAGCTTGATACCCTGCAACGCTTAAGCAGCCCTCGTAGAAGCTGCGCGTTTGCGTGCCAATTGGCTCATAGTGTGGGTTAATAATCGCCCTAAATGGCAATTCTGCAATATCTCTAGGGTCGTCTTCGTCATCCCTAACGTGGTCTTCTACAACCGCAATCGCTAAGCCAAGCCCGATTTGCGGAGCGGCCAAACCAACCCCTGGAGCGTCTAGCATAGTGCTGTGCATAAGCGAAATAAGCTTGTTAAGCGTTGCGCGCGTAAGCTGACCATCGTAAGCAACCGTGCGCTGCCTTAAAACAGGCTCCCCTGCTTGAACAATCGACAAAACGCCATCTTCTGTAGCGGAATCCAAAAGGCGCTCTACTGCGCGGCTAAGCTTAGTGTCGACACTTGCGTGATGCGTAAACATAGGACTCCTTTACCAGGCGATTCTGCAAAACTCTAACTCTATAAGTCTAACTTTGACTATTGTTGATAAAACACGTACATCAACAACAATACCAAAAGAATCAGTATATCAAGATTATCCGCGTTTTGTAGCTGTAATCAGCGTGTCGAACAACATTCTCGGGAAAAACTGACGCATTTTGTACCAAATTCGACCCAAATCACGTACATTCTCGGGAAAAACTGACGCACTTTGTACCAAATTCGACCCAAATCACGTACAAAAAGCGGAAAAGATTGACGGATTTTGTACCAAATTCGACCCAAATCACGTACATTCTCGGGAAAAACTGACGCATTTTGTACCAAATTTGACCTAAATCACGTACAAAGTCGGTAAATCTACAACTTAAGATTATCCGTTACAACTTGTGCAAGTCGTGCGCAAACCTCATCTGCCTGCTCCTGCGTTGCAGCTTCGCACATAACGCGCACAAGTGGCTCCGTTCCGCTTGGTCTAAGAAGAACGCGACCCGTGTCTCCCAAAAGCGCGCTCTCTTTTTCTACGGCATTAAGAACGGCAGCATTTGTCTTAGCAGCCATCTTATCTACGTTTGGCACATTTACCAGGCATTGCGGAAGTTGCGGGAAGTCGGCAGCCATTTGCGAAAGCTTCTTGCCCTCTCGCACAACCTCTCGGCACAACGTAAGCGCTGTAAGAGTGCCGTCTCCCGTGGTTGCAAACTCGCGATTAATCACATGCCCAGACTGCTCGCCGCCAAGAGAATAATCGCCTCTAAGCATCTCTTCTAGAACGTAACGGTCTCCAACGCTTGTTTGAACGGTAGAAATGCCCATGTCTTTTAGCGCAAGCTTTAATCCAAGATTGCTCATTACAGTAACAACAAGAGTATTATGATTCAGCTTGCCTTCGGCCTTCTTAGAACGCGCAAGAATACCCATAATTTGGTCGCCATTAACCATGTTTCCATTTTCGTCTACGGCAAGGCAGCGATCCGCATCTCCGTCGAAAGCCACTCCTAAATCGGCCTTAGACGCCTTAACCATGGCTTGCAACTGCTCTGGATGCGTGGAACCCGCGTGATCGTTAATGTTGTAGCCGTCTGGAGACGCGTTAATAACAATCACTTCTGCGCCAGCCCTGCGCAATGCCTCTGGAGCCACTACAGACGTTGCACCGTTTGCGCAATCCGCCACTACTCTAAGGCCAGCAAGAGGCTTAGGGCGAGTAGAAGACTCACTACTTAAAGGCGCTACAGAAGAAACAAGATGATCAATATAAAGATTTGTAGCTGTAGTAGTATCGTGGCTGATTCGCCCAACACCGCTTCCCGTAGGACGCTGCCAATCCTTGCCTAAAACCGCCTCAATCTCGTCTTCTTTACTATCTGGAAGCTTAAAACCGCCGCGCGCAAAGAACTTGATTCCATTATCTGGCATTGGATTATGCGAGGCAGATATTACGGCACCCATTTCCACGTTGAGCACAGAAGTTAAAAAGGCCACGCCAGGAGTTGGGATTATGCCAGCGTCTATAACGTCAAAGCCGCCTGCACTCATGCCTGCCGCCAAAGCGGACGCTAGAAAATCGCCAGAAACGCGAGTATCGCGACCAACCAGCGCCCTTCGTCTAGCGTGCATCTTTTTCCCTGCATCTTCGCTATTTGACTCGCTGCTATGCGTTGCTTCTCCTAAAACACGAACGGCAGCATCGCCTAAATCTAACGCTAATTGCGCGGTTAAATCGCGATTGGCCAATCCCCTAACACCATCGGTACCGAACATATTTGGCATAATCAGCCTCTTTCGCTTAGATTTCTAAAAACACACTATTCTCTATTTTACTCTGCAATGCGCTAGACGCGCCACACTAGCAAACTACGACTTGCGCATAACAATTAAGCCCGCCTAAAAAGACGGGCTCAATGCTTAATGCTTATTAAATCGCCTAAATCAAATTTAAAGCGATAAAACTAAAATCAGGCTTCTACTGGAGCATTAACATCTGCTGGCAAAGCAGCCTTAGCAGCTTCAACGATTGCCTTAAAGGTCTCAACGTCGCTAACAGCAAGCTCGGCCAAAGCACGGCGATCCAATTCGATGCCAGCTAAGCGCAAGCCCTGAATAAAGCGATTGTAGGTGATTCCTTCTGCGCGAACAGCAGCGTTAATACGCTGAATCCACAACTTGCGGAAGTCGCCCTTGCGAGCCTTGCGGTCGCGGAAGTTATAAGTAAATGAGTGAAGCAGCTGTTCCTTTGCCTTGCGATAAAGGCGGGAGCGCTGGCCGCGATAACCCGAAGCCCTATCAAGAACAACGCGACGCTTCTTGTGAGCATTAACTGCGCGTTTTACTCGTGCCATAAGTATTCCTCAGCTTTCTTAAAAATTTTAATTGCGTCTTTGTTTTACTGCACTTACTTAGCCAGCAAGCCCTTTAAATTCTTGCTCTGAGCTGTAGCCAAAACCTTATCTGCAGACAAAGCACGACGCTTACGAGCAGACTTATGCTCCAAGTTGTGGCGCATTGCGCTTCCATCGTGCATTACCTTACCGGTGCCGGTGAGGCGAACGCGCTTGGACGCTGCGGAATTAGTTTTCATCTTCGGCATTGCTGCCCTCCTTATGATTCTGATCAGATTCTACAGAAGCTTTTGCGGACACATCGGCCGCTGCCTGAGCTCCTTGCTTTGCCGCAAGTCGCGCTGCCTGACGAGCTTGACGCTCTGCACGCGATTCAGCGCCTCTACGACGCTGCTCAGACTGAGTATGAATCTTTTTACCCTTAGGCGCGAGAGTCATTATTATGTTACGACCCTCTTGCTTAGGGGCAAACTCCACGGTTCCACTTTCGGAAACCTCATCTGCAAGCCTACGCAATAACTCAACTCCGCCTACAGGCCTCGACTGTTCGCGGCCGCGCAGCATAATGGTGACTTTTACTTTGTCTCCACCATTTAGGAATCGAAGAACATGACCCTTCTTAACGTCGAAATCGTGATCGTCAATCTTGAGTCGGAAACGAATTTCCTTAATCTCAGCTGTGCTTTGATTACGACGCGCTTCACGAGCCTTAATCTTCTCGTTGTACTTGTACTTACCGTAGTCAATAAGCTTGGCTACAGGAGGCTTAGCAGTAGGTGCCACCTCTACAAGATCGAGGTTCGCTTCCTTTGCAAGGTTCAACGCTACCGAGGTTGCAATAACCCCCACTTGCTCGCCTTTTGGACCGATAAGGCGCACTTGGGAGACGCGAATCTCTTCGTTAATGCGTGGTTCGTCGCTAATGATGACTCCAATCCTTGTTAAAACAGTGGAACAGCGCACCAAAAGGTCAAAGATAAATTCAAGTTCAAACATCAATCAAATGCGCTTAAGAACAGCGCTGTAGCAAGCATATTGCTACGTGACCGAAGTCATGAACCCGAAACCCTTTAGGCTTCCAGGTGGGATATACCACTTTCTTGATTACTCAAGCCAAACGTCTATTATACTTGGCGCCTTGACAATGCGTTATATCAAATTCCACATATTAAATTCCACGCGCGCGATATTATATGTTTATGGAGCCTTTAAAGCGCTGCGTTGTTTTAGCAGCTGGAGATTATTACGACCATACGCGCGAACATGTTCCTGATCGCGCTTTAACTATTGCAGCCGATGGCGGCTGGGATCATGCGTGCAAGCTTGGTTTGCACGTTGATGCGCTTATTGGCGACTTTGACTCTGTGCGATTAAAACTCCCAACAGACGCTGCGATTACGCGACTTCCCGCAGAAAAAGACGACCCCGATTTGCTTTCTGCACTTAAAGTTGGATGGGCTAAAGGCTCTAGAGAATTCCATATTTTTGGCGGCTTAGGCGGCCGCGTGGATCACACTATTTCCAATATTCAGCTTATGGTTCGACTTGCCATTAGAGGCGGAATTGGATTCTTGTATGGAGACGGCACGATTGTTACCGCAATTCACAACGGTTCCCTTGACTTTCCAGCGTCTAATGGCCCCGAAGGCCGCATGGTTTCCGTATTCTCGCACACGCCTGTTTCTAACGATGTAAACGAGATTGGGCTTAAATATCAACTTCAGCACGCAACTATGTACGGCGATGCTGTTCAAGGCCTAAGCAACGAGCTATTAAACAACACTCCTGCGCATATTGATGTTCACGAAGGCACTCTTGTAATCACATTCCCTATAGACGCTCCACTGCCGCAAGTTAGCTGGTTTAAGCGGCCAGTTGGCGATTTGGGAGAAGTAAACGCTAGCGTCTCTAGCGCTCTCGCCGTTTCGCCAAAGTAGCTTTTGGCTTACATTTTATTGGACTGCATCTCAATTCCAGGAATCATACTGCTGTTTTCCGATATGCTTTTGGCTAATTTTTCTACAGTATTTTCTAAAACGTGATTAATCTTATTGCTATTAACAGTTGTAATAGTTTTTATTAAATCGTTGTAAAAATCTTTATCTCCAGTAAAAGATTCCCAAAATTCTTGGCCAATTTTTACGGTATAACCTTCGGATTCAATCCTCTTATAATTCGCCGATAAATCTTCCCTAGAACCATACAAAATACCAACTACACAATCAGTTAATGGATTTATGTCTTTAGACCCATTCGTTTTAGCCAATCTTGCTAAATCTTTAAAATGGTCGCATATTGTTTTTACATCATCTTTATTAATTGTTTCTGGACCAGATTTTAGCTGACAATAAATATGACGATTTGTAAAACTATCTTTATATTCAATATCTATTCCAGATGTTGTAGACGCAAATCCACTCAAAACTTGAGAACTTAACTTTTGTATTGCAGAACCAAAAGATGTAGAAATAGAAGTTCCAAGAACTCTAGGATATAAAATTGCCTTAGCAATTGAACGCGGCGAGGCATCGCCAAAAGCAAATCTAGAAAGATATGCTATTAAGAATGGATTAAAGCTAATCTTTTTTATATCAACAAGTTTTTCGGTGTTTTTTATATGATTTTCTATTACTTGCTTATCAAAAAAAGATGAAATCTGGCTTAAAATATTCTCTCTTTCAATATCTGAAAACATAAAATCTCCCTTGACTATTCCTAAAACAAAAAGGCTAACATACCGAATTTTGTATTAGAGAATTATAACATAGATAAGGCCTGAGATTTTAATTCATCGGTAGTTATATTCGATAAATCAACAGGCTTAATATCTCTAAACAACTCTCTATTTTCGCCACTTAGCATAGCGATTATTGCTCTGCCAACATGATAAGCAAGATTGCAAGGAACAGCATTTCCTATCTGCTTGTATTTGCTTGCCATACTGCCTTCAAATTTCCAACTATCTGGAAAAGATTGAATGCGAGCATATTCTCTTACCGTTAATGGTCGAGTTTCTTCTGGATGACATCTTTCTGTTTGTCTTTGTGCTGGAGAACATGTGAGAGTTAGCGACGGCTCATTCCAAGAAAGTCGCCTTGCCATCCCAGTTTTTCCGCCTGGCAAATTAAACGAACCCTTCATGTAATCTTTTTGAACATCCAAAGGAAGATCACGCCAATAGCCTCCAGGAGGTACTAGGTCTAAAACCTTCTTCTTGCTTTCTGGATACGTTGCACCCTCGGATTTTGGGCACTCTCCTATTGCATCCCATAATGTAAGAACATCACTGTTTTCTTTAGGGAATAAAATCGGAATATCTAAATCTTTTCTAACTCCGATTATGACTAATCGTTCGCGCTTTTGAGCAACGTCAAGGAATTGAGCACGCAAAACTTTTAAAGCAACTTTATAGCCCAAGCTATCCAAAGTATTTAGCATAACCATAATGGTTTTTCCAGAATCGTGAGTAAGCAATCCTCGAACATTTTCCATCATCAATACTTTTGGCTTAACTTGTTTAATAGCCCGCGCAAACTCAAAGAAAAGTGTTCCTCTTGAATCTTCAAATCCTTTAGATAAACCTGCATACGAAAACGCTTGGCAAGGAACACCACCTTGCAACAAGTCAACTTTGCCGCTGTATTTAGAAAAATCAATATTGTGAATATCGTCTTCTACAACATTCCATTCAGGCTTATTTTGGCGCAAAGTCGCACACGCATATTTGTCTACCTCATTTAACATTAAATGATTAAAACCAGCATTACTCATTCCGAGTGCAGTTCCACCAGCGCCAGCAAATAATTCAATTGATGTAAACTGAGTTTTATTGTTTTTTAACACAAAAAAATGCGATTTTTTATTTTCAGCATGATTTTCGTAACGATTTTTAATACGTTCCAAATCTGAAATTTTGAAAAGTCGTTTGTTGTTTGAATCCCTAACACATATTAAAAGCCCCAATTTTGCCCAACGTCGTATAGTATCTATAGAAACTCCGATAATACGCGATGCTTGCCCAGCGGTTACATTTGAATCTTTGCTAGGGATAGTATTGGCAGTGACTTTAGCTTTATGCTCTAGACCTTCTAAAACTTGCGTACTTTTCTTCATAAAAACAGCATATCACAATTCTTGTAACCTTTGCATATGCAATGGTTATGATTCTATAAAATACAAAATACACATAGTTAGACACACATAAGTAGTTTAGAAACACAAAAAGGCAGCAAAGAAGGCCAAAATGCTACGCAAACGTAGTACAAAATGATGCACTAGCGTAGTACATACCGCACATTAAAATGGACACGTTAGTTTAATAACGAAGACCAAAAACGTATTGTTAAGAATCGCGAAAAATCGCAAAAACCGTGCGTTAAGGTTTCACTCAAGGGAGATCCCAAATGACAGTCAAGATTGGTATTAACGGCTTTGGACGTATCGGCCGTTTGGCATTCCGTCGTATTTTTGAGCTTCAGGCTCGTGGCGGTCAAGCTGGCGATATCGAAGTCGCAGCCATCAACGATTTGACCACTCCTTCAATGCTTGCTTACTTGCTTAAGTACGACAGCACTCATGGCACTTTCCGCCACGACGATGGCACTCCAGTCGAGGTTACCTCCACCGAAGACGCAATCGTTGTAGACGGCAAGACTTACAAGGTTTACGCCGAAAAAGACGCAAACAACATTCCATGGGTTAAGAACGATGGCGTTGAGTTCGTGCTCGAATGCACCGGCTTCTACACTTCTGCAGAAAAGTCCCAGGCTCACTTGAACGCTGGCGCTAAGAAGGTTCTTATCTCCGCTCCTGCTAAAGATGAAACCACTCCAACCGTTGTGTTCGGTGTAAACCAAGAGATCTTAAAGCCAACCGATAACATTGTTTCCGCTGGCTCCTGCACCACCAACTCCATGGCTGCAATGGTTAAGCTTTTGCAAGATAACTGGGGAATTAAGTCTGGCTTTATGACCACTATCCACGCTTACACTGGCACCCAGATGATTCTTGACGGCCCACGCGGCTCCAAGCCACGTAACAACCGTTCTGCTGCTTGCAACACAATCGAGCACTCCACTGGTGCTGCTAAGGCAATCGGCAAGGTTGTTCCAGAGGTTAACGGCAAGCTTCAGGGTCACGCTCAGCGTATTCAGGTTCCAGATGGATCTGTTACCGAGTTGACCACCGTTCTCGAGAAGCCAGCAACCACCGAAGAAATCAACGAAGCCTTTAAGAAGGCATTCGAAAACTGCGATTACTTTGGCTACAACGCCGATAGCATTGTGTCTTCCGACATTATTGGCGACACCCACGGTGGCGTTTTCGATCCAACTCAGACCGATGTTAACACTGTTGACGGCGTAACCTTGGCTCGTACCGTTACCTTCTACGACAACGAGTACGGCTTTACCGCTAACATGATTCGTACCTTGCTCTACTTTGCTGAAATTGCTGAGTAAAGTTAGCGAGATACAATAAAGCTAATAGCTAATAGCTAAATAAAGCGAAATAAGCCTAAAAGGCTACAAACCCCTTGCGGTGATTCATCGCAGGGGGTTTTCGCAAAGCATTTGCATAGGGGATTTAGATGAGTAAAAAGCATGCTGCAACAGGAAAAGCAACGCCAGCAATAGCACAGTTAGAAAACGCTGGAATCACATTCCGCGTTGTTGACTACGAGCACGATGCAGACCACATGGATGACGGCTACGGCATGGAAGCAGCGCAAAAATTAGGCGTAAACGCAGAGCAAGTTTGCAAAACGCTTATGGTAGACACAGGCGAAAAGCGCGTAGTTGGGATTGTGCCAGTAAATGGCCGCTTAAGCATGAAGGCAATTGCAAGCGCAGTAAATGCAAAGAAAGCCAGCATGACAAGCCCAGACGTAGCTCAACGCGAAAGCGGATACGTGGTTGGCGGAATCAGCCCATTTGGCCAGCGCACGCACCACGAAACCGTGCTAGATGTCAGCGTTATGCACTTTGATGAAATCCTTGTTTCTGGCGGAAAACGCGGTCTTGACGTTGTTTTAAATCCAAATGACCTTGTTAACTTGCTTAATGCAACTGTGGCAAACATTCTAGCCTAAAGCTAGTAAACGTCGCGGCAACGTGCGATAATCCCTAAGGTTGTTCATTTTAATTGTTAGGAGTTTATTATGGGTATGCGTGGACGCAAGCGCAAGGCTCGCCGCAAAAAGGCAGCAAATCACGGCAAAAGGCCAAATGCTTAATGCAGACGCTTAATGCGAACGCTTAATGCAAATGCTTAATACGTTTGATTTGCGTATAAATTTGTAACTAAAAACCCACGGATTTATTGCCGTGGGTTTTGTTTTATCAACACTTAAATAACATCAAATATAAATAACATCAAATAACTCTTAAGGGGTCTGCGCTGCATTCTAGGATTATTGCATGGCAAAGAACATAGATGAGTTGCTAGAAGCACTAGAAAAAGCACCGCAGCAAGATTCAAACACAACACTGTGCAAATCAATGCTGCTTGGTTTCGACACAGAAACAACGGGCGCGATTGTTGGCAGCGATTCGATCTGCTCCGCAACGCTTGTTCTTAGAGACCCAGCGCTCGGGCATAACAATGACGTTATTGCAACGTGGCTTGTAAACCCGCATAGGCCAATCAACCCTAAAGCAAGCGAGGTAAACGGCTTTACAGACGAGTTTTTGCAAGAAAACGGAGGAGATCCAACGCAAGAGATTGAGTTGCTTGGAAGTGCCATTAGCCTTGCGCAAAGCAAAAATATTCCACTTCTTGCATACAACGCTCCTTTTGACGTTAAAATGTTAAGTCATGATTTACAAAGATGGAGTCTTGAGCCTTTGCAAAATCGCCAAAAAAGCACGGTTAACGGCGGCGAAATGCTTGTTGTAGACCCGCTTGTTATAGACCGCGCTGTTTCTAAGCGCACAGGTAAACGCACTCTTACGTACACAACGCAGTTTTACGCAGTGGAGCCGATTGGCGATTTTCACGACGCTACAGCCGACACTGTTGCTGCCGTGGATCTAATTAAACCAATAAGCGAGCTGCACGAAAACGTTGCAAATCTTAAGCTATGCGAGATTATGGCCTGGCAGCGGGAAGCTTACGCAAAATGGAAAATAAGCTTTGATAACTGGCTTAAGTCTAAAGGAAGACCAGCTGGCGAAGGAAGCTGGCTGTAATTACTAGCGATACGCGACTAAACAACATCACTAAACAACACGGAAAATCAACACGGAAAATCAAAATGTCTTTACAAAAATTATCTCTAGACGAAGCATGCAATATTTTATTGAATCAAAATCTTTTGCGAGAAATAATACAAAATAAAAGCACACAAAAACATGACGATTTAACGCACGAACACGACCAAACTTGGTCAATAGATGCTAGAGATTTTGATAACCACACAAATCCGTACAGCCACATAACGTACGATTCGCGCGATATTAAGCCAAACACGCTGCTTTTTATTAAGGGCAATTTTAAGCCAGAATATCTTAAAGACGCGGATAAAAACGGCTTAACTGCTTATGTTTCACAAGATTGCTACTCGGATTACACCAATGCAGTTGGGCTGATTGTAACAGACGTTCGAAAAGCAATGAGCGTGCTTTCGGCAGCGTTCTTTGGCAACCCGCAAGAAAAGCTTACGACTATTGGAATTACGGGAACAAAAGGCAAAACAACCACAGCATACTTTACTCATGCTATTTTGAACGCACATTCTAATGGCAAAGCGGCGCTATTCTCTTCGGTAGATAATTGCTTAGACGGTAAAACATATGTTGAGTCGGACTTGACTACGCCAGAAAGCCTAGACGCGTTTAGAATGATGAGCCAGGCCGTAGAAAATGGCATGAAATACCTTGTTATGGAAGTTTCTTCGCAGGCGTACAAAGTGAACCGCATTTATGGACTACACTTTAATGTTGCGGCATTTTTGAACATTAGCCCAGACCACATAAGCCCAATCGAACACCCAACTTTTGAAGATTATTTGTATTGCAAGCGTCAAATCGTAAAAAATACGGATGCACTTGTGCTTAATGCGGATTGCGCACATGCGGATTTGATTATTCAAGATGCAGATCAAAATGGCGTAAAAGTCACAACTTTTTCAAGAATCCACAGAGAAGAAATAGACGAAAACACTTGCGATTGCCCAGAATGCAGCAATCATTGCGATATTCACCCTTACGAAAACAGCGCAAAGTACCCTGAGCTTGTTTTGCCAAAGTATATAGCGGTACCAGAATTGCAAGAATCGCAAGAATCGCAAGGTGCGCAAAGTACGTCAGAACATTGCATTGCGGTTTTGGGAGGCGATATTACCAATTTCAAAGATCAAGATATTCCTGAATACAACACAATAGACAGATTCAACCTAAAAATCGCAGGCGACTTTAACTACGAAAATGCACTTGCGGCAATTGCAATCGCACAAAACGCGCAACCAGATTTAATCAACAATGTTGAAGCTTTGCACGCGATTGAAAACGTTGAAATTCCAGGACGCATGGAGATTTTTGAGGATCCAAAATCCAACACAATCGCAATAGTTGACTACGCGCATAATTACGTTTCTGTAAAGGCGCTGCTGGACTTTGTTGAAGAAAAATACGCAAGCCAGAGTTTATACACTACTCTTGTTACGGGGTCTGCTGGAAACAAAGCGTACGATAGACGCAAAGAGATTGTTCAAGCTGCGCAAAATCGAATCGACGAGTTTGTGTTTACAATCGAAGACACAAACACCGAAGATCCAATGGATATTTGCAACGACATGAAATCTTGCATAACAAACCCAGGCGTTAAATCGCAAATAATAATCGATAGAACGCAGGCGATTGAGCACAGCGTAAACGAAGCTAGAAAGCGCGGCGAGCAAAGCAAACGCGATGAAGATAGCGATTTATTAAACGTAATCCTCATTATTGGAAAGGGCGATGAGCGCTGGATTAAGCACAACAACAAGCACGTTCCTTACGAAAGCGATTCGCTTGTTATTAAGCGCCTCTTTAGCTAACGCCTCTTTGGCTAAAGTCAATTTGTGCTAAAGTCAATCCGCAGCTAAAGTCTAAAGTCATTCCGCAAGATTTGGATGAATGTTAGCGCGTTGATCTTTTGGCTTCTTTAAGTCTGGATTAACGCGCTCAATCAGCATGGTGCGCGCATCTCCTGCGGTAACAAAGCTGCCGCAAATCAGCACTCCGTGACCATACCCCACTCCAAGCTCATCGTCTTCGTCAACAAGATTCACTGCCGTTTGAATAGCGTCTGGAAGATCGTCAACGCGAATCACGCGATCTTTACCAAACACGCCAATCGCAATCTTCTCTAGGTCTTTAGGGTCCATAACGCGGTCTCGCCAAGAGTTACGCGTAACAATAATCTTAGTTAAAATCGGCTCAAGCACACCCAAGTATTCTTCAACTTGCTTATCTGCCATCATTGCCACAACGCCAATAAGCTGCTCAAAATTATAGTTTTCTTCGATTGTTTTACGGAGCGACTCGGCAGCGTTAACATTGTGACCGCCGTCAATAATAATCGTTGGAGAAGTACGAACTTGCTCAATGCGGCCCGGAACCTTAACTTGACTCAAAGCCTCGGCAACCAAATCGCCGTCTAAAGCGCCATTTACAGGCAGAACAACCTCCGCAGCAGCAAGCGCCGCCAACGCATTATGCGACTGATGTACACCAAACTTGTCAATCGGAACATCCGTATAAACGCCATTTGGAGTTCGCAAAGTGGCCACTTGCCCGCCAACAGCTGGCATGCGCGAAACAACCTCTAACTCGCCACTACCGTCACTAAAGTCGCGTAAAAGCTTGGCATTATTGCGATTTGCCACCTCTTGAATAATCGGCAAAACTTGCGATTCGTGTGGCTGCGGCCCCAAAATCACAGTGCAATTTGGCTTAATAATACCCGCTTTTGTGCGCGCAATCTCTTCAACCGTGTTTCCAAGCCATTGCATGTGGTCCATGTCTACAGGGCCAATAATCGCAGCATCTGCGTTCATAACATTAGTTGCGTCCCATTCGCCACCCATGCCAACTTCCATCACGGCAACATCTACAGGAGCGTCAGCAAAAGCCCAAATCGCCATAGCCGTAAGCACTTCAAAAAAGCTCATGCGCGGCTTGCCATCGGCGTCCATGCGCGCATCAACCATGTTTATAATGTCTTTCATTTGATCAAACACATCAACAAACTGGTCATCGCTAATTTCTTGGCCGTCAATCATAATTCGCTCGTTTACGCGCTGCAAATGCGGCGAAGTGTAAAGACCTGTGCGCAAACCGTACGCGCGGCAAATCGCCTCCGCCATGCGCGCCGTGGAACCTTTGCCGTTAGTGCCAGTAATGTGAATCACATGCATCGACTGCTCTGGATGCCCCAAAATATCAAGGATTAAGCGCATTCTGTCTAAATCAAGATTCGTTTTATTATGCTCTGGAGCGCGGCTCATAATATCTCGCTCAACGTCAACAATTCGCTCATTGCTGCGATTTGGATGTTCCATCGACATTTTGGCTCCCCTATTTTTGATTTACGTTTTCGGATTTACGTTTTCGCTCATTTTTCCAACTATCTAGATTAATAACCGTAGTGTTTTGTACCTGATTTACGGCGTGTCGTGGTACAAAACGCGGAAAACAACTCCGCACTTTGTACCACATTCCACCCAAATCACGTACAAACTCGGGAAATATCGCTCGCGCGCTATGCTTCTCAAGCGAAAAGGCAGGTCGTCGCGTAAACATTGTTCACTTGCGTTGAATAATCGGTTTTATAGCGCGTTATAAATTTCTGCAATAGTCAAAAATGTTACAAATCACACAAAATTTGCGCAAAAAAGGCGTGTTTATGGCTCTTAGATGGTAAAGTACACGTTGGCGTTTCTGCCCAGGCTGCGTAGGTCGAGGAACGCTTAAAGAAATTACAATGCGCAGCAATCAACAGTTAGGAACACTAATGAGTGATATTCTAGACAACGAGTCCGAAAGCAATACAACAACCCCAATAACCGATAAGGCCCGCGAAAACGCGGATCCTGCCCCAACAACAATCGCAAGCCTTAAATGGCGCGTTGCAGACATATCTCTCGGCGCTGCTCTGGCTGCCTTGTTTGGCGTAATCTACTGGGGCTTTACAATCATATTCTTCTCTCAAATCTCCCCTATTTTGCGCACAATTTTGCCTGGTTTTGGCAGCATTTTGCACGGCGTTTGGTACCTTTCTGGCCCACTTGCACTGCTTTTAATCCGCAAGCCTGGTGCTGCGATTTACGTAAACGTTGTTGGCGCCGTGTTTGAGAACATTCTTGGCCAGCAATTCTCTGCGTTTATGGTTTTGGCTTCTGCTGCATTGCAAGCCGTGTTTAGCGAGATTCCTTTTGCCATCGCTCGCTACAAAAAGTACAATCTTACTTTAAGCGTAATTTCTGGCACACTTACCGCGCTGGAATATGGTATTTACCTAATGTTTGTGGTTTACCAGGGCAAGAGCGCAAACTATCTTACAATTCACATGATTTGCGAGCTTATAAGCGGCTTTGTGATTGCAGGCATTGTTCCTTGGCTTTTGTTCGTTGCTGTTCGTAAGACTGGAGTTTTGAGCAATTTTGCCTCTGGAAGAGACCAAGAAGTAGTGGCGTAAGTTTTGCTCTAAAGCTGCTTGCGACTTGCCTTGCATACACCCATGCACTTTGCGCGCTAAACATAGCACTAAACATCTAGCTAATCGTAGCGTGTTAAACGTTTATGGGTGTGTGCTAATCTGGTCGTTGCTAACTTTGTTAGCGTGGGGCTTTAGCTCAGTCGGTTAGAGCAACGGACTCATAATCCGTCGGTCCAGGGTTCAAGCCCCTGAGGCCCCACCAAATAATCGCCTTAATGGCGTATAAAAAAGCTTCAACTCGTTTGATTCTAGGAATTACCTAATTCATCTTACAAGTTGAAGCTTTTTGTTTATATTCTTACAGACTACAGTCCTGCTTTAGAAAGATAGTCTGGGATTTCGCTCGGGTACTCTGGCCACGCGCCCGCCTGAGTGCAAACGTACGCAGCAGTGTTGATTGCAGCACGATGCGCGTCTTTAAGCGAATCGCCAGCCAAAATCCTTGCAGCAAAAGTGCCAGAGAACGAATCGCCAGCGCCAACCGTGTCGTTAACTTCCACATGAGGAGTTGGGTAGGTAGAGCTTTCGCCATTCTTGGTAAAGATTGCGCTAAAAGTAGATCCGCCAGTCAAAATCACGTAATCCAAACCGTAGCGCGCCTGGAACCATTTGCAAGCCTCATTGTCGGAAGTTTCGCGAATATTAAACATATCTCTAAGAAGAAGCAGCTCGGAATCGTTAAGCTTAAAAACAGTTGCCTCTTTAAGAAGAGCGTCAATCAAATCCTTTGAATAATGATCGCTACGAATGTTAATATCGAAGAACTTCATGGCGTTTGGCTTGGTGTGCTTTAAAAGCTCCAAAACAGTATCGTGCGTTTCTTGCGATCTTAAGCTAAGCGTGCCAAAGCAAATGGCGTCTGCTTTGCTAACAAGGTCCACAAGTTCACGCGTATAAACAATATGATCCCACGCAATGTTTCGCACAATCGTGTACTCTGGAATGCCATTTCTAAGCGAAACATCTACCGTACTAGTTGGCCAAGCATTGCGCTGAATAACGTGCTCAATCCCTGCTTTTTCAACTTCTTCAACAAGTTCATTGCCAAGAGAATCTTCTCCAACAGCACTAATAACGTAGCTTTCTGCACCATTGCACTGCGCATGGTACGCAAAGTTTGCTGGAGCACCTCCAACTCGTTTTCCTTGGGGAAGCAAATCCCACAGTAGTTCTCCAAGTGAAAGAACGATTGGCTTAGTCATTGTATTCCTTTCGAGAGTATCGATGATTTTGGCTGCGACTCGTTAATCAACATCTTTATTGCAACAAGTCACATAAATGCATAAAACACATAAATGTATAAAACGCATGAAACATATAGAGCATATGTAGCACATAAGCCACATAAACCGCAATAAAGTAATGTTGTTATAACAACTAAGTGCTATAACAACATTATTGCGTAAAGATTAGATAATTAATTTAGATAGTCTTAGATGATTCTAAATAATCCTAAATAATCCGTTTAGATAGCAGCACACTACTTAGCAGCGCGCTGAGCCATCCAAGCTTCAACATCTTCGATTTGCTTAGGAATATCAATAGAAAGCCATTCAGGACCATTCTCCGTCATCAAAACATCGTCTTCAATGCGGATTCCAATTCCGCGCATTTCTGGCGGAAGCATAAGATCATTGGCAGCAAAGTACAAGCCAGGCTCGATTGTAAAAATCATTCCTGGAGTAATCTTCGCACCTTGATACGCCTCGTAGCGAGCTTGAGCGCAATCGTGAACATCTAGACCCAAGTGGTGAGCAACACCGCAAGCATGCCAACGGCGATGCTGCTGACCTTGCGGCGAAAGCGATTCCTCAACGCTAACCTTTAGAATGCCCCACTCGTGCAAATGCTCCGCAAGCACGCGCATGCAAGCGTGATGAATGTCGCTGTAAGTGGCGCCCGGCTTAGCCGCCTCAAAACCAGCCTGCTGAGCATCGAGAACGCACTGGTAAAGCTTCTTTTGCAAATCCGTAAACTTGCCATTGGTTGGGAAAGTTCGCGTAATATCTGCCGTGTAAAGGCTGTTGACTTCTACGCCTGCATCAATCAAAAGAAGATCACCGCTAGAAACCACGCCCGTGTTGCGCATCCAATGCAAAATTGGAGCGTGCTTGCCAGAAGCAACAATTGTATCGTAGCCAACTTCGTTGCCAACTTCACGCGCAACGGAATTAAAAGCGCCTTCAATCATGCGCTCAGAATGCTCCTTGCCCAAAGCTTGAGGCAAACGCGTGAGCATGCGGTCAAAGCCTAACTTTGTAGCAGCAATAGCCTTGCGCATTTCGCCAATCTCGTAAGCGTCTTTAAGCATTCGCGCTTCGGCGGCCACTTCGTGCAACTTATCGTCTGCAGCAATGTTTGCATCTTCGTCGCTAAATCCGCTTGCTTCCCTTAGCGCATCTACGCGCGCTGTTAAATCAGCATCCGACTCGCGCACAATTCGCACGCGCACGCTTTCGGCAGCGCTATTATCGTCGCTAACGTTTTTTGCAAGCGCGTCGTCAAGCTCCGCAATGTCTCGCGTTTCAATGCCAGTCATAGCCTTAAGCTCTTTAAGTCCTGCGCGAGGGCCAACCCAATATTCGCCGTAGTGCGGATCTTTGTAGAACGCAGCAGTGCTATTGTCTGCGCGAGGTGCCACAAAAAGCTGCGGAACATGTGTTTTGCCAGCCGCTTCCTCGTCGCTGCCTGGTTGCACTGGCTCAAGCACAAGCACCGCGCCAGCCTCGTAATCCTGGCCCAATCCAGTGCAATATGCGAAAGTCGTATCTGGCCTAAAAGCGTAGTCGCAATCGTTATTGCGCACTTTTGGCTGGCCTGCTGGAATAACAAGGCGTTCGCCTGGGAATCGCTTGCCAAGCGCCTCTAGACGCGCTGGTGTGTATTTTGAAGATTCAAGCGGTTCGATTTGAGGCTCCTGATTATCCCAGCCGCTAGTCATAAACTCTTTAAAGGAATCGCTGTTTGGACGCAAAGATCGATTGTTTACGCGGTCTTGCGCTTTTTGCGTGCCATCCGCGTTTAGTTGCTCACCATGTGTTGTTGGCGTTGATTGATGCATATCTTCTGCCATCTTGCGACTCCTTGATTTTAATCTTTAATCAACTTAATCTTAATCAACCTAGATTCAGTTTACATTTCCCTATTTTCTTATTAGGAATGTACATTAAAAATCGCTATTGAATTTCTACGCTGCACATGGTTTTAGTATTTTTTAAAATAAACACGCTGCATAAAAAATTAATCCATAGTTATTTGGTAAGATTGCTAAAAAACTTGATACCCCCCCCCCGTAGCAGATTATAATAATCCGAAGAAGCAAGGTTAAAGAGAAAATCGCAATGATAGCGAGACGCTTAATCGCAAAACATTGCGGTATTCAACAATTCTTGCAAACACTAAAAAACTGCGATTCACCACCAACAAGAGGAGAAGCTAATCATGAACGCTAAACTCGCAGCAGCAATATCTTTAGGCGCAAGTTCCCTTGCATTATTCGCAATGGCGGGCGTTGCAAACGCGCAAACCACTGAGACAACGCCAGCGCAGCCAACGACGACGCCTGTTGTGGCTCCAACTGGCAGTCAAGGCAGCGGCTCTACTGGCGGCCATGGCGGGACTGGTGATCAGGGCGGCGCTTCTCAGTCGACTCCAGCAGATGATAAGATTGACGACAGCAACTTCACCGATGAACAAAAAACTGCAAATAATAACGCTAAGCAAGAGCTTGAAAATGCTACTCAACAAGCTGACGAGGCAGATACAACTGTAAAAAAGGCTGGAGAAGGTGTAACCGAAGCAAAAGCGGAAGCAACAGAAGCGGAACAGGCTGCAACAGAAGCAAATAATGAGTATAAGAACGCTAAAGATAACGAACAGCAGGATCAAACCGCTAAAGACCAGGCAGATCAATACGTTAAAGACAAGGAAGGCGAACTAGATAAAGCCAACAAAGATGTTGAAAAAAAGCAAGCTGCTTTAGAAAAAGAACAAGCCGATAAGCAAGCTGCCGACGACGCCAAGGAGAAGGCCACAAACGATAAAACTCAGGCTGAGAAAGATAAAGCGGCTGCTCAAGGCGAAGTTGAAAAAGATAAGCAAACTCTAAAAGATGCCGAAAATAAAGTAAAAACAGAAACTGACAATCAAAAAGCCGCCGAAGAAAAGCTAAAAGCCAAACAGGGCAAGCTTGCACAAGCTGAGATTGATAAAAAACAGCTAGAAGAACAAGCAAAACAAGCCGAGCAGGCTCAGACACAGGCAAATGAAGCTGTACAAAAGAAGCAGGACGAAATAAAGCAAAAGGAAGCCGATAAAAAGGCTCTTGAACAACCAGGAACTGCTGCAACAAACAAGCAACTGCAGGCACTTAAAGAGGCTGCAACTAAGGCTAAAGATGCTGCAGATCAAGCCAAGATTGAGTCAGATAATGCAGCTGCTGAAGCTAGCTCCAAAAACACTGTTGCAACGAATAAGGAGAAGGCGTTAACAGCAGCAGAAGACGCTCTTCATAATAACGAGTCTTATAAAAAGAACATTAAATTGCTTGACGACGCTGCTGGAAACGCAAGCAGAAATTACGAGAAAGCACACACAGACGGACTCGACCCAGATGTTGAGAGGGGCTTTGAAGGCTTCTTGGAGTATGTAATTGAAACAGAAACCGCAAAAGGAAATGAAGGTAACGCCGACCTTATTGCAGACGCCAAGCGCGCTCAAGATATAATTAAGGGTAAAACTTTTACGCCTACAGAAATAACATTTAAAATCGGTAAGACGAAATATAGTTCAGGAACAGAACCAGCAAAGGCTCCTATTTGGGCGGCTTACTTAAAGAAGCTGCATCGAGTTGGTGGGCCTGATTCCTTGCAAAATCTTAAAGAAGCGGCTACATATTATGCAGCTCTTAATAGGGTTCGCTCAGAAGAAAATGCTGGTCTTCCTACTGTTGGAGTTCGCTTGAGCCTTATTGCAGAGAGCATAATTCACTCCTTCTATTCTTCTACGATTCAAGATCACGCGGCTAATTTTGATTGGGAGCATGGCGTAGACAAGAACTCTAAAGATCAGCTAAAGTCTCACGCATATTCTGATTCAGACGAGAATCTTGCGTGGGGCGAATTCGACGGAGATGATCCTAATAGAGCAAAAAATATTAACGGAAGCTTTTATTTCGATAGTAACGCAGATCCTAATAAACCAGTACACGCTACAAGTAAGTTTAACGCTATGGATGGCTGGTATGACAGGGAAAAGAAGATTTATGACGATGCTTTAAGTACTGGAAAGTGGTCTGATGGCAGCACTACTTACACTCTTACAAAAGCTGGTAAAACGTTCTTGCAGGAGCACAGGTATGATTTTACTAATTACACTAGCACTGGGAATGCTCCTCAATTATTCGAAAATGATTCTGCTAAAAAAGAGGCTCAGGATGCATTTGGCGAAGCAGTTGGGCATTATTTGAATTTTATTGCTAGAAACAATACGGCTGCAGGCTTTGCAGAAGCTGACACAGCCATAGATTATACAAAAGATGGAAAAGAGCTTATTTACGATGTTGCTGTGTGGCATGGCAACTCCGAAAAGAGCATTAGTGCAGATGACTATAACAAGCTTCTAACCGATTACATAGCTAAGGTTACGAATAATGGCGAAAAGAAACTGGAGCCAAGCAATGCTCGCGATTTAGCCGATTTAGCAGCCGCAGAGAACAAAGCAGATAAAGCTTTATTCCAAAAAACTTACGAGGTTATTACGGAAGAAAGCAAGGCTGATTCTCTTGCAGAAAACAGCGTAACCAAGTTAAGCCAAAAGGTTCTTAAAGCTCAGATGGAGTTTAACGATGCTAAAGATGAACTTCGAAAAGCAAACAAGACTAAGCATGAGGCTCTAGAAAAATACAATAAGTTAAAGGCCGAGGAGGATACAGCTGAGCAGAAGTACAATCAGGAGAACGCTAAGGTTCAGCAGGCACAGAGCCAGAGCGATGAACAAAAGCAAGCAAAGATTGCTCAGCTTAAGGGCGAGCTGAAGACACTTCAAACTGAGTTGACCGGTCTTAAGGATGCCGCGCAGAAGAAGCAGACCGAAGCTCAGCAGGCGCGCCAGAAGGTTACTGGGCAGCAAACCAAGATTGATGGTTTGACTGAGGCTGTTAATACTGCCCAAGGCAATGTAGATAAAGCACAGCAGGCGGTTAAAGATGCAGAAGCAGCTAAGAAACAAGCAGATGAAGCGCTTAAGGCTGCAAATCAGAAGGTTAAGGATTTGAACAAGCAAATCCAAACCTTGGATGCAACAATCAATTCTGAAGCTCAAAAGTCTAAAGATGCTCAAGGTAGGATTGACACTGCTCAAGGCAAGCTTGATAAGGCAATCGAAGAGCAGACCCAAATTAGCAATGCTCTTGACGCAGCTAATCAAACAGCATCTGAAAAGGCTACTGCATTAACTCAAGCTACTAATGCTGTTGCCAAGGCAAAAGATAAGGTTGTTGCAGCTAAAAAGACTGTTAAGGCTGCTCAGGATAGGGTTGTGCAAGCTCAGCAGACTCTTAAAGCCGCCAAAGCTAAGGTTGAAGCAGTACAAAAGACTGTTAAGGCTGCTGAAACTAAGTTTAAAGCAATAATCGATAAGCTGCCTGAAAAGGCTAAAGCAAAGTACACTGCTAAGTTTGCTGCTGCAATTGGGCAATTCACGCAGATGCAACAAGATTTGACGGACTACACTTCAAAGCTTGAAACGTTGACAACTACGTTGAACGATAACGCCAAGGCGCTCAATGATAACGTAAAAGACCCAGAACCTACGCCATCTCCAGAGCCACCTGCACCATCCCCTGTCCCATCCCCAAGCATCGAAGACATAACGCCTGGCTCTGGCTCTGCGTCTGTTGAAGAGCCTGGTGAAGAGCCTGGCGGCGATTATGCTGGAGGCTCTGGCTACAGCAGCAGCAACTGGTACAGCAAGTATCTTGCAGGATACGCAAACAACTTGTTCGGCAGCGAGCAACTCGGATTCCACGCTGCTGTTCCAGCCGCACAATCGCAGAGTGCAAACGGCGCAAACGGCGCTAACACTCAGGGCGCTAATGGTGTTGCAGCGAATAATGTTGCAGGCGCAGAGCACGCTAACACTCTTAGCGCATCCAGCGCCAATCGCATCGCAGCCGCACTAGTGGCTGGAGCTAAGGCTGCAGCCAAGAACGCTGCCAAGGCAGACGAGGCTAAGAAGGATGATGCTAAGAGCGAGTCCGCAAAAGATGCTGCTAAAGATTCTGCAAAGAGCAAGTCTAAGAGCGATTCCAAGAATGATTCCAAGAGCGAGTCTAAGGATGAGTCTAAGAACGCTCAGGCGGCAGGCGGCGCTCAAGACGGTGCGCAAAGCGCGTCCAACAGCACTACGCTTAAGGTTGTTGCAGCTCTAGCTGCTGTTGTTGCAGGAATCGCAGCAATCGGAGGCGGCACCTACTTAGCTCGCCATCGTCGCGCGTAATCAAAACTAAATAACAAATAAAAACCGCGGTTGACCAGTCTTCACCGACTCGTCTGCCGCGGTTTTTTGTTGCAGATTTTCCCGATTCGAACAACATTCTCGGTAAAATCGCTCGCGCGGATTAGCCGCGCTCACGTCTTCGCAGCGCAGAAGCAGTGCTTCTGCCTTGAGCTGCTCAGCGCTCCAAATTGCCTTCTCGCGCTACGCTTTAAGCTCGAAGGCAGGTCGTCGCGCCCGCGCATTTTGTACCAAATTACACCTAAATCACGTACAAAAAGCGGAACACAACTCCGCACTTTGTACCAAATTTGAGCCAAATCACGTACAAAACCCGTCAATCTTTTCCGCACTTTGTAGCTAAACACGACGATTAGAGCTACAAACGCGGCTAATCCGCGCGAACGCAGAATTACCCAGCCCTATAGCAACACCAAGCAAGGAAAACCGCTTGCGTTATATTTGTCTCATCAAAGATGCAAATGTAACGAAAATCAGCCAAAAACAACAAAAACCGCGGTAAGGCAAAATCCAAACCGCGGTTTTTAACTCTTTACTTCAAACAGTAACAAGCAAAAAACTAAAGCGAAGCGTTGTAATGCTGCACTTTAAGCGTGCGGCGAGAAGAATCCAGCTTGCCAAGCACCATGCGGCGCAAAGCCTGATCCGCATCCTTATGCTCATCAAGCCAGCGCTGCCCACTCTCAACCAACTCGTCTACATCTGCATAATTTGGATACAAGCCTTCAATCAAAGTTTCTGCCATGTGGAATGTGCGATTCTTCCAAATCCACTCAACTTCCGCAAAGTAGCGCTTAACGTAAGGCTTAACCAAATCGCCTTTAGCGGTGCTTGCAAATCCAGCAACAACAGCACCCATCTGCATATTAGTCAAATCGAGATTACGCAAAGCCTGTTCAAAAGCCCAATCCTTAGCTTCTGCAGTTGCACGAGCCGCGCGAGCCTGGTAAGCGTATTCGCGATTCTCGGTAGTGTCTCGCTTAGCGAGTTCCGCATCGATTCCAGCTTCGTCCAAAGCATTTACGCCTGCGAGCGCAATAAGAATGCTCCAACGCAAGTCGTTGTCGATTTCCAAGCCTTCTAAGCGCACAGAACCGTCAAGAAGTCCGTTAGCGATTTGCACAAACTCGCTATCTCCAACTTCGCCGTAACCAAGATAAGCCTTTAGCAGCTGGAACTGTTCGTCCGAGCCAGCGTTAGCCGCCAAAGCCAACTGCCAGAGTTCGTGAGCCACATGCTTTGCAACTTGCGCTTGGCGCTCAGGAACCACGTAGTGGCTTGCAGTCACCTTTACTTGACCAAGAGCATAGCGGAAAGTCGTAGATTCGCGCTCTGTTGCCAAGGCCTTAAGGCTAAGTTCCACAAAGCGTTCTGCTGGGAATTCTGCGTCGCGAGTCATGTCCCACAATGCAAGCCAAATAAGCGAGCGAGTCAAAGAATCCTTAAAGCGGTAAAGATTTTCGGCAGCAAACTCAAGCGACTTTGCGTCAAATCGCAGCTTTGTGTAGGTTAAATCGTCGTCGTTTACAAGAATAAGCGCAGGCATTTGCAATCCGCGCGCTTCCGCAACTTCCGTCACTTCGCCGTCAACATCAAGTTCGATTCGCTTTGTACGCACAATTTCGCCAGTTGCTTCGTCCACATTGTAGAAACCAACAGCCAAGCGATGTGCGCGCAAAACAGGATGCTCTTCTGGGGCGCTTTGACGCAAGCGCAAAGAAGCAATCGTACCAGTGCCGTCGCCAGCCTCTTCGACTTCTGTGCTAATCGTGTTAATTCCAGCTTTTTCAAGCCACTGAGCGCTCCAAGCCTTAAGATCGCGACCGCTTGTAAGCTCTAACTCGTGCAACAAATCGGCCAAAGTTGCGTTGCTATAAGCGTGCTTGCTCAAGTAGTTGTGAATTCCTTCAAAGAACTTTTCTCGGCCAACATACGCCACAAGTTGCTTCAAAACGGAAGCGCCCTTTGCGTAGGTAATGCCGTCGAAGTTGACGGAGGTGTCGTTCAAATCGTTGATTGGAGCCACGATTGGGTGCGTTGTTGGAAGCTGATCTTGATTAAGCGCCCAGCTTTTTTCGCCAGAGTTGAAAGTGCTCCAAGCGTCGTGCCATTCGGTTGCTTCAGCCGTTGCAAGCGTAGACGTAAACTCAGCAAAAGACTCGTTAAGCCACAAGTCGTTCCACCACTTCATGGTTACGTAGTCGCCAAACCACATGTGCGCAAGCTCGTGCAAAACTGTTACAACGCGGCGCTCAGCGTATGCGTCCGTAACTTTGGATTCAAACACGTACTGGTCTCGAATTGTAACCATACCAATGTTTTCCATAGCTCCAGCGTTGTATTCTGGCACGTAAATCTGATCGTACTTTGCGTACGGATATGGCACTCCCCAAGTCTTAGCGTAGAAGGCAAAACCCTTCTTTGTAATATCGAACAAGTAGTCAACGTCTTTTGCAAACGCGTCTTTAAGTGCCTGGCGGCAGTACATTGCCATTGGCACTACGCGGCCGTCTTCGTTGTTGTAAGACGTGTGCCACTCGGCGTAAGGGCCTGCGCAAATCGCAGTTAAGTAGGAGCTCATTTTTGGAGTTGACTCAAACACCCAGCGCTTCATGCCTTCTACAGCGCCATTTTCCAAAGTGCCATCTTCCGTCTTGCGGCCTTCAATCGCAGTTTCGCTGACTACTGGCATGTTGGAAGTTACAATCCAACTTTCTGGAGCGTCTACACTAAAGTCAAAAACAGCCTTCAAATCTGGCTGGTCAAACACTGCGTAAACACGGCGAGCATCTGGCACCTCAAATTGCGTGTAAAGGTAAACGTTGCCGTCGGAAGGATCCACGCTTCTGTGCAAGCCTTCGCCCGTGTTGGAATACTGGCAATTTGCTACGACTTCTACTGTGTTTTGCGCGTTTAAATTGGCAAGCTCGATGCGACTATCTGCAAAAACCTTAGAAACATCAAGAGATACGCCATTAAGCACCACGGATTCAACGCTGTTTGCAATCAAATCGAGGAAGCTTGTTCCACCAGCTTTTGCACCAAACTCAATCTTTGTGTGCGACTTAAAATCACGGCCGCCCTTGCCTAAATCAAGTGCAACAGTGTAGTGAATTGGCATTTGGATAGCGCTAAAACGCTCCGCAGCTTCTACGCGAGTCAGATTTGCTCCTGGCATATTAACTTCCTTAATCTTCTTATATTTTTTCTTATATTTTTTTATATTTTTTCTTATATTTTGACTATTTTGCTGATTCTTGATTAGTTTTGACTAATCGCAGACTAATCGCAGACTAATCGCAGACTAATCGCTTGACTAATCCTTTTGCGCAAGATCCGCAACAACTGGCACAATCATTGGCTTCCTACGCAGCGCACGCGCAATCCAGCTTCCAAGCGTTCTGCGCATAATCTGCTGAAGCTTGTGCGTGTCTTTCTCGCCGTGCATCATGGCATCTTGAAGCTGGAAAACAATCTGAGATCGAACTTTTTCAAAATCAGACTCGTCTTCTGCAACAGCATTCAAGTAAATCTTTGGCCCCGTTACAACGTCTGCGCTATCGGTATTTACCACTACAAAGCTAGACACAAAGCCTTCCGTGCCAAGGATTCTGCGCTTTTCCAGCTCTTCGTCGGTAAGCTCGCCAACAGAATCGCCGTCAACATACACGTATCCGCATGGAACAGAGCCAACAACAGCGGCATTTCCGTGGTACAAGTCCACAACATCGCCATCTTCTGCCAAAACAACATTCTTAGGGTCTACGCCCGTTTTAACAGCAATCAAACCGTTTGCAACAAGATGCCTGTGTTCACCGTGAATTGGCATAGCGCACTTTGGCTTAACAATGTTGTACAAGTAAAGCAACTCGCCCTCGTTGCAATGACCAGATACGTGAATAGCAGCATTGTCTTTGTTGATTACGCGAGCGCCCATCTGCACAAGCTTGTTAATAACCTTGTAAACCTCATGCTCATTTCCAGGTATTAGGGAGCTTGCAAGAATAACGGTATCAAACTCGTTTACCGTAATATCTTTGTGTATTCCGTCTGCGATTCGCCCAAGTGCTGCCATCGGCTCGCCTTGAGATCCTGTGCACATATACACAAGCTTGTCGTCTTGAATATCTTTTGCTTGCTTTAAATCTGCAACAGTATTTTCTGGAATATGCAAGTAGCCAAGATCGGCCGCAATAGACATATTCCTAACCATTGAGCGCCCAACAAACACCACTTTTCTGCCATACTTGTGTGCAGCATCCACCACTTGCTGAACGCGGTGAACGTGGCTGGAGAAGCTTGCTACGATTATCTTGCGAGATGCGTTAGCAAACGCCTGATCCAAAGCTGGGCCAATCGAAGTTTCTGGCTTAACAAAACCTGGAACCTCGGCGTTAGTAGAATCTGCCATTAATAGGTCAATCCCCTGCTCGCCAAGCTTTCCAAATTCAACCAAGTCTGTGATTCTATGGTCTAATGGAAGCTGATCTAGCTTAATATCTCCCGTGTCTATAATCGTTCCAGCTGGCGTTTTTACACACACTGCAAGAGCGTCTGGAATTGAGTGAGTTACGCTAATAAACTCCAGATTGTACGGGCCAACTTTTAGCTTTGCGCGGCCTTCTACCTGAATTGTTTTTGGCTTAATCTTGTGTTCTTCGCACTTTGCTTCAACAAACGCAAGAGTAAGCTTAGAGCCGATTAGCGGAATATCTGGGCGCATTTTAAGCAAATATGGCACGCCGCCAATGTGGTCTTCGTGGCCGTGAGTTAAAACTAGCGCATCTACTTTGTCTAGTCTGTTTTGAATGTAGTGGAAGTCTGGAAGAATCAGGTCTACGCCTGGCTGCTCTTCTTCTGGGAACAAAACACCACAATCTATAAGCAAAATATGACCATTATATTCAATAACGTTCATATTTCGGCCAATTTCGCCCAAACCACCAAGCGGAACGATTCGCATTGACCCCTTGCGATACTTTGGAGGCGCAACAAGCGCGCCCTCTCGCTGATCATTTACCACTGGCGGAAGCGCATTGTAAGTAGTCTTAGAACTTTTAACCGCTTTAAACCCCTTAGATGCCCTACTCACCTTATGCAATTCAGCGTCTTTAGTTTTTTTAGTTTTTGTATTTTTATTCGTAGTTTTATTTTCTTTTTTCACAGTTTTTGTTGACTTTTTATTGTTTATCTCTGCGGATTGAGGAATTTTTACAGAGTCTACAATCTCTGCAAGAATCTCATCCGTCAATTGCGTCGTTGTATCACTCATCTACTTTATTGTATCGTTAAGCCTCAACGGAATCACACAAAAACTGCGACTTGCGCGCGTGCAATAAAAATTTAATGACGAATAATTAACAGCTAATGTTTAACAGCAAACATTTATCTGTAACGGCAAATATTTATCTTTTATCTGCAAATATCTAACAGAAAATATCTAGCAGAAAGTGTCTAACAGAAAGTGCTAGTGAAAAATATTAGTGAAATATTAGTGGAAATATTAGGCTGATTTTAGTGCTTGCCGTATTTTTTCCAAATTTTAATTCCAAGACCAATAAGAACTACCACGATTGCAAAAATCAAGGAGCCGACTATTGCAGAACCAGATTGAATACTCGCCAATCCCGAAGCTGAATAAATAAGTGAACCAAACATTGATTTGCCTTCCCGTTTTATTTGAAATCTATAAATCAATTCTACAATACTTTTTGTCAAAAGATAATCACAATAATCGCGATAATCGCGAACGATTTTCCTGCGTTTGTTCCCAAAACCACCAAAAACGGAAACAAACACGGGCAAAAAGAAACAAACATACGAAAGTATTCCCGCGTTTGTTCCCTATTTGACCCAAAATGTAAACAAACACGGGCGAATCGACGATTTCGAGCTGCGTAATGCGCGAGAAATCACCTCGATTCGCTGAGCCGCTCAGGTGTAAAGTCCAGTGGACTTTACACGCGGCGAAGACGTGAGCGCGCTGTAACGCGCGAACGATGTGACGCACTTTGTACCAAATTTGACCTAATTTACGTACATTTCCGGGAAAAACAAAACAACATCGGCAAACTTTGACGCCATACTGTAAACTGGAAAGACACTCAAAAACAATCATATTAAAAACGTTAAACGGTATAAATTTTAAGGGAAGTGAATATGTCATCGCAATCGGCGCAGCCAAAGTCTTCGCCTATGTCAAACTACGTAAGATTGTTCTCATTTGAAGGAACACGAGCGTTTTGCATATCTGGAGCAATAGCAAGGCTGCCTATTTCGATGATGGGCCTAGGAATTGTTCTAGCTTTAAACCACATTTACAACAATTGGACGATTGCGGGCACAATGAGCGCCGCATACGTGCTATCGCAAGCAGCCGTAACGCCATTATACGCAAAGCTTTTTGACAGATTCGGCCAGCGAAAAGTGGGTGTAATCGCCCTAAGTGCGCAAGTTATATGCATGCTGTCTTTTGCAACCGCAGCGCTTTTTCACATACCACTGCCAATACTGTTTGCGCTTGCAATTTTAATGGGCGTTACGCAGTTTGCATTCGGCGCGCTTGTTAGAACACGCTGGGCATACACGCTTAAAAATCAAAGCGACGACACGCTGCTAAATGTTGCGTACGCGCTGGAATCTGGAATCGACGAGATTGTGTTTATTTTCGGGCCAATTCTTGCGGCATGGCTTGCCACTAGCGTTCACCCTGTATCGCAGCTTTTTGTGCCAGTTCTAGCAAGCGGACTAGGCGGAGCATGGTTCTTGTCGCTTAAAAACACACAACCTGCGGTTGTTAAAATTGTGCAAGTAGAAACAGCTCCCGCAAGCGATGAAGATGTGCAAAATGCAATAAGCAATCAAAGCGAAGATGTACAGAAAAGCAGTAACGCAACAAAGCTTATCGACAAACTTTCGCTAAAACAGCTAAGGAACACAAATCGCAAAAACAAGCCAAAAAACGTGCTTCTTTACCGCGGAATCATACCGCTTGTTATTATGTTCCTTGTTTTTAACATGAGTTTTAGCGCTTTTGACGTATCCGTTACGGCAGCAATGCGCGCGCAAGGATTAGACAAACTCATAGGCTTGCAACTTGCTCTGTTTGCGTGCGGGTCTTTAGTTGGAGCCGTGATTTTTGGCTCTCATAAATTCCGCGGATCTAACTGGTCGCACCTAATCGTGTTTCTAAGCCTGCTTACTGTTGGCTTTATTCTTATGAACATTAACATAGATAGACTTGTGCTTCTAAGCATTTTTGAGCTTTTGAGTGGATTGTGCGTTTCGCCGATTTTTGCAACTGGAAACCTTATTGTTAAAGACACAATTCCCGAGCATTCGCTTACCGAAGGATTATCTTGGCTGCCAACAGCATCAGCTACTGGCGCCTCTCTTGGATCCATGGTTGCGGGATTTGCGATTGACGCGTGGAGTTCGCATGGCGGAATGATGGTTCCGTGGATTTCTACGCTTGTGGCGATCCCGATTGCATCAATTGGGTGGATTATTGTAACGCGCAAGCGCAGTTAATAGCGCAAGCTAGGTAGAGATTCGAGATTTTTCGCAGCTATCGAAGCGAGCCTCAGCGTCGCTAGATGGTGACTCGCCGAGAGAGCAAGAAAAATCGAGAATCTCAGGCGACTAGCGATACGAAATTGTTCAAGCATGCAAGAGGGCTGGGTGATTCTTGGTCGAACAGTATAAGAGCGGCAGCCGATACCAAACAACCCAATGACACACGCCTACAAACAAACTTAAACCAAAAACAAAATCAAAGCCAAATCGGAACAACCGCAACAACAAACTACACGTAAGAGGCGAAGCGTTGTGAGACAAGAATTAGCCAGCCCTCCTACACACCAAGCAAGGAAATAGGAAATATCACTCGCGTGGTCTAAGCGCAGTTAATCAACGCGACTGATGCGTGCGTCTGGTGCGGTTTACAAACGGCTCGCCCGAGTATATGTACAAGTCCTCAACAAGGTCTTTTACGCGATCTGCATACTTTTCGTGATCTTTTTTAGCCCACGTAGCATCTCGCCTAAGCCCGTGATAATCGTAGAAACTAACATCGCAAGCTGTATCTGTGTGCAAAAAGTAGCGGTTCACTCCGCGGCTGCGCAAATGTTGCATTGTGCGCTTCCACAATCCGCCCCCAACTCCGTGCCCGCGAGCATCTGGAGAAACAATAAAAAGCTCCAACTCTGCCTGAGTTAAGTCGTTTATATGGCTCATCGCCTCTAACTTGCGCTCAATCTGGCCCATGCCAATCGCAGAATCCAACGCTTTTGCGTGCAAAGAATCGCCTTTGCTAGACATCTTTGCCTCTTGCTCTTCTAGCATCTTCTGCACTTGCTTAAACAGCACTTTATCTCCATGCACGCGCGCAAGCAGCAGCCCCATAAATTTGCCGTTTATTGTTGCAACAGTTCCAAACGTGGAAGGCTCCAAATAGTGAAGCACAAATCGCCTAGAAAGATTGCGCGAAGCGTCTGCTCCAACAGCATGCGCAATCCCCCATGTGCGCTCGTATTCTTCTACGATTGCGTCAATGTCGTTAATTTTAACTGGCCGAAACTCAACCGTCATTTTGTCCTTCTTTTACTTTTACCAATTACCAACTTAAATCGGCTATGTTCTACTTTTAGATTACCAAAAATGTTGATTTTAAAAAGACGCCTCACTCAAAATCTCGTCGCGCGTTTTACACAACGCGTGTATCTCGCGATTTTCCGCACGCGCCTCACTAACGTAGTAAAGAGTGGCATCAATGCAGCTTAAATCAACGTTTGTTGCGCGCGCAAGCAGCAGCCTATACCAGTCAAGCTGCTCCAATTTTAGCTGAATATCTTCCGCGCTTTTTGGCCGCTTGCCCGTCTTCCAATCAACGATTGTGTAGAGTTTCGATTCGTCGTTAGCGTCTAATCCTCCTGCAAAAACAGCATCCAAAGTTCCGTTGATTATTCTATTTTCAAACTGCGTATTATCGATATTATCGATATTATCGATTTGCATTAAAATCGGCATTTCTGCAGCCAATGGAACCCTACTCGCCCAACGCGATTCTATAAGCCGTTGCTTCCATTCATCTAGTTGAGCGTCTTGAGATTTAACCAAACCCTTAGCAAAGTCCGAATCTTTGCGACTTTGATTAAACTCGTAAAGCAAATCTTTGCGATCTTGAGGAACAAATTGCTCATCTAACAAAGTTCCGTTTTTTACAATTGACTGCCAATTAGCACACTCGGATGCACTAGAAGGTACTGCAGAGTCTACAAATTGTTGCGCCCAAGCGTGGAACATGGTTCCTAAGGATGCATCAATCGATTGCGTTGAAGGGATTGGGCGAATGCACGCCAATAGATTGTTGTAAACTCGATTGTTTGCGCTTGAATTTTGCTCAACTCTACTTATTTTTTGCAGAGACGTTACGTTAAGCCTAGATCCGTTGGAAATCTTTTCCACCTTTTTGGCCAAATCTTCTAGGGAATAATCGCCAGCGGTTTGCGCGGTTAAATCAGCATCTTGAACAAATGCTTTTGCGCGGTAGTAAAGGGATTTTTGATGTGATATTAATGAAGATTCGCCACTAAAATCGCCATTTAAATCGCCAGAATCACCTGCAAAATCGCCATTAAGCACTTCGCTTTCAACAAGTTTGGCAGATTCTCTAAGAGCGTTCTGCACATTTTCGCTCGAGGCACAAGGCCATTCAAGCACGGGTTCTTTAGCGCACGAATCGCCTGGAACGGCGACTTTTCCAAACTCCCCCGCAAAATCGCCTGCAAAATCGCCTGCAATAAAGCCAAAAGCGTCTTCATCAGAATCACCAGAATCCGCAGAATCCGCAGAATCACCAGCATTTTCCGCCTTGCATCTTTTAACTTCAATCGCACCGTTAAGAGACTTTACAGCCTCCATCGACTCCTTAAGAAACACCGAAGCCGCGCGCTTTCGCCCATTTTCGCCCGAATCTCCCGAAGTTGCCGAGCCAGTTAAAAGCGCTGCAAACTTTGCGCGCGTAAGAGCCACGTACATAAGGTGGCGCTCGTCCATGTGAAGCTGGATTCCGCGCTCCTCGCTTTGCGAAAACGGCATAGAATCAACGCTTTGCTGGGATTTATACGTATTATACACACGGCGCGTTTCTTCGCTCAAAAAATCGCCAGCATCCGCCTCTTGAACAGCCTGCGCAAAATCGCGCAAAGCCTTGATTCTATTGGGCTTAACCTCGTCAAAGATCTTTTGCACACTATCTAAATCTTGCATTGCTTTTGCTGGGTGCATTGCCTCGCCGCGCGTTACTGTATGCGGAAAATGCGGCAAAATGTTGGCATCCACGCGCAAAGCCGTAGGCACGCTTGCTGCAAACTCAATCGGTATGCGAGCGCTGGCCTGCCCATTATCATCAATCTTTAGCGAATCTCCTTGATTGCTTGGAAAAGCACCCTCGTTTAGCCCAACTACAGCAACGGCTGGCCACTGCAAACCCTTTGATTGATGAACCGTCATTAAAACAACTTGCGCGCTATCGGCATCCGCCCCCAATCCAGATGCTACAGAGCCAGAGCCCGCCTGCGAATCCAGATTTTTTGCCGAATCAATCCAGCTGATTAGTCCACGCAAGCTAACGTCTTGCCAGTCGCCCATTTCTTGCACATACGTTTCTACAATCGTGTTTAGCGAATCAAGTACGCTATGCATATCGTTAAGCATTGTTTGATTGCTAAAATCCTTGTATTTTAAGGCCGCACCAACAGCAGTGTCAATGTCTACGTTAAGAGCCTCCACAGCCGTTTGCATAACGCTTGTTAGCGAATTTCTTTGCACGCGATCAACTTTATTTAGGATTTTGCTAAGACGACTTACGGCGGCAAATGCGGGAGCGCTCAGCTTTTCGCGCATCTGACGAACCCAATAATCGCCAGAATCGCCAGCAGCCGAAGAATCGCCAGCAGCCGCGCCAGACGAATCGCCACTCGCGCCAAAATCGCGCATAATCAAATCCGCTAAATAAAATCCGCCATAAATATTTATAACCTGCCCAGATATTTCCCCACTATTTGCCTTGTTTCTAAGATTTCGAACGGCCAAATCCCACTGGCTTCTAGGCAATCCCGCCTCAACTAGACCAGCCGCCGCATAAACGTTGTAAAGATATTCCGTATTCGCACTATTTGCGATTGCTGCCAACGCGCCCAAATCCGCAGTAGATAGCGCAAAACGCGCAGTGGCAAGAAGGCGCATAAGCGAATTGGAATCACTGTGGTCTTGAACCACTCTTAGCAAGCTCAAAACATCTTTAACGGCAGGCTTTTCAATAAGCGAAGAGTAGCCCACTATGCTTGTGCGAATCCCTGCAGCCTCTAGTTTTTCCGCATATTTTGGCATGTTTGCTTTACTTCTAAACAGAATTGCAAGCTGCGGTTCGAGCGGATTTTCGCCATATTTTTCAACGATTTTTTTAGCAAATCGCACAACGGCGTCAATCTCTTCGCCCTGACTTGGCATAAACAAAGCCGCAACCGTGCCATTTGACGCATCATCTTTTGGCTTTAAAGTTTCCACTTGTACTTCGTGGTCGTCAATGCTGCTAAATCGCTGACTTGCGATTTGCGTTGAATTATCGCCATTTTCCGCACGCATCGGCTCAGTTAGCGCGTTTGCAACTTTTAGTATAAACAGCGAATTTCTGCGCGTAACAGTTAGCGAATACTTGTTTTGCGCGCTTATGTTAAAGTCTTGTTCAAACTTACAAAAAGCTCCAGTTGAAGCGCCTCTAAACGAGTAGATTGCTTGGAACGGGTCGCCCACTGCCATAACGCGCGTGCGCTTTGCCGCTATCGAAGCATCGCCATAAAACAGCGTATTTATAAGCATTGCTTGCGTTGTGGAAGTATCTTGATACTCGTCTAAAAGAACTTGCGAATATTGATTCCTGTATTGCGCGCAAATCGAAGGAAAATGCGTAACCAAATAGTAAGCTGCAATCGTAAAATCGCTAAATTGCGCCATGTTTACGCGCTTTTTTTCGGCGTCAAATTGCAAAACAAGGTCTAGCAGAATGTCTCGTTTTAGGCACGCGTTGTATAGATTTATGCAAAATTGCAAGCACGAATCATCCCAATATTTTTCGTAATTTTTACACGCAGTCTTAAACTTTTCCGCAGACGCTTTCAATGCATCTTCTTCGCTCATTGCAGCCGTTTTTTTGACTTTTTTGTATTTTGGAATCGCTGGAGCCTTTGCGCTTAATGGCGATTCTACTTTTCTATCTGCAATAACGTTTTTTAAGTGTTTTGCAAACTCGTTATTCCACTCGCGTATTTTTTGAACAGCTTGAGGCACGCTTGAGCACGTTGCGCCTTCGCTATCTACTCCAATCATCGAGCACGATATTTCGGCACAAAGATTAATAACATCAGCACACAAAGTGTCAAAATCATACAACTTGCTTAAATTTTTAGCGTGATTTTGAGGATTATCCAAATATTTTCCGATTATACTTTTTATGATTTCCATCGCGCCAGCGTCGCTTAATGGCATTGTGCTTTGATTAAAGCCAACCAAAAGCCCGTATCTTCTTACGATTGATTGAAAGAACGCGTCGTACGTCATAACTTCTGGCTTTAAGAATGACTTTGCACCGCTTGCGCCATTTGCGCCGCTTGCGCTAACCTCCGCCGAAACGCGACTTAGCAATTCCGCCGCAGCCTTGTTTGTAAAAGTTAATCCCAGTATGGATTCTGGCGGAACTTTGCTTTTAATTAAGTGTATTACGCGGCGAGTCATGGTGTATGTTTTGCCGCTGCCAGCACCCGCAACTATAAGCACGTCTTGATTAATCGGAGCTTCTATAACGTTTTTTTGCTCTAAACTTGGAGCGCTGCTAGACGCAGATTTTACGGCCGCTGTGTTCTTATTGCTCATTTTTACCCTCAATCATCTCGTAAACCGTATCAACCTTTCCAGCGCAGCCAGGGCAAATGTTTAAACACCTGCAATAGCTCTTATGATCCGCCTTTGGCTCAACAGCAAAACTGGTTGACTTAACAGCAGCTGCAGCAAAAAACACGCGTGAAATCATCATAAGTGACCATTTTGCACGCATTGGCAAGCTTACAAAATCCTCCCACGCAGACTGACTTACGCCTTGCGCAGGATTTTGAGCATCAATATTTGGAAGATCGTAAAGGCGATTATTGCTGGCATACTTGTAACGGCTTGTAATCTCACTAGCGCTTAGCGCCCCATTAGCTTCGAATAGCGAAGGCTGGCAAATGTTTTCCGCAACACCGTTATCTTGCGCAGGAGAATCCTTGTAAACAACGTGGAACAGCGCGCTTCGCGCGATTTTTGTGTGCTTAAACTTTAGAAGCTGCTTAACTTCTTCAGCGTTTTCGGAGCAAAAAACAATTCCAAGCTGATAGCAAATAAGCTGCAAATCATTAAAAACTTGCTGCGTTTTAGGAACTTTTCCTGTTTTATAGTCAATTAGGCGAATTTGTTGCGTGTTGTCGTTTAACTTTCTAACTTCCATTCGGTCGATTCGCCCCTGGATTCTAACGCGCAAATCGCATGAGCCGCCATTAGGCCATCCGCCTACCAAAAATCCCATTATTGAATAAAGATCTTCCATGCTTATTTGCGATTTAGACGCGCGATTGTAAGCATCTAGAATATCGCTAAAACCAAACGTGGCGTTTATTGGGCACTCGCAATAAGCTTCCTCGAGGCTTCCCAAATGAACGTCTGCAATAGTCGTCTTTGCCGTTTTTGACTTTTCTGGCGCAGGCAGAATCTTTGTTACAACACCATCTTCATTTTTTTGCGCCAAAATCGGGTAATTTTGGCCAGTCAGCGATCCTACAAAATATTGAGCAATCGTGTAAAGCGCGCGGCGAACATTTAGATCGTTTTTTATAAAACGATAGCGGTCTTTTACGCTAGAAATACTAGAGTCGCTTGGGCAAATCGAATAATAATGCTCAATCATCTTATCTGCAACGTCTTCAATCGCATTTTTTTGCAAAGCGCTAAAGGAGTCAAACGAAAAGTCAAAGTCCTTAAATTCCGCTGTGTGGGCGCTAGCAAATCCACTAACAAACGCCTGAAGCTGTGGGTATTTTTTGCGCAAATACTCGTTGTCTAGATGCTCATCTTGACTTGCCCATCTGGCGGTTTCGTGAATAAGCGTTCCAAATTTCGCCGCCGTGCTGCCTACGGTAGGGCCAGCAAATTTGCGTTCCAAAAGGCAGCATACTGGGCAGGACCAAAGGCTATCCACCATTGATGGAGATAGCGTTACAAGGTTTTGATTAGTGAGGTTTTGATTAGTGGAGGATTTTCTGGAAGATTGCGCGGTTGCTTGCGATTCGTCTGGCGATTCTTTGGTTGCTTGCGATTCGTCTGGCGAGGCTGAATCAGCCACAGAATCAGCCACAGAATCAGCCACAGAATCGTAATTTTTCCGCATAAAATCCCAATTATCTGGATTTGCTGCATCAACTCCGTTGCTTTTTAAAAGATTCAACGCCGCTAATGCATCTTTAACCGCAGGATTTTCCGCCAAATTACCGCTGTTTTGCAATCCGCACACAGCCTGAGCAAGCGTGATTCTAGATGCACAAACAAGACCTCTTGCGTCTGCATCAACCGCTGCAAAATCGCCAGAAGCCTCGCCAGCAGCCTCGCCACAAAAATCGGTGTAATCACAGCTTCCGTCTTGATTTCTCCAATAAATCTCTGGCAAATAATAGTACAAAAAGTCCGAAGGAACGCAATCTTCGCTATTCACCGCGCTAATGCAAAGATGCTTTCTAGCGCGCGTAATGGCCATTAACAGGCTTCGCTGTTCGCCAGCAAAAATCGCCTGCTTATCGCTTACGCAAATACCATTAGGATTTTTAGCAGAAGAATCTAAAACGTACGCTATATCGCTAATATCGCAGCTTTCAGATTTACCTCTGCTATCGCCAGCATCACCACTTCCGCTACTATCGCCACTTAGAATCCTGCTATTTAACACAATGTCAACCAGTGTTTCCGCACCAAACATAGTGCTTCTAGCGGCCGTATTTGGCCAAACTCGCTGCTGAACCGCAGGAATCCACACGTAATCCCAAAGTCTTCCAACCGAGCCAGAAGGTGTTGTAAGAGTAACGGCATCTGGAAGAGGAGCCACGCTTGCAAGCGAATCCGCTTCGATTTCCATTTGACGAACCTGATCAATAAACTCGGCAATCGTCGGAGCGGCCGAGACTCCATTAGGCGTCTGCTGGCCTTGCGCGCTTGTAGACAAAAACGAGTTCGCATACTCAAAAAGCCTCATTGCAGCATCTAGCCTATCGTTTGCAGCGCGGCCCTCGTCATTGTTGCTAAGCGCTTGAATTTGCCACTTTTTAGCGCAATTGCAAAGATTCCAAGCCTTGCCTAAAACGTAGCTAGCCTGATTTTCTCCACTATTTTTAACTTTTGCAAGGTTACGTTTTAGGTCTTTAGAAAGTCTTAGCACAATATTAAACACGCGCATCAACGCACGCATATGAACACTGTTTGGCGTCATTTTTTGCAAAACAGAAAAAATTTCTGCAGATTTTGCGACTTGATTCTCTTCGCTTTCTAAATCGCCAGAATCCGCAGAATCGCCAGAATCCGCACAGCAACCGTCAATAAGCGCCTTAAGAATCAAAATGTAGCACGACTCAACGCTAAATTGCGTACTGTTTGCGTTTGGTTGCGCGTTAAAAACGCGATTATCAACCGTAAAATCGGCTCCAGCCTTCCCAGCCTTTTCGCCGCTGGCACTTAAAAGTCGATTACTAAGTGCTTGCCACTGCTCTATAAGACCGCGTAATGGCGAATTTGCGCCATTTGCGTTTTCGCCTAAAATCACTTCACTAAGAGAGCAGATTGAGCGCATAAGAGAATCAATAGCCGCCAAATCCGCGCAATTGTAATCGCCAGAATCCACAAGCGGGCTTTCCATTACGGTTTTTATTCTAGAGCGAACAAAATGCGCAATCGAGTAAAGCGTATAATCCCCCAAAATCACGCTTTTTGCTAAGTCGTCAACGCTTTTTTGGCTAAATTGCGCCAACTCAATAATCGCAAATAGCGCTTTTACAAACGGCTCATCTCTAAGCGCGCGCGTAACGGATGAATATTTAACTGGCACGCCGTCTTTTCTAAGCCGCTCGCCAAATGCGCGAACTGTTGCGTTATCGTGCGCAATTACGGCCATATTTTTCCAAGGAATTTTGTTGTCTAGATGAGCGCGTTTTATTTGCCAAATAACGCAATCCATCTCTTGGCTAGGAGTTCTGTACAAATCGCCAGAAACCGAAGAATTTTCTGTTTTTTGCGAATTTAATTCGATTTTTTCTATAGGAAAAGCCCCTTGAATATTGGCCATTTTCCAAGCCCTGCGGGTCATTGGTGTTTGCGTTGGCATAAGCGAAGCAATCGAAAGCGAAACGCGTGCAGAAAAAAGATTTAGCGCAATTGAGCGATTAGAATGGTTTAGAAAATCAGGGAGATTGTGCGATTCTTGGCACTTTACATCTTGCGACGCCTGTTTTGCAAAATCTTCGCCAAATCCTTCGACTTTATAATCGCAAATTTTAGAAACAGCAGCTTGCATAACGCCATTTTGCGCTGATTCAACAACGTAATCTGGGTACGATCCGCGGAAGGATTGCACGGATTCGTCGGGATTTGCCGTTAGAACAATCCGCACGCCCAAGCGCGCTAGCGACTCAAGAAAAGCCAAGCCAGCAAGCGTTACGTCGTGAAAATCGTCAACAACCAGCATGTGCGGAAGGAAGAGTTTAAGAGCATAAAACTCAAGGGAAGAATCGCAAGCCGCCGAAGATTCATTAGCACTATTGCAATGTAAATTATTAAAAATATTGTTTAAAATTTGAACGCCACTTGCCAAAAGCCTAGAAGAATCAAGCCTAAAAGCGTTTGGATACTTTTTGTGTACACAATCGGCGTACTCGCGGCGAAGAGCAAAAGCCAAATTCCATTGAGTTCTAAGGCGGGCCACAATGCTGGAAGATACAAAATCCGACTGAACATTAAGACGCGAGTCCAAGCTGTTCAGCATATTTGATTCTGCAGAATCGCTTACAATGCCCATCTCGTCTAAGCGCGCAAGCATATCTCGAAGTTGGTGGATAAAAGCGCTATTTACCAAAAAATCGTTAGAATTAGGCGATTCCTCTCTATTTTGCGCGTCTTGTAATTTAGAAATTGTGTAAATCCAAGAATCTTTGGATGCAGAATCCAGTGAAGAATCTTTAGAAGAATCTCTAGATAGAGAATCTTTAGATAGCGAATCTTTAGAATAGTCGCTAGCAAAATACTCGCTAAAAAGAGCGCAAACTCGGCAATTGCCACTATCGCCTTGCAAAACGTGATTAACGTGTACACGCACAACTTCGCGAAGAAGCGCGTCTTGCTCAGCGCCATTAAGCAACTTAGGCAAAGGCATGCCAAAAAGCTTGTTCCGCGCGGAAATCAAACTAAACGCAAGCGCAGAAAGTGTGCCGACTGGGCGTGACTGATGCGAAACACCCAAGTTCTGAATCACGTAATCCGACATACGCGCGGCGGTGGTGCGATTTTGGGCGGCGGCAACGGCAAGATCACTGCGAATGGCGTTTTTTAGCAAAAGCTGCGCAGCGCGATTATTGAGCGAGCAAGGCGAACCGGCTGCCGCGCTCCAATCAAAACGCAAACCCAAAAGCAATGCGCTAAGCGCGAAGCTTGACTTGCCAGCGTTTGGCGCTCCAAAAACAAGCAAAACATTAGTGTTGCGTCCATGCGCGTTTTTAAGAGTGCCATTTAGCAACGACTGAACGGCAGCCAGCGCAGATTCTTCCGTACACATAAACACAATTCTATCAACTGGCGCGAGTTATTCCCGCGTTTGTTTATTTTTGCCCACGTTTGTTTCTTTTCCCCCGCATTTGTTCCCATTTCGGCCAATTTTGGGAACAAAAGCAAGAACACTCCCCCGAGTTTGTTTATTTTTGCCCACGTTTGTTTACGTTTTGGCCAATTTTGGGAACAAATGCGGGAACACTCCCCCGCGTTTGTTTATTTTTTCCCGCGTTTGTTTACGTTTTGGCCAATTTTGGGAACAAATGCGGGAAAGTCGTTCGCGCGTTACAGCGCGCTCATGATTGTTGATTGGAAAGTCGCTTAGCGCGAGCGTTTTTAATCGCAAGAAACGCCATTCCAATGCCAATAAAAATCAGCGTAAAAATCACAAGCAAATAAACAACACCCACTCCAAGCGTTGTGGAATTAAATGTGTTTGGCGCAAATCCAAACCACCCAGCAGGAGCCTTGTAATTCAAAAAGTTGTACGGCGCTGCCATAGCATGATCACCCCAACGCAATCCCAAAAACTCGCTTAGCGCAACAGCATACGCAACGTAGCTAAGCGGCGGAATCGTAGCAAAATAAACGTGCGCGCGGCTGGACTTGTACTTGTAATCAAAAAGAATAAAGTCAAAAATCGCAAGCAACGGCGTTATAAAATGCACGCATAAGCTTGAGCAGCCATTGTTCATGTATGCGCCAACAAATCCGAGCTTATTTGTAGGAGCCAAAAAGCAAAGATACAGCGTAAAAGTGACGGCAATCGAAATCGTCATCATAAACTTAAAAACGTACCATGCGTTTGGCTTTGAATCTACCCAGCCGCCAGTGCGCTCAGCATGCACACCCTGCTCATCGCTTTTAGACTTAAGAGCACTTCGCGTGTCTAAAATCAGCGAGCCAAGCAGCGCCGCACAAATCATCAAGTTAGAAAGATTCGTAAAATACGTTAGCGCCATTGAATCCCAAGACATTGCCATTCCGTAAATGGACGAAACTATTGCAATAACTCGAATTATGGTTCTTGTAACGTAATCTTTGCGCGTTAGGACTAGTGTTTCGCTCATTCTTATCTCGCTTTCAAATAAGTTGTAATTCTTATTTATGTTTTTCGATTATTTTTGTTTTTACATAAACACATTTCGTTTTACATAAATAAGATTTACTATACTTGACTCCGATCTAGGAATAGCAAAACGTGCAAAATTCAATGGCGATTTTTGTACATATTGTCAAACAATCTACTAATGTCAAACAATCTGCCGCCGCCAAACAATCTGCCGCATCGCAAGGATTCAGCCGAAACGTTGCAATGCTTGCTGTATGTTAGCTCGCCACTAAATCCGTTGCCGCTTAGCAAAGATGTTAGCCATCCGCGCCTGCCAAACGCGCCAGATGCTATAAACATTGCAAGTAGCACGCCGAACATAAACGTGTATATAACAGCAGCTTGTCCACCAGTAAATGGCAGAGGAATTGGCGACACGTTGATGCCAGTAATCTTTATGTAGCCGATGATTGCCGTCTTATCATCTTTTCCAGCATTATAGTGTTCGCTCTCATTGTCTGATTTATCTTTTGTCTGCGCGTATACTGCGTAAACAGCCGTATTGCCACGAGAGATAAGCATCTGCTGCAGTTTGTCAGCATCTACACTTGCGTTGCCGTTGGTATCGCGCTTCAAAATAGGCGTGCAATCTGTATCTTGAGGCATGTTATTGTTCATCCAACGCACGCATACTTGAAGATTCTTGTCAACTACATCTTTAGAATCAAAATCATCGCTAGCGTCTACTAACAGCTCTTTGCCTTTCACTTTACCGTTAGGGTCTGGATTACCCGTGAAAGTGAACTTAATATCGTTAGCAGTAACCTCGTAAGGCTTATCCATAGTCGAAGATTTAAGTGGACCTTTAGAGATCGCTTCAGGCTTCACATTATCTACAGGCACAACATACACTGGAATAATCGACTGCGCTCCAGCAATATCACTAAAGTCAGATTTTGCTTCATACCCGTATAAGTCCACTAAACTGTTTCTAGCGTATTTATTGGAAAGCGAAAGTACGTAACGCGGCGAAGAATGATTTGTATCGTTTACAAATTTTATTCCATCAACACCACCCAAAGCATTATCGATCGTAAATGCAGATGAGTACACATTTTTATTACCCCATTTTTCAAACTCTGCTGGTTTAGGAGCCATTTTTGCATACTTATCTCCAAGCACAGTACTACTCATTCCATTACCTGTGTAGCCTATTTGCCTGCTATTTCCACCACCATAATTTCCGTTTGCTGCAACCAAATCTGGCACATTCGTAAACTCATCTTTTAGAGTAAAACAATCAGAAAGCTTAAAATCATTTCTTCTACTTTCTGCATCTTCCTTATCTGTACCCTTAATTTCGCGCAACGTTGGCTGCTTTTCGCGGAAAGCCTTTTCCACAGCAGCAAGACTTTCTCCGCTCTTGTTTTTAGACTCTTTTTTAAGATCTACTGGAACAAAACTTAAAGCATTTTGCAAAGCTCCAAGCCCAATTGTTCCCTTGCTGCTAGCATTGTATCGGTACACAAGCGATTGATGACCAGGCTCGCCAACAAGCGCAAATCCTGGGTCGTCTTTTCTATTAAGAACGTATGGCTTAGCTGTATCCCATGTAATCTCGTAGTCCGCTTTAACGTCAATACTCTTACCAGCTTTATTCTTGGCTTTAGCTTCACGAAGAGCAGCAAACCTTGTTACATGATAATACCTTGGAGCTGGAGTTACTTTTCGGCTTCTCCATCCTCGCGTTAGAACAAACGAATCCTGCTTATTCCCCGCTTTGTAATCAGGTTTTTTATCTTCTGGATTTGCACTAGAAAGATATGCAGATCTAATCCACGTAACTTTGGCTTGATTGTAGCCCAATCGTTCTAGATTGTCTTCGTTTGAAACATCCTCATCTTGCTGCGTTCTGGCGAACAAAACATTATTTTCTTCCGACTCTATGGAATCTTCGCTGCTAGACTCGTCGTTCCATATTGGTATAGAGTTTGCTTCGCGAAGAACTTTTCGCACAGCACTTTTTTCTGGATTTGTTAGCAAAAGTGGATGTGCTTGCACTACCTTGCGATTAACGTTTACTGAGAAGAATACGCAATCCGAAGGAGCGTTCCTTCTTGTGTCTCCGCTCTTTTCACCGCATACAGTAGAACGATCAACTTTTGGATCACTGATTACAGAAATAACGTTTTGCAAGTCGTCTTCTTTTAATACATCAGCTTCTGTTTTTGCACTTGGACTAATCGCATTAGCAGCCTGCGCGCCATTTTTTACAAAATATTTTCCAAATTCAGTGTCTTTATCTTCTGGGAAGCTATCAAAATCAAACTCTTTATTGTTATTTTGACTATTATTATTTTGACTATTATTTGCAGATCCACCAGAATTTCCGCCATTACTAGCCGCACCACGATTAGATCTAAATGAAGCATCTACGTTAATAATTCCAGGCATAGTAGTCCACTCGCCATACTTGTAACGACTGCGAGCGCGAACCACACTTCCCGGCGCTAATTGATTCTGCTTAAATTTAACTTCACCTGTTTTAGCGTCTATTTTTTCAACTTCTTTAGGCAAATTGGAATTACGCTCACCCGATTCGTAGCCTTCACAAACCTTCCACGATCCATTATTTTTTCCACCTGCACTCTTGCATATAGCAAAAACATGACCGAACTGCTTAACTTTTGCGTTAGGCTTTAAATCATCTAAAGTATTGTAGTAAATTGCAGTACGAGACGCGGATGGATCCGTTTTAACAACAACCGAATTATTGTAATTATTGTTAGAATCTGTAACCGCGCTCGCGCTATCGTGCAGCCACACGTTTTCACCAGATACTCTATTTTCATGATTTCCGTCGTATGCTATAACTTTCGGAGCTACAGCAGGCTGCCATTTAATCTTAAAGCAGCCCACAGCAGTTTCGTCACTTTTATTACCAGACTCGTCTTCGATTTGCGCAATCAGTTTAAATGTTGTTGCAGTCGCAGCATTTTTGCCACGATACTTTTGAATAAATTGCATAAGTAAGTTATTCTTAACAACGCCATTTTTTACAAACTGCGCACGAATTGGCTTATTATTACTATCTTTTAGCCCTTCTGCCTCAACATATATAGACAGTGTTCTTTTAAGAACATCGTTGTTTTCGCCGTTAGACTTATTAAAATCGTCGTCAAACTTCAACAATTCAGCAATATTAAATAAGCCATTACTATTTTTAAAATCTTTACCATCTTCATCGAGTGTTACTGGATTAGCGCATGAAGAGCCATTGCATTTACCAAGCCACGTTTTGTTAGACTTTGGTGAAATGGTTGGCTTATTCAAATCCACTGGTACGAAGATAACGTTAATAACGTTTCGAGTGTTGTTTTTATCACCCTCGCCACGTATTTCAAGATCCTTGTTGATTTCGCCATTTACAACGTATATCTGCGATTCAAATGGGTATTGAATATACTTATTATCTTTAGTTTTACTTACGATTCCAGAATAGTGCTTCTTCTTATCTAAGCTAATGTTTACATCTTCTCCAGCTATTCGATCATTATATCCTTCGCCGCCAGCAATAAGATAAGACTGTTTTTGCACAGAATAATCTTTACTTGTAATTGGTTCATCTGGCGAAACTCGCTGTCCACCGCCTAAATCAACTAAACGAACAAGATCTGCTATATTTACCCATTCGCCATTTTTTAGCTTATATCCTTTGCCATCTCCACGATTAGGCAAACTACCGTAGCCACCATTATCGCGTTCTACGTTAGTCTTCAAAATCGCTTCTTGCCCTAAATTATTGCCTAATGGTCTAATAGAAGGCTGCGGATTATTGGCATCTACACCTTTTGGCTTTCCTTGCAATAAGTCAAGAGCCTTATTTAAATGAACATTTTGATTATTAGCAGAATTAATATTCCAACGATAAACAAAATATTGATTTCCTTGTTCAGCACTGCCTCGCATTTCGAAACCAGGATCCATATTTCTGTCTTGTAGCTTATTACTAGACCACTTCCAGTCATAATCCCTACGTATATCTACAAAACGCGTAATTTTCTTCTGTTTAGGGTCTAGTACTGTTGTAAGCGTTTGATCATCACTTGTATCTGCACCAGTTCCTGTTTTCTTTATGGCTGTAAGCTGTTTTTCTGTGCTCTTTCCATCCGCGTTATTTTTTCCATACGGATTTAGAGTTAAGCAAATCTTGTATTGCTTGTCTGAATCTTGATTGCAAGAATATTTGCCATTAGGGTCGTTTTTGCCATCCGTATAGCCATTATTCTTACCATCATTTACGAAACCAATCTCATCGCCTCGCCACTTTAAACGCTCATTTGCCAAGCGAATCCTTTGTACTAAAGCATGACGTTCGGAAGGATTAAGCTCATACGGGTTTGCTTGCACCAATCCATTTGGCCATTTTATTTCTAATGGCAGAGGGTCTGATTTTGTTCCATCTTGCGTTAAAGAACCCGTTGAGGAGCCATTTGCAATATCAACATATATTCTTGAGCCGATTTCCGCCAAATTTTCTGGTATTGTTATTTCCAAACCGCCATTCTTTTCTTCAAAACTTATGCCGCTTAATGGCGCAATCATATTTTTAAAGAATGGATTCCCATCGTTATTAACTTGCTTCCATAATTTACCTTTAGCATCTGGAACATCATTTTTAGCTAAAATAATGCCGTTGCAGAATCCAGATGTTGGGCATTTTGTATTAATGGCACTGTACTTATTGCCACTATCGTCAACAGGCTTTTTATCTCCGCGCTTCCAAATGCGCACAAACACCATCTTTACGCTTTTTGCAGAAGGCAAAAGCCTGACTTTACCATCATAGTGACCATTATCTTGTTTTTGCCACCAAACAGTTGGTTTATCGAAGCCGTCTCGAGTAACCTTTAGTTTAATTGTTTTTGACACTTCATTACCAGCATCATCCCAAGCATGGAATGTAAATTCGGGAGTTTTGCCAACGTCAGCAAGCCCTAAAGTTGCGTTTGCAGGCGTTGTATTTATATAACCCGACTGATCTGTGCGAGTGTTTTTATGATTTGTTTGGTCAAAATCACTGCTAAAGCTTATTGTTGTAAAAGCTTTGTTTAATTCTGCTATATCGTCATATTTACTACCTATACGGCCGTTTTGCTTTTTAACACCCAAAGAAACATGACGATCATCGTGACCTTGTACAAAAAACTTAATATTGCTTCCAAAAGGAACGTTTAATCCTTTTTCTGGAACGCTTTGCGCGCTACCATTGTCAATACTAACCTTAACGTCAATAGTTGGCTTTTCATCATCAATCCTAGTAAAAACAACTGGCATTAATGCTTTAGAATCATCGTAATAGATTATTTTCGCGTATTTAACGCCAACAACCATAGGCAAAACTTGAATACTATTTTCTCCACCCCTTTGAAGCATCATATACTCAACGTTGTGGTCTCCCTTACGTTCAAACGTCTTATAGCGTACAATTCCGTTTGACACAGAATCAACATAGTCATTTTTTGCTCGTTGCAAAAATCGGCTTTTTTCAACCTCTGTTAAATCGTCACCAATTCGTTTGCTATTAGAAGGAACATCGTAGAATCGCCATATATATCGCTCTGTTCCTTCAACTGGGTACGAAGAACATAGATTACTGCTATTCCCATTATTATTACTATTACTATTTCTAGTGTTCTTGCTTTTACGATCATGATTACAAGCGTTGTATGCGTCTACAACTGGCAATCTAACAGCGATTTTTGCTACAGCATCTCGCAATGTTTTAGAAGCAACGCTACCATCTTCTTTTGCCCAAGAAACATCGTATATTGCTCTAGTTTTAATGTCGTTATTAACAGCACCATTATTATCTTTAAACTTCTCAGACAATGGGTAGTAATTGTTTTTTACAGAACCATAGTCTTTTTTATTTGGGTCTGGCATCCACAATCGCGGAAAACGAGCTTTAGCTTGCTTATAAATAATGGACTTTTTGTCTGGAAAATTCACAAAATCAAAAGCTTTAAACTCTTTGCTAGTGGAATAATATTTATCAACTTGATTTGGCTGCCACTCTTGTGTTTCAAGAGGCTTAAAAACGTCTGACTGACCAATAATCTGGTAAGGAACAGGAACAGACTGACCCATTTGAAGCTTATTATTAAAATATTCCAAATTAGCGGATTGATCACCAAAAGCCGAATCTTCTGTATTAACTTTGTCTAAACCTTGATTATTGCGCCACCATAAGTTACCACGCTTATTACCGCCATTTTTGCCAATCGCAGGAGTAATAGACAGCTCAGTTCTAGCATGTATATTTGAATCAGTAGGACAATCTGTATTGTGATATTCAGAACACACTTTTTGCTCAATTGGATTTAGCAACAAGCTTCTAACTCGCAAACCATTTTTAGCTAATTCTTGACCATTATCACTGTTGAATGGGCCAGTTCCAGTTCCACGTAAGAATGAATATTTTGTCATGAACATATCAATAATGTTCGAAACGCCATACCACTGGTTGTTTAACATTCGATATCTTCGAATACCTCTAACATTTAGATTTGTTTTGTTGTATGGATCCGCTGGGCTAGCTTGGCCAGAATTATAACGATTGCCAAAATATGATCCTGCTCCATAAAATGGGTTTTTATTTTCTGAATTAGTCACATTAGATGTTGTAAAGTGAATATGATACCCGTATGGAATTCGCGTATTGCTATACACATTGTTATAAAAAGCAAATATAAGACTAGATCTATCTCTTACGGAATTTTTAAGATTGTTTATTAAAAGTGCATACGCATTATTTATACCTGGAACATCAAAATTAGGTATTTGAGGGCCATTAGTACGCTGAAAATCATTAAGAGCGCCCCATCTTGTGCTATTAACGCAATCAAAACCGTACTCTCCAGAGCAACTCGCAAAATTAATATTAGATCTTGTTTGCGCACCACCCTTATATACGCCTGTATACGAATCTCGTCCTAAGAAAAACCCTTTATCTCTTTTTGCAAAGCTAGACCACTCATTTTCAAGAGTTTGACCATCACTAATAGATCTAGTTTCAACGTTTGCACAGAAACCATTAGGATTAACCCAATCAGCTTTGCAACCTTTTATACTTTTATCATTAAATTGATAACGTCTTATATATTGATTGTATTCTCCAGTAACGGGATCTTTTTTAGAAACATCGAGTTTTTGCGTATCTGGTACCGTAAAGTAATTCCAAGCGTCTGCAGCGCCATGAATTCTAGCACCCATATTAAAAAGAACATCCCAGATGTATCCACTTCCATCTGGCTTTGGTTCTTTGCGCATAAAAACATAATCATGAACTTCGTCTACAGGAAGCGTATTAGGGCTTTGACCTTTGGCACCTACCCAGCTTCCGTTATAAGTTCCGTGGATTAAACCATCCATTGAACGCATTAAATAAGTGCCTTTAGGGTAGGGAGTAAAGTTATTGTTGTTTTCGTAATTGCCTTTAGGAACGTTCCAACGTGAAGTAATATGCCATGCGTTTTGCACATCCATATCGTAATCGTGACCAGATGATGCGCGATGACCTTGTAAATCTCCAGGAGCTGTAAAACATTCTGTACGCGCTTTATCTGCATAGCAGCCTGGACGAAATTCGCGCTTATTGCCAAATCTAGAATCATTGTTTGACGAACGGTAAGAAGGCTTTACAGAATCACGCAATGATATATTTTGTGCAGAAGAATCTTGCGCAGAAGCATATTGTGCAGATCGCAATAAATTGTTATTCAACATTTTATCCGCAATATCTTTTGCACTATTAGTAAGAATATCGTCCAAAATGTTACTAGAACGCTTGTTTAATGCAGAATGTGAGCGCGCATTTATTGAATTACGCGCAAAATCACCAATATTGTTAATCCTAGAAAACACATTGCTAGAACCGTCAACATAGTGAACGTTAGAAGAAAATGGATGCGTAAAAGACGAATCAGATGAATTAGATGAAGATGAATTAGATGAAGATAATGCTTTTGGAGCACGATTAGAATCTAAATCAGAATCATGCTTATTCTTTAATGCGCGAGGTGTGGAATTGTGCGCAGGCGTTTCCTGAGCTGCAGCAGTATTAGCTGTTAAAAGCGTTGTAAGAACAATTGATGCAGTAAGAATAAACACTAGTACGCTTTTTACAAAAGATTTAAGAGTACTACTAAACGTACTACTATCGCTAATAACTTTCATTTTCCACCTACTCGCGCACTAACGGAAGTTGCGAAGCTTTAACTTAAAATGCCCCAATTCAAAGCCAATTCCGTTAACACTATTCCTATAAATCAAATCTTTTTAAAGTTGAATCTTTTTCTTTTTCTTTTTAACTGGCAAACCAGCCCACCAGATGTAGCAAGCAACTAAGCACAAGCTAACTATGGCCCCAACTACCCACCACGGAAATCGCGGAACATCTGGCTTTTTGCCTTTAAGTGCCTGATCTGCAATTGGTGTTGGCACAATCCTTTGCCCTGTAACAAGAATTCTTTGTGTGTTTATACCTAACGGAGTGCAAGTAATCAAAGTAACAAGATCTTTGCCTGGCACAGCCGCAATCTTCTTCGTCTCATCGGGATTAACAACAATTTTTTCTATAACCTTGTAAGTAAAAATCTCACCAAAAACTTCAAAAGTAAAAGTGTCGCCTTTGTTGATTTCGTCTAGCCTAGTGAACATCTCTGCACTAGCCAAGCCACGATGACCCGTAACAACGGACCTTGTTCCAGGACCGCCAACTGGAAGAGACGTTCCGCGCAAATGACCAAGACCTTTAAGAAGCGTAGAATCCTCAGTGCCGTGGTACACAGGCAAATCTAGATCTATCTTCTTTATTCGCAAGCGAGCCATAAGCCCATCATTATTTGCTTTTAGCTGCTGCCAATAATCTTGCCTATTATCTGAAGTATCTCCATGAGACGTTGGAATATTAGTATTCGCTTCGTAAATTGCACCCACCGAAAGCTTGCGATTATAGTCGCGAGCGCGTGCAAGCTGCTCGTGTGGAGCTGGCACGGCGTTGGTTATTAGCTTTGCATATTGCGCAGCCACTTCCGACATGTGGTATTGGCTTAGCCACATTGCAGCATGCGGATATAAAAGCGAAGCAAACGACGCGGTTAGCAAAATAGATGGAATTATAGAAGCTCTTGAAAACTTCCATCCGCGCTTATCTCGCCGCTTGTGCTTAATTGCAATAATGCGATTTACGAATAAAACACTAGACATATATTGTTTGTAAGTCGGTTATAAGTTGTTTGTAAGTTGTTTAGACAAATCTGCAAATCCGTAAAGATGTGAATCTGCTAATCTGCACTAATTAAAAATAATCGAGATTTAACAAGATTAGTGCAAGCATTCACAAACTATGCGATTTAACTCACGTAATTCGTGAATACTTACACGATTAATCACAAAAACAAAGACAAATCTAGGATTTATGCCTCTTCTTGCTCCTTGCGGCGGCGAGTGATGATGTAGAACATCGTGCCACCCAAGCCAACAATGCCGCAAGCTGTAAGAAGAACCAGGCCGCGAGCACCGGTCATTGGCAGTGCGCCTATAATCTGGTCGAGACCTGTTGCCTTTGCGTTTGTAATTTCCTTAGTGTTATTAGTATCTGCTTGATCTGCGGTATCCGCTTTTAAAGCAACACATTGAGGAGTTGAATTAAGCAAATAACCAGCAGGAGCCTCAGTTTCAACTAAGCAATAAAGCTTAGTAGTTACAGCCTTATTGGTTTCGTTAGAATTGTAAACAAACAATCTTACTGAATCGGAACCATGTGAATTTCCACTGGTCTTTGTTTCCAAAGTTGAATTAATCTTTGTGCTGGCAATTTCTGTATTGCCATCGCCCTTAAGCGTAAATATGCCATTGTCTTTTTTCTCAGCAGACTTAATATCGTCAACATTTTTGTTGTCTGCCGTAACCTCATACACATCAAACTTAGCGTTATTCAACGGTTTCTTATTGGCACCTTGGCCATCAGAGAACTTTTTAACTGTTAAAGTACCAAAATGGGCAGTATCTTTAGTCTTATTAGTTTGGCACTCAGGGCGTTGATCTGTTGAAGTACATGGGTTATTATCGTCACCTTTACCAGTTGTCGAATCGTCAACAAAAGTATTAGCAACATTAGTTATATCTTTAACATCTTTTGCAACTTTTGTCTTAAGCTTGACCTCAAGTTTAACAATCTTTTTATCAGTTAGATGCTTACTATACTCAGCATAAGCCTTAGCAAGGCCACCAGTTGTTTCAGTATCTGTTAGCTTAAAATAAACCAATCCATCATTATGCGTTTCGGTATAGTGAGTGTTTAAATCTAATTTAACGTCTGTAACAGTAGTGTCTTTTTGGCCATTATCTTTATAAGTTACGAGATTTGCACTTTCAATACTATCGTATGTCAAACCAGTTTCTAGCTTATCTTTAAAACCAATCTTTTCATACTTACCGCCATTCTTAGGAGCGGAAAGAGGAATCGAAATAGTCCAAGTAATAGTTGTGTTATCTGTTAAATCATTAGTACTTGGCTTGCTGGCTGTTTTAGTTGGAAGTTCATTGCTCGTATCATTCTTTGGATATACATTCACATTATAAATCCAAGAATTATCAGATTCTTTAGGAAGAGGTGTTGTTACAAAGAATGGAGCAACACGCTTGGTAATGGAAACTTTTTGATTTTCAACAGTTGCACCATTTACATCAGTTTCTTCAATGTAGTAAAGACCCATTTGGAGGTTCTCAAACTTTGCCTCGCCCTGGTCGCTGGTAGTTTTTTCTTGTTTAGTAGTTTCATCTACCTCAAACTTTTTATTACTGCCGCTTATAAATTCAGAAGCTGTATGTTTATCGCCAGCAGAAACATCACTAAGTTTCTCAAGATCTTTAATCTTTAACCAATCTTCTGGTTTTGTAAGATCAATCTCTTTTGCAGCGCCACCATCAGCAGCCTTTTGCTTTACTCTCCATAGAGTAAACTTAACGCCTTTAATAGGCTTTCTTCCTTGAAGATCAGCTACTTTTTCACCATTGCCACGCGTAGTACCTGCAGGATTATTTTCATACTTGTGAATAGTAATAGACGTTTTACCATTTTCATTAGTATCAATATTCGCAGTATTGGCTCCATCATTCTGCGCCCATGCCGCCGTGCCTGCTACGCAACAAGCACCGAGTGTGCATACAGCAGCAAACACTGCTACAGTGCGTTTTAACGAGTTCGTATTTAAACGCATACTATTCCTCTCTTTTAAAGACAATATTCCATTGCCTTTTACTGGTATGTATTGTTTATAAAAGCGAGTCACAAGTGTGTGTCGTAGCAAACCGCATACAACGCTCTACAAAATCCACAACACTTAGCTTTTAGCGCACACCAACGCGCACCAAAACCTTAAACGCTCAGATGATATTACCATAGAAAATATTGCTAAAAGTTCACTTTTTATCTAATGAAAAGCTTAATACACTAAACTCCTGATACCCCCCCCAGGTATTAAAGCAATATCAACGTTTTTATATATTAAGATTTTTAATGCATGAAATTTTTTGTTAAAAATATCACAAAAAATTATTTATAAATCGGCGTGTCATACCCTACCTGTGTACCCTATTTTTCCTTGGAATAGAGCCTAAAAAAAAATAAGATTGGGCAAAAATAAACAAACGCAGGCAAATCAAATCAAATCGCATTTTGATAGCAAAAATGTCGATTTTGCAAAGAATCATCAAAATAAAATTGTCGATTTTGCAAAGAATGGCGGAATTCTTGTAATTTGCTCACGTCTTCGCTGTGGCGCTCAGGCAGGTAATCGTTCGCGCGCTACGCTATTCCTCACGGCTATTAGTAGCCGCTCGGCTGATTTGGCACATAAAGTCCACTGGACTTTACATTTGAGCGGCTCAGCGATCCGAATTACCTTTTCGTGCTACGCTTTAAGCGAAAAGTCAGGTCGTCGCGCCCGCGTTTGTTCCCTTTCACCCACGTTTGTTCCCAAAATCGTCAAATACGTAAACAAACACGGGCAAAAATAAACAAACACAAGAAAGTATTCCCGCGTTTGTTCCCTTTCACCCACGTTTGTTCCCAAAATTGGCAAAAACGTAAACAAACACGGGCAAAAATAAACAAACGCAGGCAAATCGAGAATAAACACCAAGCCAAATAAAGCCAAATAAATCAAAATTACATCCACACAAAATCAATTTTGTCAAGTCATATAAAAGAATGTGCATAAAGCATAGGCTTTAACCACATTGTAAAAAATATCTTGCAATAATAATTTCATAAAAATAACATCGTCAGCATGAATAACAGTAAATTATTATCTGACATTTTAAATGCTGAAAGTCACAACTCATGCTTGATGGCTTCATACACCAAGTGTCGTAAAAGTTTAAGAACATACTTAAAGTCCAACGATTTAGTTGAACCATATCGCGGACTTTATGCTCTAAGCAACTATTGGCAGCGACTCTCATACAAGGACAAGGTTATGCACATAGCCATCCCACTCACTCAAAAAATAAAGATTAAAGAATGGAAGTTCACTGGAGAAACTGCCGCCGCACTAAAGGGGTTTGAAGTCATCAAGCTATATAACAATCAGCCAAAGTCAATAAGCATACACGTATCTTGTGCATATGCTGACAAAAATTTGACCAATACTAGCGAAAAGTCTGCAAAAAAGATAGCTAGACGGCAGCTCAAACGCATACATCTTCCAGATATTGTTGAGGATGAGAATGGCATTAGGCTTGAAGAATGTTACAAAAGATGCAAGAAACAAAATTCACCAAAGACTTGTGATTTAAATGTAAAAACGTGCAAGCACACAAATGAAAGGAAAACCTCCACGTTCGGTCACATTAAAACAATGGAGGAAGACGCAATGTCCCATGTCGCGAGTATTTACAACACGCTATTTGTTGAAGCATGGACTAAGCCATTTAGAATCGCACTACCAACCTTTGATTCCGCTTCTCAAAAAGGCGAGAATCTAGAGAAAATTTACAACGTATGTAGTGAGTTTTACGGCTTTGCGCGCTATCAGTGTAATGCGTCACAATTGCAAGACGACCCGTATCTTAGAAAAATCTACAACCCTTATTTTTCAAACATTGATTACACTGACGCCTTATCTCGATTGAAACTTTTATGCAATTTTGCATCAGATAAAAGCGAAAATGCAGGCGAATCTTTGGCTCGAGCAACAATTATTGAACTTGGGTTTATTGTGCCTCAAATCCAATATGAATTCCCGAACAATAAAAACCCAAATTACCCATTACGCGCAGATTTTGCATGGAATGTCAATGGAAATCTTATAGTCGGAGAATTTGATGGTACCGATAAGTATTTGATTGAATGTGGGAAAAGTTCTGTTTGCAATATTAGTCAAGAATCTTCTAAAAATACTATTATCACTGACCTTCATGAAAAAAATATGCTGCTTCAATACGACCGCGATGCCGTACGAAAAGAACGCGATAGGGAGAGATACCTATATGACTGCGGAGTAAGCAAAATCGTTCGATTCGACTTTGCGGAAGTCATTAATCCACAAAAACTCGAGCAGAAGCTAGCTTCGGCAGGAATTCCCAAGGCTTATAAATAAGATAAATAAGATAAATAAGATAAATAAGATAAATAAGATAAATAAGATAAATAAGATAAATAAGAGTGTACTTGCGCAGTAACCGTTTTAAGCGCTACTGCAAATCAATTCCCCGCGTTTGTTCCCTTTTACCCACGTTTGTTCCCAAAATAGGCCAAAACGTAAACAAACACGGGCAAAAATAAACAAACACAGGAAAGTATTCCCACGTTTGTTTACCAAAACACCAAAAATGGGAACAAACACGGGCAAAAATAAACAAACACAGGAAAGTAAAACGTACTCAAAAACAAAAAGCCGCTGCAAGATGCGTAAAACAACTTGCAACGGCTAATCGAAGCGGATTTGCTTAATTAAGCAATCACATGATTACTCAATCACCCGATTACTCAATGTCATCGTCGTAATCACTCTGACCACCCTGATCATCAAGGTAATCATCTGGGTTAAATTCATCGCCGAGCTTCATATCTCCAAAATCAATGTTGGAGAAGTCAACATCCGCCATGTCGCTTTCACCGAAGTTCGATGGAGTGCTATTTGCCCCAGTCATAGCCAGGTTTGGATACATAGCGTCACGAACTTCTGGATCCGCAAACACGTCCGCATTACGGTAACGAGCCAAACCAGTACCAGCTGGAATGAGCTTACCAATAATCACGTTCTCCTTTAGACCCTTAAGATCATCTTCCTTCTGGCTCAAGGCGGCCTCAGTAAGAACTCGAGTGGTCTCCTGGAAGGATGCGGCAGAAAGCCAAGAATCCGTAGCCAAAGAAGCCTTGGTAATACCCATAAGCTCTGGTCGGCCAGCAGCAGGCTTACCGCCATTCTTAACGGCAGCCAAGTTTGCTTCGCGGAACTTTGCCTGATCCACAAGCTCGCCTGGAAGAAGCTCAGTGTCTCCAGAATCAATCACCGTAATACGGCGAAGCATCTGGTGAACAATAACCTCAATGTGCTTGTCGTGAATATCAACGCCCTGAGAGCGGTAAACGTTGTGAACTTCTTCCACAATATTCACCTGAGCAGCACGCGGACCAAGGATTCGCAAAATCTTCTTAGGATCCACAGAACCCTCAATCAGCTGCGTGCCAACCTCAACGTGGTCGCCATCTTTAACAAGCATTGGAGCGCGGCGAGTTACTGGATAAACGATTGGATCCACGGTTGTATCGTCTGGAGTCAAAGTGACCTGACGGCCGTGATCCGTATCTTCTACCTTTACAACGCCTGGGAACTCTGCGATTGGAGCCTCGCCCTTAGGTGTACGAGCCTCAAAAAGCTCGGTAACACGAGGAAGACCCTGCGTAATATCGCTTGCAGAAGCAACGCCACCAGAGTGGAAGGAACGAAGCGTAAGCTGCGTACCAGGCTCACCAATGGACTGTGCTGCAACAATACCAACAGCCTCACCAACATCCACGAGTCGGCTTGTAGCCAAAGACCAGCCATAGCACTTTGCGCAAACGCCGCGCTTAGATTCGCAAGTAAGCACGGAGCGAGCCTTAACTTCTTCAACGCCGTGCGCAACCAAGCTACGCAAAACGTCCATAGAAAGCGCGTCTCCACACTTTGCCAAAACGGTAGTGCCGTCTGCTGGATCCAGCACGTCTGCGGCAAGCAATCGCGAGTATGGGCCACCATCGGCAGCCTTAACAAGCGTCAAATTGCCATTTTCGTCGCGGTCTGCAATCTTCATAACAAGGCCACGCTTAGTGCCGCAATCTTCTTCGCGAACAATAACTTCCTGCGAAACGTCCACAAGACGACGAGTCAAGTAACCAGATTCTGCTGTACGAAGTGCGGTATCCGCCAAACCCTTACGAGCGCCGTGCTGCGAGATGAAGTACTCCAACACGGAAAGGCCATCGCGGTAGTTTGACTTAACAGGACGAGGAATAATCTCACCCTTAGGATTTGCCACCAAGCCTCGCATACCAGCAATCTGACGAATCTGCATCCAGTTACCACGCGCGCCAGACTGAACCATAATGTTCACGTTGTTGTCGTCGTGGAAGTTCTCGCGCATTGCGTCTGCAACCTTATCGGTGCATTCGGTCCACAAGTTAATCAACTCTTGACGACGCTCTTCGTCTGTAAGAAGACCCATATCGTACTGGGAGTTGATCTTTGCAGCCTGATCTTCGTAATCTTGCGCAATCTGCTCGCGATTTGGAGGAAGCACAATATCCGAGAATGCCATTGTAACGCCCGACCAAGGTGCGCGCGTAAAGCCAAGATCCTTCAAAGCATCGAGGCTTGCGGCAACCTGAGCGGTGGAATAGCGCGTAGCAATGTCGTCAACAATCTTAGAAAGAACACCCTTTGGAACCTGCTGGTTTACAAACGGATAATCCTCTGGAAGAGTGCTATTAAACAGCACGCGACCGCAAGACGTTGCAAACAGAACAGTTCCATCCTTAAAGCGCTCTTCACGCACAACATCTGGGCTGCCTGGCTCTGGGTCTACAACCTTAAGATCGCTAGGCTGCCAATCCTTTGGCAAAACAAAGTCTTCTGGCACGCGGATTAACACCTTTGCCTGCATGTCAATCTCATGCTTGTCCAGCGCCATTTGCGCCTCGGCAAGCGAGGAGAAGATTCGGCCTTGACCCTTTGCGCCGTCAATTACGGTAGACAAGTAGTACAAGCCCAAAATCATATCCTGAGATGGCATTGTAACGGTGTGACCATCTGCTGGCTTTAGGATGTTGTCGGATGCCATCATCAAGCTGCGAGCTTCTGCCTGAGCTTCGGCGGAAAGTGGCAGATGCACTGCCATCTGGTCACCATCGAAGTCGGCGTTAAACGCGGCGCAAGCAAGTGGCGGCAAATGAATTGCCTTACCTTCAACCAAAATTGGCTCAAATGCCTGAATACCCAAGCGGTGAAGCGTAGGTGCGCGGTTAAGAAGAACAGGATGCTCGGAAATGACTTCCTCGAGCACGCCCCAAACCTCGGAATCTCCGCGATCCACAAGGCGCTTGGCGCTCTTCATATTCTGCGCAAATCCCTGATCCACCAAACGCTTAATAACGAATGGCTTAAACAGCTCCAACGCCATTGGCTTAGGCAAACCGCACTGATGCATGCGAAGGCTTGGACCAACAACGATTACGGAACGGCCAGAATAATCAACTCGCTTACCGAGCAAGTTCTGGCGGAATCGACCCTGCTTACCCTTAAGCATGTCGGAAAGCGACTTTAATGGCCTGTTGGATGCGCCAGTTACTGGGCGGCCACGGCGACCGTTGTCGAAGAGCGAATCAACAGCTTCCTGAAGCATGCGCTTTTCGTTATTAAGCATGATTTCAGGAGCGCCAAGCTCAATCAACCTCTTCAAACGATTGTTACGGTTGATTACGCGGCGATACAAATCGTTTAAATCGGATGTTGCAAAGCGGCCACCATCAAGCTGAACCATTGGTCGCAAGTCTGGTGGAATTACTGGAATAACGTCCAAAACCATTGCTTCTGGCTTGTTTCCAGTAGTCAAGAACGCGTTCACAACCTTAAGTCGCTTCAAAGCGCGCGCCTTGCGCTGACCAGTACCATTGTCGATTTCTTCGCGAAGTTCTACAGCAGCAGACTTAAGATCGAAGTCTTGCAAGCGCTTCTTAATTGCTTCTGCGCCCATGCAGCCTTCAAAGTAGTCGCCATAGCGATCTTCCATCTCTCGCCAAAGATCAACGTCGCCTTCCATATCTCCTGCGCGCAAGCTCTTAAAGCGATCGAACACTGCGTTCAAACGCTGAATCTGCTCATCGTAGCGGGTGCGGATAGCGGCCATTTCGCGCTCAGCTCCAGCACGCAACTTAGACTTTGCGTTGCCCTTTGCCTCGCCCGATTCTTCTAGCTCGTGAAGATCTTCTTCTACCTTCTTTGCGCGCGCATCAATCTCGTTGTCGCGGCGCTTGCGAAGATTGCCGATTTCAGTATCGAACTCGTCTTGCAAGTCTGGAAGATCCTGGTGACGCTGCTCTTCATCTACCTTAGTAACCATGTAGGCTGCAAAGTAAATAACCTTTTCCAAGTCTTTTGGAGCAATGTCGAGCAAATATCCCAAGCGGCTTGGCACACCCTTGAAGAACCAAATGTGTGTTACAGGAGCCGCAAGCTCAATATGACCCATGCGTTCGCGGCGAACGCGGCTGCGTGTAACTTCCACGCCGCATCGCTCGCACACGATTCCCTTAAAGCGCACGCGCTTATACTTGCCGCACGCACACTCCCAATCGCGAGTAGGACCAAAAATCTGCTCACCGAACAGACCATCCTTCTCTGGCTTAAGGGTACGGTAATTAATGGTTTCTGGCTTCTTAACTTCGCCGTGGCTCCAGCTACGGATGTCTTCGGCGGTGGCCAGTCCAATCCTCAGTTTGTCAAATGCGTTGACGTCCAGCACTATTATCGTCCTGTCTCATGAAATTGTTTTTCTAAGTTTCTTAAAGTGATTAGTGATTAAGTGATTTCTAATCACTTGTATCACTGGTATTCAGGTTCTTGAATAACTTGGTCTTCTTTGGCAGACGAATCTGGTCGCGCACCAATATTAAAGCCCAAATTTTCAGAAGACGACACCGGATCATCATCTTCATCCTTCATGTCGATTGCCACTCCTTCGGAGTTAAGCACCTCAACATTTAAGGAGAGCGACTGCATTTCCTTGAGCAACACCTTAAAGGACTCAGGAATACCAGCAGGTGGAAGATTATCGCCCTTAACAATAGCGCCATACACGCGCACGCGACCGTCAACGTCATCAGACTTTGTGGTCATCATTTCGTGCAATGTGTACGCAGCACCATAAGCCTCAAGGGCCCACACTTCCATCTCACCAAAGCGCTGGCCGCCGAACTGAGCCTTACCACCCAACGGCTGCTGGGTAATCATGGAGTAAGGACCAGTGGAACGAGCGTGAATCTTATCATCAACCAAGTGATGCAGCTTCAAGATGTACATGTAGCCAACGGAAATTGGCTTAGGGAATGGCTCACCAGTGCGGCCGTCAAACAGCGTTGCCTTACCGTCGGAACCAACAAGCTTGTTGCCGTCGCGGTCTGCAAGCGTAGTGCTCAAAAGACCCTTCAAGGTTTCTGGGCGCACGCCGTCGAACACTGGGGTTGCAACAGGAGTGCATGGATCGCCGTGCTCGGCGCCTTGCGGCACGTACTTCTTCCAAGCGGCCTCAAGGTCTGGATCCAAATTAATATCCCAACCAGCGTGAGCAATCCAACCCAAGTGAAGCTCGAGCACCTGGCCCAAGTTCATTCGAGAAGGCACACCCAACGGGTTAAGCATAATGTCTACTGGAGTACCATCAGCCAAGAATGGCATATCTTCTTCTGGCAAAATGCGGGAAATAACACCCTTGTTGCCGTGACGACCAGAAAGCTTATCGCCCTGCGTAATCTTGCGATGCTGAGCAATGTACACGCGAATCATCTGGTTTACGCCGTTTGGAAGCTCATCGCCATCGTCTTCAGCGTCTTCACGAGTGATTTCCTTAACAGCAATCACGGTACCAGTTTCGCCGTGAGGCACACGAAGCGAAGTGTCTCGAACTTCGCGGCTCTTTTCGCCAAAGATTGCACGAAGCAAGCGCTCTTCTGGAGTAAGCTCGGTCTCACCCTTAGGTGTTACCTTACCAACCAAAATGTCGCCAGCTTCTACCTCGGCACCAATGCGAATAATACCGCGCTCGTCGAGGTTTGCAATAGCGTCTTCACCAACGTTTGGAAGGTCGCGAGTAATCTCTTCGGCACCAAGCTTGGTCTCTCGTGCATCAATCTCGTACTCTTCAATGTGAATCGAAGAAAGAGTATCGTCTTGCACGAGTCGCTGAGAGATAATCACAGCATCCTCGTAGTTGTAGCCGTTCCAAGGCATAAACGCAACGAGCAAATTCTTGCCGAGTGCAAGCTCACCCTTGTCTGTTGCAGGGCCATCAGCCAAAACAGTTCCTGCTTCCACGCGCTCACCATCTTTAATAAGCGGCACCTGGTTGTAGCAAGTAGTCTGGTTGGAACGCTGGAACTTAGAAAGCTTGTAGCTAGACTGAGTTCCGTCATCGTTCATAACGCGAATAATATCCGCAGAAACGTAGGTTGCAACGCCTGGCTTTTCGGAAAGAATCACGTCTCCAGAATCAACTGCAGCACGCCATTCGGAACCCGTACCAACAAGTGGACGCTCCGACTTAATAAGAGGCACGGCCTGGCGCTGCATGTTGGTACCCATCAAAGCACGGTGGCCTTCATCGTGCTCCAAGAATGGAATCAAGCTTGCGCCAAGGGAAACCATCTGACGTGGGGAAACATCCATGTAGTCAACAGTGCTAACAGGCACATCGACTGCTTCTTCTTCGTCAACACGAGCAAGAGCCTGAGTGCCAACAAAGTTGCCATTTTCGTCGAGTTCCTGGTTTGCCTGAGCAATAACGTGCTCGGCTTCGCGATCTGCAGTCATGTATTCGACTTCGTTAGTCACATGACCATTAACAACCTTGCGATAAGGCGTTTCAATAAAGCCGAATGGGTTGATGCGACCAAAGGTTGCAAGCGAACCGATAAGACCAATGTTTGGACCTTCTGGGGATTCGATTGGGCACATACGACCAAAGTGGGATGGGTGCACGTCTCGAACTTCCATAGATGCGCGGTCTCTAGAAAGACCACCAGGACCAAGAGCCGAAAGACGACGCTTGTTTGTAACGCCTGCCAAAGGATTGTTTTGATCCATAAACTGGCTAAGCTGGGAAGTTCCGAAGAACTCCTTAATCGTAGCGTTAACTGGTCGAATGTTAATCAACGACTGTGGTGTAATCGCCTCAGCGTCTTGCGTTGTCATGCGCTCACGCACAACGCGCTCCATGCGGCTTAAGCCAGTACGAATCTGATTCTGTACAAGCTCGCCAACCTGGCGGATTCGGCGGTTTCCAAAGTGATCAATATCGTCCACGTCTACACGCAACTGCACATCTTCACCATCGCGCTTGCCTGGGAAGGTCTTCTCTCCCGAGTGCAAAGTGACCAAATACTTGATTGTGGCGATAATATCTTCGCGATTCAAGCTGCGATCGTTGTAATCCGCTTCCAAACCAAGCTTGCGATTAATCTTGTAGCGACCAACGCGTGCCAAATCGTAGCGCTTTGTGTTGAAGTAGAAGGATTCAAGCAAATTGCGACCCGCGTCGGCAGTTGCGGTATCTGCTGGACGAATCTTTCTGTACAAATCTGTAAGAGCATCGTCTTGAGTATCGATTGGCTCTTTTTCTAGAGCGTCGAGAACAAGAGGATATCCCTGGAATGCTTCGGCAATTTCTGGCTTAGTCATGCCGATTGCCATTAAGAATACGATTGCAGACTGCTTGCGCTTGCGATCTACGCGCACGCCAAGAACATCGCGCTTATCAATCTCGAACTCAAGCCACGCGCCGCGACTTGGAATGATTTTTGCGCCAAAAACGTCTTTATCGGAAGTGCGATCTTGCGTGCGATCGAAGTACACGCCTGGGGAACGCACAAGCTGAGACACGATTACGCGCTCAGTGCCGCCAATAATGAATGTGCCGTGCGGGGTTTGCAGCGGAAAATCACCCATAAAAACAGTCTGGCTCTTAATCTCGCCAGTTTCGCCGTTTTCAAACTCTGCATTTACATACAAAGGAGCGGAATATGTGTAATCCTTCTCTTTGCACTCAAGCACAGTGTGACGTGGCTCTTCAAAATATGGATCCGAGAATGTGAGGCTCATTGTCTCAGCAAAATTCTCGATTGGAGAAATCTCTTGGAACACTTCTTCTAGACCAGAGACGTGTGGCACAGTGTGAGTGCCATTTGCCTCATCTTCTTCGACGCGCTTCTTCCAACGCTCGGAGCCGATCAGCCAGTCAAAGCTGTCGGTTTGCACACCGAGGAGGTATGGCACATCGATTGGCTCACAAATGGAGCCGAAATTCACACGATCCGACGCTTTGTGCAACTTAATGCTGTGCTCGTCGGCACGTGCGATGACTTTGGTGGTGTTCGTCGTAGCTTGTTCAGCAGCCAATGGACGTTCCTTTATCGCTAGCTAGTTTTCTTAATCCTTGGGAGCTTTAGAAAATCGCGGCAAACGCGCTTAAAATCAACGATTTTGTGTTTGCGGGCGCCTTCTTCGGTTCCTTGAGTATGCCCGCTATATGACACACCGTGTACAAAGAGTTAATTTTACCCCTCTGCTTCGACTTTTTAACGCCATTTGCGCGAGCGATTTTTCCCGATTTTGTAGCTCGACACGCCGATTTGAACAACATTCTCGGGAAGTTTTTCCCGATTTTGTTGTTAATTTTGCCGTTTTGAGCAACATTTTCGGGAAAATTTTACGCCATTTATGCAGGCACTAGCGAACAGAAATAACCACGGGATTGCTTTGCAACCCTGCTACATCTTCATGCTCGATTTGCGCAACATACGTTCCGCGCGAAACCTTAGGCAAATCGGCATCATCTAGGCAATTTTGGCCAGTAGGAGTGCCAATCGTAGCGTTAGCGTTCCAAATAAACTTTTTATCGTACGAATCGCCTTTTGCCATCAGTAACGGCTTGAGCGGTATTTCGCACACGTCTGAACGCCATTGCGGATCCACTTTTTGAGGCGGCTTTTTTTCATTAGACTTATTTGACTTATCCGACTTATCTGTCTTCTCCGACTTATCCGACTTTTTGTCGCCAGAAGAATGGCCATTTTGCGCAACATCGCGCGCAGCACTATCTCCAATGGTCAACACCATTCTTCCACTCGAAGCGTCAATCCTGCACGAATCGTCGCCTTCGTAAACAACGTGAGCGTTAAACTCTAAAGTTCCACCCATAGGAACCGCCTGAGATGCAGCAGATAGCTCAATTCTAACGTCTTTTGCGCTGCATTTTTTTATGATTCCAACAGGCCTTGGATCTGGCACAAGTTGTTTAGATAGCGTAACGTCTGAATGCTTGTTTATAGCGGTTCCGATTGCGCTGATGCCTTTAAAAATGCTGACTATACAAAAGATGCAGAATGCTAAAACAGCCAGCAACCCCACGCAAACTACGATTCTACGGCGAATGTACATGCGGCGTCGCGCAGCACTAATCCTCCGCTTCGGTTTACGTTTTAACACAGGCATATTAACCATTGTAATGCATGAGTAGTTTTAAGACTATTTTTGGCTATTTTTTGCCATTTTTGTCTACTTTTGACTACTTTTGACTACTTTCCGCCCTCAAATCCAAGCTGACGCCACGCCTCATAAATGGCGATTGACGCGCAATTTGTAAGATTTAGGCTTCTAAGCGAAGGTCGCATTGGCAAGCGAACCTGTTCCGCCACATGCGGTCCTGCCATAATATCCATTGGATCTGGAATATCTCCTGGCTCTGGCCCAAAAAGCAGAATATCGTTCGGCTTATACTCAATATCTGTGTAAAGTTTTGTGGCGTTTGCAGTAAACGCGATTATGCGAGAATTTGGCATTGACTCAACAAGGCTTTCAAAATTCGGGTGCATAACAACGTGTGCCATATCGTGATAATCAAGACCTGCGCGGCGAAGCTTTGTATCTTGAAGATTAAATCCAAGCGGCTCTACAAGATGCAAAATGGTGCCCGTTACCGCGCAAAGGCGAATCGCAGAGCCTGTGTTTCCTGGGATTCTAGGCGAATAGAAGCACAAGTGCGGAGTTTGAGTTTGCGCAGTGCTTGCATCTTGCGCGCTTAGCATGGCATCCATAACGCTGATTGGATTTCCGTGCGCGTCTGTTACAAGCTCGTCTGGGCCGTAGTTTGACTTTCGGTAGCCGTACTCATACATCTGCTCTACGCGATTGACTGGGTTTTGTGAATCTGGGTTTTGTGCATCTTGCATACTTTTATCTTCTTTACTTGCATCTTGCATATTCGTCATAATCACCTCAATAAAATCATCATAATAAAAATAAGCGCAAATCCTGCAAAATCAGCCCACGAGAACACAGCTCCCGTAAACACAACAGCCGTGATTGCAGCCATAACAGGCTCGCTCGCGCCCAAAAGTGTTCCGCGCACAGATCCAACTCGCATAACGCCAGCTAGAAACATCCAATACGCTCCAAAGGTGCCGCCAACAATCGTAAAAGTAAACAGCAAATACGCGCGCAAATCCAAAGGCGGCATGGTTTGCCATGGCTTCACAAATGGCAGCATAATAAGACCTGCGATTATAAACGTGATTCCGTTTACAGTAAGATTTCCCCATTTTGCAATCAATTTGACTGGCATAATCGCAAGCGCCGCCGTACTTGCAGCATCTGCCAATCCCCACAAAAGTCCCATCAAAGGCAGTGAAAGCGAGCTAAAATTGCCCCCCGTTGCCATAAGCGCGGTTCCTGCAAATGCAAGCAAAACACCAATGTTTTCGCGCAAAGTCGGAGTTCTTTTTGACCGCAAACACACGTAAACGAGCACAAAAAGTAGATTGAGGCTTTGAAGAACTGTAGCTGTTCCAGAGTTAGTCCAGTCGATTGTAAAAAGATAGGCCACTTGCGTTAAAAGTACACACACAATACCTGTTACGACTAGCATTGGCCATGATTTTTTTGTGCTTAATGCGCCAACGAGTTGCTTGCGATTAACCATTGCAGCAACGATTACAAAAAGCACGCCTGCAGCAAGCTGACGAACGCACGCGATTTGCAATGGGCTTACAAGGTATTGCGACATTAGAATCTTAGAAACAGTGGCATTTGTGCCCCAAAGCGCGCCGCCCAGTATTGTGAGGATTATGCCAATCATCATTGTGCGCGGGCTATGATCAACCGCAGGATTTGGTTTTTTAGGTTTTATTTTTTGGATATTCTTTACAAAACCAACATCCATGCTAAACACCTTCTAATAATCCCGTATTCGCTATAATCCCATATTTGCGCGCAACTGCAGCAATTTACGCAAATCAACATGCGTAAATCAACATGCGTAAATCGCTTCCCATATGAAAAATCTACACTATCACATAATCAACAACACGCACATAATCAACAACACGCAATTGCAAAAACGTTACAAATGTCGCTCGCGCACTACGCTTCTCAAGCGAAAAGGCAGATCGGAGCGCACGCGTTTGTTCCCTTTATCCCGCGTTTGTTCCCTTTTACCCGCGTTTGTTCCCTTTTTGGCCAATTTGGGAAACAAAAGCAAGAAAAAAGAAACAAAAGCAAGGAGATTGCTCGCGCGCTACGCTTTAAGCGAAAAGGCAGATCGGAGCGCACGCGTTTGTTCCCTTTATCCCACGTTTGTTCCCTTTTCAGCCAATTTGGGAAACAAAAGCAAGAAAAAAGAAACAAAAGCAAGAAAGACATTCGTTCATCATCCTGCGTTTGTTCCCTTTATCCCACGTTTGTTCCCTTTTTGGTCAATTTGGGAAACAAAAGCAAGAAAAAAGAAACAAAAGCAAGAACGCCGCCCACGCACTACGCTTCTCAAGCGAAAAGGCAGGTCCTATCGTTCGCGCGGTATAAGCGCGCTAACGTCTTCGCCGCACGTAAAGTCCACTGGACTTTACGTTTGAGCGGCTCAGCGAATCGAGGTGTATCGCTCGCGCGTTACAGCGCGCTCACGTCCTCGCTTGCGTTGAAAGCACACTGTGCTTTCAACCTTAAGCAAGCTCAGCGCTCCGAATTGCCTTTTCGCGCTACGCTTTAAGCGAAAAGGCAGGTCGTCGCGCAACGCGCGATTTTGCATTATCCGCACACTATGTTATCTTATTTAAGTTGTCTTTCGTTATGCGCTTTAGCACAATGATTGACGTGGAGAATTCGCCTAGTGGTCTATGGCGCACGCTTGGAAAGCGTGTTGGTGTAACAGCCTCACGAGTTCGAATCTCGTATTCTCCGCAAGTAGGGTTTCTAGCCAATCGCTAGAAGCCCTTTTTTCATGCCGATTACCCGATTACCCCGCATCTCAATGCCCAGAAGCGGCGTAATGCTGCTCAACCTGGTTTTTTATTGGCTCCCACAAATCAACGTTTGCAGCATACCAGTCAATTGTCTCTTGTAAATTCTGCCGCATATCTAAATGCTTAGCGCTCCACCCAAGTTGCGTGCGTATTTTAGATGCATCAAGCGCATAACGCTTATCTTCCCCAGGTCGCTCATTAACATTCATTATGCACAACTCAGTCTTACCCATTATTGTTAGCAACATTTTTAACAGATTTATATTATTCATCTCGCACTGCGCTCCAATAATGTATGTTTCACAAATTGTTCCACGAACCAGCACTTGCCAAATCGCATCGCAATTATCTTCAACATAAATCCAATCTCGCACAGAATCGCCTTTACCATAAAGTTTTACAGGCATATTGCAGATTATGTTTGTAATTTGACGAGGAATAAACTTTTCAATATGCTGACGAGGGCCATAATTATTGCCACTGTTAGAAATAGTTGCTCTCAATCCATACGTTCTGCACCATGCGCGAACTAAATGATCACTAGCTGCTTTACTTGCAGAATATGGGCTTGATGGCCTGTACGGACTATTTTCGTTAAAACGCTCGCGACTATTTAGCGGCAAATCTCCATACACTTCGTCTGTGCTTACATGATGAAAACGAATATCATATTTTCGAGCAGAATTAAGCAACACGTATGTGCCATAAATGTTTGTACTCATAAAAGGATCAAAGTATTCAATCGCATTATCGTTGTGTGATTCTGCAGCAAAATGCACAATCGCATCTATTGCAGGCAAAGCATTACCTGAATCAGTTTTATGCAAAGAACAAGGATTAAGCAATTGATCAACTAAATTAGAATCACGAACATCGCCATGAATAAAAGCATAACGATTGTTTTTAAAATCACTAGGCAGCTCGCGCAAATTATTTATATTGCCAGCATATGTAAGTGAATCAAGCACGCTAACAGCAACATCTGGATGATATTTTGCAATATAATGCACAAAATTTGATCCTATAAATCCAGCACCGCCTGTAACCAGTATGTGCGACGGGCAAAATTCATTATGCTCTTTACTGTTGGCACACATTTCCACAACACCTTTTGACCAAATTTAAACTTTAAATCAACAATAAGCCTAATAAAATCACCTTTTATTATTACAGTAAATACACCACGCAGCTAAAGTAATCCCATCGTCGATTTTGCAACAGTTACTGTTAATTGGCAGAAGAATCAAGCAAAGGCGCAACTTGCGATTCGTAAGCGTTTAACGCCATGTCAATTACGTTGTGCATGTCGTAGTAGCTGTACGTACCAAGCCTTCCGCCAAAAACAGTGCGCGTCTCCGCCGCCGCAAGCTGTGCATAGCGCGCATACAAGGCTTTATCTTCCTCGGTGTTTACAGGATAATAAGGCTCATCCTCGCGAGTTGCAGCGCGCGAATACTCCTGCCAAACAACAGTTTCCCCAGCTTTAACGCTTTTGCCTGGCACAAAATCAGCTTCACCACTAGTCTCGCCAGCATCGCAGCCAGCATCGCAGCCAACTTCCCCACGCTCTGGATTAAAGTTCTTAAACTCAATCGCGCGCGTAAACGGAACATCTGCATCTGAATAATTCATAACTGGGCAGCCAAAGTGGTCGTTCTCTTTATAACGCACTTCTTTAAAATCAACGGTACGCCACTTTAACTCGCCAAGCGCGTAGTCAAAATACCTATCAACCGGCCCCGTATAAACCACTGGTACTCCAGCTTCGGCCAGCGCGCGCTTGTTAAACGGCTGCGATTCGTTGAAAAAGTCCACGCCAAGCGAAACATGAATTAGCGGATTATCAATCATTCGCTGCATCCAAGCTGTATATCCGTCCGCTGGTAATCCTTCCCAAGTGTCTTTAAAATAGCGATTATTGTAGTTAAATCGCACAGGCAAGCGCTTAATAATTCCAGCAGGCAGCTTAGAAGGATCCGTTTGCCACTGTTTTGCCGTGTAATTCTTAATAAACGCCTCGTAAAGCGGACGCCCAATTAGGCTAATACCCTTATCGTTTAGATTTTGCGGGTCTTTGCCAGCCAGCTCACCCGCCTGGCTTTCAATAAGCGCCTTTGCTTCTTCTGGCGTGTAGTGCGCGTGGAAGAACTGATTAATTGTACCTAAGTTGATTGGCAGCGGGTAAACTTCGCCGTCATGCGTTGCATAAACGCGATGCACGTAGTTAGTAAAAGACGTAAAACGATTCACATAATCCCACACGCGCTTGTTGCTGGTGTGGAAAAGATGCGCGCCGTACTTGTGAATTTCAATTCCCGTGCTCTTGTCAAAATACGAGTAAGCGTTGCCGCCAATGTGATTACGCACGTCAATAATTTCAACGCGAGCGCCAGCGTGTTCTGCTGCCTGCTGCGCCACGGTTAGGCCAAATAAGCCTGCACCAACCACCACTAAATCTGGGTATTCTTGCGACTTTGCATTAGACTTTGCATTATTATTTTCGCTCATTTTGCTTTCCTGTACGTTGCTTTCCTGTACGTTGCTTTCCTGTACGTTGCTTTCCTGTAATACGTTTTACTTGGCTTGTTTATTTTGCGGGAAATCCACTTTTGGATTAAAACTGATTGCTTTAAGCATTTGCTTAATCATTCTAATCTTAAGATTGCGCTCTACACGGCCACGCCTCATTTGCCTAATCACATTTGCACAGAACAGCAAATACTTTGCTTTGCCTTCGTGGTGAAGCCTGTAAGACGCCTGATTTCGCACTCCGTATGCAAATTTCCACGCGTTTTTTTGATCAATCATGGTAAAGTTTACGCCTTTGTTTGCTCCCATATCGTGTACAATCACGCTATCTAGCACTTGCACGCCTGGGCATACGCGAGTTATACGCAAAGTATATTCCGCATCATCAAACCAAATAAAATACTCTTTAAATGGCAATCCATACTTTTCCATAACCCAACGAGGTATAAGAACGGAAACAAACGAGCAACTTGTTACCATAACAAGATTATTAAAGCCCTTAGCAATAAGCCTACCCCAATCCCAAGTTGGAACAGGATTGTTCATTTCGCAGATTGACCCATCCACAAACTTAACCATTGAGCAGGCGTATGGAACATCTGGGCCAAGCTGATCAACCGCACTGTTAAAGCCATTAAGTAAATTCTCTAGAGCCTTAGGCTGCGGGTAGCCATCATCGTCAAAAATCCAAACAAAATCGGCGCCCAACTCATAGCCCTTGCGCATTCCTGCAGAAAATCCACCCGCTCCGCCAACGTTTTCTGGCAGAGTAACAACATTAAGATTAATCCTATCTTTCATAGAAAAATCGCGAGCAAATTCTTCCAGATATTTTGCAGTTCCGTCTGTAGAAGCATTGTTAACAATAATCAACTGATCTGGAACACGCGTTTGGGACTGCAACGACTCTAATACCGTTTTTAATTTTTCTAACCTGTTAAAAGTCACTACAACAGCCGCAACATTAATGCTATCTTTTGTTTTGCTGGCGTCCAACATTACTTGCTCCATTCTTCAAATAACTTAGTGAATAACGTTTCGGCAGATTTGAGTTTTGCAAACAGACTCAAATTATTAACTTCTTCCTTCCACAATAGTGAACGATACGAATCGTCTTCTAGTATTTTGCACAATTCTTTTACAGATGCTTTAACAAAACTAGACGTCATTCTTGGCAATAGAGCACAAGGCGGAATAACGGTTTTTTGCGAGCCAACGTCTGTTGAAAGAACTGGAACTCCGCAAGACAAAGCCTCAATGGTTGTAAGAGTAATTCCTTCGTTTACCGAACTTATTAAAAGCACGTCGGCATCATCGTAAGTTTTTTGCGCTGGAATACTCATAGACCTACGCTCAATAACATTTTCAAGATGATATCTAGATATAAGCTCTGTTACAAAAGTATCTAAATCGCCATCTCCATGCAAAATAAAGTGGAATTTTCCTGGATACTTTTTGTTTAAAGCTTTTGCAACAAGAACGAATGCCTCAGGGCGCTTTTGCCTTGCGACTCTTCCCACAAACGCAACGTTTATAATATTCTTATTTTTTCTAGACGATACGCAACTGCAGCTCTTGCTTGTAGTAAGACCAATAAGAGGAGCGTCTATAATCTTGGACGATTCAATTCCATGCACATTATGCAGCCAATTTTCTAGCTGCGGAGAAATAACATGATGCAAGTCAATCCAATTATCGTGAGTTAAAGCCTCATGTGGATAACCACCTCTATTTATGTATTCAACAATATGAAGCGAATCAACAATATGCGTATTTGGGAAGAACTTTTTAACCCACCAAATGTGGTCATAAAGCCACTGGCAATGGTGGATTGCAATACCCCTAATATCAAATTGTTCAAATAATGATCTTAAAAGCGGAACATCTCCCCAACATTCTTTAGCAGGAGGAGTAAGCGGCAAAACAAGAGCATCATCACAAAAATCTTTTGTAATCCACGGCTGGTGACTATCTCGATCAGCAATAACAATCGGCAAAAAACCAGCTTTTTTGGCTATTCTTATTGTTTCTACAGCCCATCTTTCTGCTCCTCCAGCCTGAAGCCAGTGCACGCCAATAATAATAGCCTTTCTAGCACCTTCAACTCTTTTAGAAGGCGAAACACACTCTAGCAAATTAGGAACACCGTTGGTTTTGCTAGCATTCTTTAGATTTTTAGAGCAAACCTTTCCACTCTTAGCAGCATTTCGCTGACTACTATTTGCAATTCCTTCAAACAGCTTTTGATTCCAAGGATTGTACGCTAAAACAGGCTTTTTTGAATCATACTCACGCTTTCTTCGCAGCACTTCTCTAACAATGTCAAAGGCTGAAGGCGCGTAAAGCTCACACTCTTTATAAATCCTCTGCTTTAAAGTATCGGATTTGCAATAATTCATAACGTCGTCGTCTGTTGCATCATCTGGAGTTAGCAAAAGATACCTAATGTCATTGTCTTGTATAAGTTTTCCTTCATTCCAGATTTCTTTTGTATATTCGCTTTGCGTTGTAACAGTTGACTGAGCGCTAAAAGTAAAAATCGGCTTTAATCCAGCGCTTTTTGTGCAAACGCCATTAAAAACTGAAAAATCAGCCAATCGCGGATACTGCCATTTTTGACCCATGTAAACTTGATATTGCAAAGTTCTAGACGGTGCAGTTAGTGAATGATAGTTTATAGCGCCCACAATAAGCCTGCGTTGACGCTCGCTTAAAGAGTCTATAAACTGCTTTGCTTTTTCATCTACTTTAAAAAGATTCATTCCCAAATACCCTTAATTTTAGCTTGTTTTTTGTTATAAGTCTTTGTTAAACACGTGTAAGCTAACTACAAATAAGGCTAACATTTATAATGCTTTAAGCAAGTGAAAGTCATAGCATTGTCATTTAAGAGCGCATACTCACGGTTTCGACTATCTCTTACAGCAAACATGCACGAATTATTGTCGTTAGTAAACGCAATCATGTCTGTGTCGTCTGGATCCGTCGCGCTCCTTGTGCGCAAGGAGGCTACGAGCTTAAATTCGCCATTATTTAAGATTTTAAGCGGCACTTCAAATTCAGCACTCTGACGACCTTCACCTTCTAACTCAATGGTGTCTCCACCAGTGTCATACGCAATTCCACCACGCTTTATGTCATGCATTGCCACAGCTATAAAGTATTTTCCAGGTTCGTTGAACTCGTATTCTACAGCAAAACGGAATGTTTCATTACAGTTGAGCAGCTGCTTGCTAATTGGCACAATGCGCATAAACGGTACACGCTTGTTTAAGCCGATAGGATATCCGTCAGCACTATTGTTGTTCTTTTTGTTGGAAAGATTTTCCAGAGTATAACGATTTGCAACGTCGTCTTTATCTCCGCTAACAATAACTTCGCCATCTTTAATAAGAACTGCTTTATTGCAATATTTCTTTACAGCATTCATATCGTGAGTAACAAGAATAACTGTTTTGTTAGCATCTTTTTTGACTTTTGCAAAATACGCATCGCACTTGCGCTGGAAAGCCTCATCTCCAACTGCAAGAACTTCGTCTAGAACAAGAATATCTCCCTGAGCTTGAATTGCTACAGAGAAAGCTAAACGCACCTGCATGCCCGAAGAATAGTTTTTAAGCTTTTGATCCATAAACTCTTCGAGTTCTGCAAAACGAACAATATCGTCATACATGTTTTCAATTTGCGCGCTTGTAAATCCCAGCAATGCGCCGTTTAAAAACACGTTTTCGCGACCAGTTAATTCTGGATTAAACCCCACTCCAAGCTCAATAAATGGCACTAATTTGCCATTTACGCTTATTCTGCCAGAATCTGGAACGTAGATTCCAGAAATAAGCTTAAGCAAAGTGGACTTTCCACTTCCATTGCGGCCAACTATGCCAAAGAAGTCGCCTTTGCGCACTTTAAAATTAATATCGCGCAGAACATGCTGTTCTTTGTATCCTTTAATTCCGCGCGTCCAATTAATAAACGCCTGCTTTAGTCCACTTGCCTGCTCGGTTGGTAGTTTAAAATATTTGCCTACGTGTTCTACTGAAAGTACGACTGGTTGTAACTCTTCTTTTTCAATATTTGTCAACTCAATCTCGCTCATTACATCACCTCAGCAAACTTACGATTGCACTTGCGGAACGTGTATACGCCAAGTACGCACAAAAGCACAGTTAGCACTACTGGAACCATCATTAATAGCGGGGATCCAACAAGACTCCAAACAGTAGGCTGAGTTAAAGGAGCTACAAGATTGTGGCGCAAATCTTGAATACATTGTGCAATAGGGTTAAGTAATTGCACTTTTGCAATAACCGTTCCCCACTTTCCTAAAGAATTATTACCAATCACCATGCTTAGAGGGTAAATAATTGGCATTGAGTAAAACAGTACTTGTTGAACAACATCCCACAAATGTGCAATATCTCTAAAATACACGTACATTGTAGAAAGAAGCAGGGTTATTCCTAGCGCAAGCACGTAAAGTTGAATACAATTAAGCGGCACTAGCAGCAGCCACCATGTAAATTGCACACCCGAGCATATTGCAAAAATAATAACAACAACAAGATTTATTGCAAAACTTATTAATGCTCCAACGGTTGCCGAAACCACCACAATGTAGTTAGGAAAATGGATTTTACGCAGCAAATCTCCACGGTCTACCACCGCACGCAAACCAATCGAAGTGGCCTCGCCAAAGAACTGCCATGCGCTAATGCCAAGCAAAAGCACAACTGGATAGGTTGGCGTGCCATCCGACATTCGCAAAAACTTTGCAAACACTGCATACATTACGCAAAACAGCATGAGTGGGCGCAAAACCGACCACGCAACGCCCAAGAAGGAGCCTTGGTAGCGCAACTTAAAGTCTGTTTTTACTAATTCTTTAAGAACCACCCACGAATAGTGGTATCTTGCGCGCAACTTATCTACAATGTTTTTCACAAGATATATATTTTATCAGTTAGTTACTCCATTTTGGATTGCGAATCCGTTTTGTACACAGAACATACGCAATTGGCGACATGCTCCAACGTTAGCGCAATTCTGTTAGAAAGCGGTTTAATAACAAGATCTATTACAACTGCCACAACTGAAAGTGCTGCATACGTACAAATTAAAGTAATCGCGTAAAGTAGCACTATGAGTGCGCTTGAGGAAGTTGTAGGAAGCATCCACGCCACAAACGTCCACAACGCTACAAAAATAAACATGTGCTCGTGAAGAAGGTATACTCCGAAAGTTGCTTTGGAAACGCGCAAAATTACGGTTCTTGCTACTCCTTTAATTCGCAGCATATTTATTCGGTGTACGAGAATGAAAATACACATTGCAATAATCATTGGCAGTATTCCAATGCCGCCGTGGACCTGCTGATTCCACGTAAGAACTCGCACAAACTTATTCCCGGACGAAGCAATGTAGTCGAAAGCAAGCATAAGAACAGTAGATATTGCTACGCACGCACAAAGTCGCTTTGTAGTAAGTTTTTTTATTCCGCTACCGTACTGCGCAATAAAAGCTCCGGCTAAATATCCAAAAATTGCGTAAATAATGTCATTCCAAGTATAATTTTTGCCAAAATATAGCGGAATAAGTGAGATTGACGCAAGAAGTACCAGCAACATAGCATGATCGCGCTGAGTCATATGACTTATAAGAATGTTGATAAAAGGCATGAACATAAGCATGATTAAGTATGCGCTCATGAACCAGTAGCTTCGATAGGTAAATGGCGTCACATTCCACAATAGCGTGTAGGCAAGTTCTTTTCCGTGAAGTAAGTTGCTTAAATTTTCTGGAAGTAAGCCAAAGCAGTCCGCTATGAAGGTTACCGCCAGCACGATAATGCAGTATAAGAACATTTGCGCCCACGCTGCAAAAACGCGTCGGTAGCGGAAGGTTTTGCGACATAAAAAGTAGCCGGAAATAATAAAGAAGATTGAGACACCAACTTGACCATATTGTACGACTAAGAATTTAAGTGCTGAACGCAAGCCTGGAGCTGGCAAAAGTTCCATATTGAAACTGTGCGCGCGAATGTTCAAATGTATGATCATGTGACAGGCCACAATCATAAGCATTGCAATAATTCGCAAAACTTCAACTTGCAGGTCTTTTTGCAAGCCATTTTGCGCGCCATTTTGCAGATTTTTGCTAGATTGTAATGCCTCTTGAGCTTGCGTTTCCGCTTGAGCTTGTGCAGAAGACGCTACTTCTTGCACTGGTTGTTTTTGTTCTACTACCATATTTTCTTCTTCAAAATTTTCTTCTTCAAATTATTTGAATTGTAATTTACCAATAATAACCAAATTGCAACTTATTCGTTTTTTACATAAGTGGCGAGAACCAGGATTCAATACTTCTGTATATGCTCGGCCTAGTGCCTTGAAGGTCCGAGTATCGTCCATTGGCAAGTAGGTTTAATGAACACAAGCCAACGCTGGAAATCACCAGAATAATCAATACTTTATGCATTAATTTAAAGTTGGTTTGCGAAGTAAACTCCTCGTCTGGTTCGTCGACACAACCAGAAGGAATGTCAACCATGTGTACGCAATACGAAACTTTGTCTACAAGACTTGCAATCACCATAATTGCGCACAACGCTAGCAGCCATCCAAAATCACTAAAGTACCTGCTTGAAATTCCTACTACTTCCGCGTCTAATACCATAAGCAGTATCGCTAACGTTAAGCCGAGCGTAAAGAATCCTGCAAGCTGCTTTTTACGTAATTGTTGCTTTACTGCTGGGTACAACACTACGGCTGCACATACAGGAGAGTAAGCAAGTAACCCACCAAAGAATGGCTCCATAATTATTTGCCCGTGGAACATTGATGGCAGCACGGATTGTTCCATAAACGGAAATACTGGCGTAATAGTAATCGGTTGGAACAGATACATCCATACTCCCCATGGGATTCGCGCCCAAGAGTAGGAACGGTGAACCATGTCAAAACCAGTGAGATTGTAGGTTGCACCAAAATCTAGTGGAGAGCCGAAACGCGCGTAGTTATACCAGCAGGCGACTAAGCCTATAAGAATCATTGGTGCTATTACGCATATAGTATTGATTACACTACTTCGTTTGAAAGCAAAAAATAGACGATACTTTACGATTTCTTCCTTAAAAATTACGAAAGCAAACAGCGACGACAGAATAAATTGCGGCCTACACCCTAGGTTTAGTGCAATACATACTGCTCCCAGAATGAGTAGTGACTTTCGTAAGTACGGTGTTTCAGATTGGGCACTTTGCACAGTTCGCGCTTGTAGCCACAATCCCAGTCCTAAGCAGGTGAAACACAATGATGAGAGCATAGGAAGCGAATAGATTTGCGGCAGATACGCCTGAATTAGAACTCCGCTGGACATGAGCATAATGAGATGCGACAGCACTAGGAAGCCGAAAGATCGCTTTGGGAAGAAGCGTCGAAGTAGCTGCACCATAAGATACAGTGAAGCAATTGCGAAAGCTACAGCAAAAAAGGCGACGGCATAATCTGTGCGCAAATCGTGGCCAGTAAGCACTTTGAACGGCACAAAAAGTAACAATGCCGGAAGTGCGCCGAAGTAAGTAAAGTAGTGGCTTCCGTGGAACGCATAGTCCCAGTAGGTTGGTTGACCAGTTTTTATCGACATAGCATAGCGCGCGCCTGCGTCGTAAGGGTTGCTCATATTTGGCAGCCAGTCAGGAACTGGCAGATCCAAGTAAAGGTGACCTTTGATCAGGCTGTTGGCGAGGTGATTGTATTGGTTGGCATCACATATAAAGCCTCCGTTATTACACACACCCGCAGTAAACATGTGTTGAGTACCAGTAATTTTCGTTACTACAACAAGTATTGCGCACTGCACTAGCACTAACGCAACAAGCCACAACTGCTGTTTGCGCACGCGCAAATCAAGCGCTTCTTTATAAATGCGCGAACGCGGAGCCAACACATATATAACGTAAGCGATTAGCAACAAAATCACTACGCGAACAAGTGAAATATGTAACGGTCTACGCTGATTCAACGCAAGGTTAGCAATTGTAAAAGAATCACCTTTTTGAAGCTTCGTGCTCAAACGCAAACCCGCAACTTTATCAACCGCATGCACTCGCACATACTTCGTATCGTTCACATTAGACGTAACTGGTTGAGACGCAACTTGAATATAGGAAGCACTGTTGCCGCCATCCAACACGTACACAGCAATATCGAGCGTGCGAGTATGAGGCGAGCGCATATCGACGTAAATGTTATTTATTTGAGAAGGCTGAGCGTAATGCAATTGTATGTATTGATCGTTTTTGCCAGTAACTGTGTACACGTCGCCATGACGAATCAAACCAGCACCGGTTGAAACGCTCTGAACAGGAGTTGAGTTGAATCGTGCCGATTCGATTGCTGGAAAGTTGAACCATACAAGCTCCAGTAGAAGCACAATAATAAGCGGTATAATTAGCGATATACGTCGTAAAATGGAACGCGCAGCTCGAGCAAAATCGCAACCGTACTGTAGTGCACTGCTTATTACACCACTTATTGTGCTACTTACTGCACTACCAGCCATCGTTACGTTTCTTTCTGCCGTTACACTATTTGCAGAAGTTGCATTACCGTTACTATTGCTTGTATCGCCCATATGCACACCTGTTAATTCCTTCGTACTATTGCCATTCTTAACGTTACCATTTTGTAGTGTTACATAACTCACTCAAGTCTGCCACAATCGACAACATACGGATTTGAACAAATATCCTGCTTGATTACATCGTCAATATGACTGTTATGCAATGATTCACAGTCAACATGACGGAAGTGCGTAATAATATCCGACGGCAGCTGATAAATATCACCATACACGCGTTCCAGAATATTTTCCGACAACTGCGGTATAGCAACAGAAAAATCTTCAAAAGTTGCCATTTTTACTGGAAACATTTCGGCACATTGTGCAATATACAAATTCTCAGCATCAACATTATCCAAACCGTACACCACGTTGCGCGCGCAAGAATTACTCACAACAAGCCCCTGGTTTACAGCCTTCTTTTGGAAACTCTGAAAAATCTGTTCAATCTCAGCAGTGTATTCGCCGCCCTGTTCAACATAACCGCGGTCAAGCCATGTGTTGAAAAAAGTCTGCGAACGCAACTCTTGCTGCAAATCCTTACGCAAAGACACAAAACTCTGCTGCTGTTCAGACGTCAAATCAGGCGCGTAATCGTAGAAGAAAATATCCAAAAAACAAGGATTACTATTATTCGCGTAACGGAACCGCAACTGACGGCAGCACACGTACGGATCGTACACGAGCACCGCACGGTAGCGCGCGCGCAACGCAGCATCCTCGCGCAACATTGTCAGCAGCTTATCGATATCCTCTCGCATCATACCCAAGTCAACATCGTCATCCCAAGGAATAAACCCACGATGACGCACGCAACCGAGTAGCGTACCAAAATCAGCCCAATACTGAAGATTATGCTGCTGCGCAATCTGCGCAAACTCGCTCAGCAGCGACGCACAACCCCGTTGTATAACGCGCATAGAACCTGTAGCTTTCGGCAAACTAAGGAAGAAACGCTTATGCGCATCCACACTACTTTCGCCATCTTTCCTATAGTTTGACCAAGCCATAATCGAAGACTGCTCGCGATTCGTCAAAATCTCCGTGCGCAACGACTTCTCAACATTACGCTGCTCAACTTCAAGATGAGCGCAGCGAGCGTCGACACATTCTTGCAATCGAGAAATTTGCGTTTGAATAGCGCTCAGCTGCTCGCGCACTTCCACAATAGAGCGTTTTGACGAAGGGAGTCTGCCTATTATCCAACTCACTATGCGACGTAACGGCGAAACCATAAGTTCACTACTCCCTCATTATTTAAAAACATACTTGCTATAGCGTACTGCTATAAACTGTTGCCACAATGCAATACAGGTTTATCATACTCCGTTGCGATTATTTTTCGGAAGCCACCACTACCGTACCCGCAATTATCACCACGCAACAAGCCCACGCAATAAGCGGAGGAATCGTTTGAGAAAGCAACGCTGCCGCAATCATGCTCCACACCGCGTACGTAATATTTCCAGCCATAGCGCGCGTCGCACCAACCTGAGCAATACCACGGTAGTAGCACAAGTAGGAAGCAGTACCAAGTAACGCTATAAATATAGCTAACGCAATAAAGCCTGCTGATTGCATAATCTTTACGCTAAAAACCGGCAGTATCGTACACAACGGCACAATGAGCAAGGCATACGACAACGCGGAAACAGTTTCGCGCACGTGCAGCATCACTTCGTCGTCCACGCTTTGCTTTCTGGTAGCCCACGCGCAAGCAACGGCTTCACTCCCCCAACCGATAACGCTAAAAACAGCCGCAATCAAACCTAAGACTATACTGCCCACAGAGGCGACAGTTGCGGTTGAAGATTCCGCACAAGAACAGTAGCCAAGCACTCCTACCGCAATAAGTGTTACAGCAAAAGCACAGTATTTCAACGCACTTAAGCGTTCTCGTAACACAATAGAAGAAAGTACTATGCCAAAAGCTGGATACAATGCGGAAATCGCAGCAGCGTAACCAGCGCCAATATTACTTGCCGCAATAGCATAACCAGTCATACCTATTGGGCCTCCAAGAAGCGAACTCAAAACAATAGGCACAATCAATTTCACGCGCTTACAAAGAGCAACAGTTTCGCGCAACTTTGAACGACAAGCCATATAAATCCACAATATTACAGCACACACAACGTCGTGAACGCAAGCACCAACAACACCCACATACCATACTGCAGAAGGCGTTAAGCCGTGTACGGATAACGCAACCAATACCGCAAGCAAAGCAGTATCAAGTCCCCAAAACAGTCCGCTTATTAAGGAATATTTCATAAAATCACACCTTTTCTACAGAGCCTGAGGATTCGGCAGAACTGGCAAATCTGGCACCGTATTCGCTCGAAGCGCGATTAATGTAACGTTTCGCATAACGGTAATACAAATAACGACAGTCACCTACGGGCTCCCCCTCAGCCTCTTTTACCAGCGACCACAAATACCAACACCACCCCGCAAAACCAACGTATGCTATGCAATGACGACGCTCATCGCAAGTAGGATTGCGCCCAAAATACTCCACTAAAACCGCGTCAAACTCCTGCTCATTAAGTTCGTCAGACACGCACAACGTACCCAAATCCTGCGCATAATCCGACATCCCCGCATACTCCCAATCAATCAGATGGTAGCATCCAGCAACATCCACAAGCACATTCGCACCCAACACATCGTTGTGTGCCAAGCAAATTTTTTGACAAGCATCTTTACTCACACACTCATACAACCAATTGACCTTATTAAGCAAGGCGTCAGCACCCTCGGGCAATGCAACACTACGAGCGCACAAATCGCGCAAATAACGCTGAGACTCCTTATAAAAATCGAACCGTCTACTCACCGTAGCGCCACTGTTGTGAAGCTTACGAATCAGACGCATACCTTCGCGCAAATCGCCAGAATCGTGAAAATCAGCAATACGACAGTCTTTCAAAAAATGCGAGATTTTCCAACCACACTTCGGATCAGCCGCAACCAACGTACCATCCAAACCGAGGCGCTGCGCCGCATGCAAAGCCTCATACTCAGCCTTGCGATTCACCAACACATCCGTACCAACCCCTGGATGACGGTACACATACTCGCTAGAGCCAACCGTAAAATGACAAGAAAGATTCGTCAAACCATTTTTCAACGGGTACACGTCGCGAATATCCGTCTTCTTACAACCAAGCACCTTAACGATGCGATCAAAAACTTCACTGTCAACATTTTCCAAAAACAGCGGATCAAACTCGCGAAGCTCATCTAACGAATCGAACTCGTGAATAATCGGCGGATCGTAGCGGCGCATGCGCATATCAAGCTCATCTAAATGCTCAATCAAAATGTCTTCCCACAGCTTGCCAGCAGTCTGCGGCAAATCATATTCCGCACGCAAAATTCGCACAAACTTAGCCGAAAATTCGCTGTCAAAATACACGTGACCAATCATGTACCACGCATCGCTGCCACCAATAGTTACCGAAGTAATGCGATCGTGCGCGCCAACACTCATACACCACTCTTTAGTGCGGCCCTGCTGATATTGCGCAGAATAGTAAGCCTTCCACACGTATGGTTCAAAAGGATTTTCGTCGAAATAATTGTCGGAAGAACAAATATACGTGTTACTTAAAAGATGAGCAACAGCCATGATTGAACTGTTGTTGTTGCGCTCACGATATTCCTTATTTGGCACGATTTTTACGCAAAAATCGCCTTTAGTAAACTTGTCTTCCAAATAGAAGAAACGTTCCTGCTTGTAGCCAACCACCACGCTAATATCTTTAATTCCCACCGCTTGCAATTGGCGAATTTGACGCTCAATAAGCACCTCCCCACGCACGGTAATAAGACCTTTGGGAAGCTCGTACGAAATCGGAGAAAAACGTGATGAAAGCCCTGCTGCCATAATAACAGCATTGTGTACACGATATGGTTCAAGTACTGTAAGACCTTTTGCTGTAACTTCACCATTAACAACGAACCCATGCTGAATAGCATCGCGTAACGCACTATTGACTGTGCCTAATGAAAGCTTCGTATGCTCAGCTATAGTACGTTGATTACTTCCTGGCAAACGTTGCAATGCTGATATTACAGCAAATTCATTATGAGTTAATGCTGAATATGCTTCCATAACAGTGTCTCCATGCACTAGTCGAGGTGCATACTGATGGCTCTATACATTTTGTTGCATTGGTATAGCATGCACAAAGGTGTTCAAAAATAATTATTATTAGTTTATTTTGAACATTTGACACTTTTTGCAGCATGCAACTTTTGTAAACAAGCGCACAATCCACAATAATGAGTAAAATAACATTGACGTGCCAGTAACTAAAAAGGTCGTTTAAAACCCAAAGCACACGCCATTTACCGTTATGAAGGGATATATTATGACTTCTGTCGCAGTGTTGCTGCCGTGCTATAACGAGGCAATCACCATTGAAAAAGTTGTTAAAGACTTTAAGGCGGCACTTCCAGAAGCAACAATATACGTATACGACAATAATTCAACAGACGAAACTGCTAGCATTGCCACAAAAGCAGGAGCGGTGGTTCGTAAAGAGCCAAGACAAGGCAAAGGCAATGTTATACGCGCAATGTTCCAAGACATAGACGCAGACGTATACGTAATGGCAGATGGCGACGACACATACCCAGCAGAAGCTGCTCCAAAAATGGTTGCAAAAATCGTTGAAGGCTACGATATGGTTATTGGAGACCGCTTAAGCTCAACATATTTTCAAGAAAACAAGCGACCATTCCACAACTTTGGAAATCGCCTAGTGCGCGGCGCAATAAACACACTTTTTAGCGCAAAAGTCACGGATATAATGACGGGATATCGCGCTTTTTCATTTACATTTGTAAAAACATATCCAGTGCTTTCGCGCGGATTTGAAGTTGAAACAGAAATGACAATTCATTCTCTTAACAACAATCTAAAGCTGTACGAAATGCCAATCCAATATAGGGATCGCCCGCAAGGCTCGGTTAGCAAATTAGATACTGTTGGAGACGGAATCCGCGTACTTTCTACAATCTTCCACATGATTCGCGAATACAAACCAATGCCATTTTTTGGCACTCTAGGCGTGCTAATCACATTATGCGGATTAGGGGCATGCATGCTGCCATTTATAGAGTTTTGGCGCACACATTTAGTAACACGCTTCCCTACGCTAATTGGCGCCGTAATGCTGATTATAGCTGGATTGCTTCTGTTTATTGCAGGAATAATATTAGATATTCTTGCTAAGAATGATCGCAAGCAATTTATTGAGCAAGTTAACCTATTTGATTATCTAAAAAGAAATAAAAAATAAATAGAAAATAAATAGAAAGTAATAAGAGTGCAAAGCTTTATAGATAGCAATCCTAAGCTAAAAAATTATTTTCCATATATAGTGTGTTTTATTGTAAGCGGGCTAATAACGTTAGCATTCTTTAGCAATATATTCCAAGCTTATGGCCCAGGGTTTAAAACACAAAATATAAGCTTAAGCACGGTAAAAACAGCAAAAGCGGAAAGTACAAACCAATCGCTTGAACGCGCAAAATACAATAAAGACGGCATACACATACCTAAAAGTGGCGCAGACATAGAATTTACAAACCTAAATGCGCATAGCAAAACATTAGAGATTTCGCTACAACAGACAAAACCAGTTTATTACGTAACTGGAAGCGTAGAATTAGAAGACTTTGGTATAGCTCCTGGATACGCTTTGGCAAGCCGATTCAAAATAACAACTGGAAAATTTAACACCACTCAAGTGCGCTTAGAAAGTCACGGAAAACTAAATAAAATAAAGCTACACTTTAATGGAACTCCAAGCGGAATCGTAGTTCAAAAAATAACAATCAACCCAAAGTACAATCTGCATGTCAATTACGCAAAATGGGCAATATTGTTTATATTTGGATCCGCAATAATAACAATACGTAAGAAAAAATGGCATAAAATAGCCTACAATCAAAGCAATAGAGTTCAAAACATAATCTTTTGGATTGTATGTGCAATAGTAACTGGATTCTCCCTTTATATTTGGCTTCGCTTAAACACTTATAATCGAATACGTGTTCCATTCGCCTACAATACATACGATTTTATAGACGGAAACCCATATACAGAGCAGCTAAAAGCCTGGAAACAAAACTCACTCTCTTTGCTACAAGACCCACCAAAGGGATTATTGCATTCAGCAAACCCATTTAGCATTGGCAAAAGAATGCAATTAGTGCGCGAGGGAACTCCTGCAATATGGGATATTGTGCTGCATAATGGCAAATATTATTGCTACTTTGGAATAGTACCGTTTATTTTAACTTATTTGCCGTTTAACGCTTTGTTCCCAGCTTGGATGCCGAGCGCAATAATGGTAACAACATTATTTGCAGCAATTACAATACCAGTACTGTTTGCATTGTGGAAAGAAATAATAACATTCTTTGAAATACAAATAAACTACTGCTCAATGCTGCTTATAGGAGCAGCCTTACCATTTGGGTGCCTTGTTTTTTATCTGCAAGCATCTGCATCGATTTACTACATGCCTATGGTAAGCGCAATGCTATTTGGAGCATTATTTGTGTATGCATCACTAAAAGCTGTAAGACTTAAAAACAGCGTTGCACAATACGCCCTATTTGCTTTAGCTGGATTAAGCTTAGCTTTGCAATGCGGGTCTAGACCAAATTCTTGCATTTCCACAGTTGCGTTTATAGCCCCACTGTTTATTGCACTACTATTTAACAACTCTAGAAGCATAATCAATAGAGCTGGCGCCGCAATAAGCTTCTTAACGCCTGCAATAGCTGGATTTACTGGAATCTTAGTATATAACTACTTGCGTTTTGGTTCATTCTTTAACTTTGGTAACGAAGAACAATTAACAAACTTTGACTTGCGATTTAATCGTATAACCTTTGACCCTCTAAAAATCAAAGACATGTTAATAAACTTCTTTATAAAGCCACCAAGCGTAGATACGGACTTCCCGTATATTACAATAACCAACTCAAACATTTCGGATTATGGAAATAGTTTCTTTAATCACATGACACTTGGTCTGCTATCAATACCACTTATTTGGGGCATTTTCTTAATAAGACGCAAGTACATGCAAAAAATCGAATACATAATGTGCTTAAGCGGAATAACATTCTCGATTATGTTAATCTACGTAAACTACTGCTTAGGCGGTAGTCTTTACCGTTATTATTGCGATTCAATAATAATTCTTATGCTTATTGCTTCGATTGGGTTTGCTAGAAGAAATTGCTCAGCTAATCAAAATGCACAATTGCAATTAAATAAAGAAAATGCATGCAACAATGAGTTGAATGGTCAAAAGTCTATTCAAACTCTAATCGTTGCATGCACTACAGTAACAATCGTATTAGGATTCTTGCTTGTATTTGCAAATCACACAGAATCAGCAAACGAAATACAATACACGAATCCAGATGCTTTTGTTGAATGGAGCCAAAGGCTATCAGTGGGCTTCTAGAACACCCTTCTGGCACTTTTGACGCCATAAGCCATTGCCGTCATTATGTTCGTCTTCTACAGGAGCGCCAAGCTTTTCGAAGCCACCGCGCTTGTAGTAATCCTTGCGAAGATTGAACATTACAACTCGCTTAGTGTTTCGGCCTTGAGTCCAAACGTCGCCGTTCTGGCAGCGCTGACGCCACCAGCCGTCTCCCATATTCTCCTCGGAAGCAACAGGAGCACCAAGCCAGCCAGCACCGCCGTGATTATAATATGAACTTCTAAGCTCATACTGAATCACAAGCTTTTTGTCTGTTCCTTGAGTCCAAACATCACCATTCTGGCAGCGCTGACGCCACCAGCCGCCACCCATATTCTCTTCTTCGGCAACAGGAACACCAATGCCATTAGCATCGCCATTCTTGTAGTAGGCATCGCGCAAGTTGAACATCATAGCGAGTTTAGTGCCACTTCCGTAAGTCCAAACATCGCCATTCTTGCAGCGCTGACGCCACCAGCCGCCACCAATGTTCTCCTCATCGGCAACAGGAGCGCCAAGCCAGCCAGCACCGCCGTGCGAGTAGTAAGAGCCTCTAAGCTCAAACTGAATCACAAACTTAGTGTCTGTTCCATGCGTCCAAACATCACCATTCTGGCAACGCTGACGCCACCAGCCGCCACCAATGTTCTCCTCATCGGCAACAGGAGCACCAAGACGCGCAAAACCACCATGCATATAATAAGATTCGCGCAACTGATATTGAAGAACATGGCTTTGAGTGCCATTAGTCCAAAAATCGCGATTTGGAACTTTACTAACTTTCCACCCGTTGCCTACATATTCATAGTCTCCATAGGCATTAGGATCCATATTTCCAAACACGCTAACATCAACATTGCCTTCGATTCCTGGGACTACAGCCGAGGAAGTATACTGCCATCCGCGCAAAGTAGTTCTAATATTAAACAGCGGAGTTGCGCCATAGCTAGCAATCCAGCTCAAACGGTCGTGAATATACTGCGAATTAAGCGGACCGTTTGCATAACTTGCGTAAGAATAAACACCAAGATTGGTGTATCCTGCACTATACAATTGGTTCCACCAAGACGAAACAATATTTTGGTAAACGTACGGATTGTTTGGAGCAGTGTGGCCCGCCCAAACCCATTTTTCTAGATCGTAGTAAACAGGGTAAGAAAGGTCACTTGGGCTAACACCAGCGTTTCTTAAAAGCTTTGCAACATCCGCACCTTCGTTAGCGCCGTCCGCAGGCGTTTCTGCATATGAATAAATGTAAATTCCAAAAGGTATACCTAAACGCTTGCACTCATTAATATTGCGCAAAGCATACTTATCGTAGCCATTATCCCAGCCGTAGCTAATGCGAATAATCGCACCCTCTACGCCAGCATTCTTAGCAGCAGCCCAGTTGATTTCCTTTTGATGTTCGGAAACATCAATCACGCCTCTTGCGTTGTATGCAAACAAGTTGCCATTGCCAGTGTAGAACGCTTTAGTCCCGTTGTAATTGCCCCACCTAGTGCCAAATCCGTTTGTTGGCAAATAGGCTCCTTGCAATGCATCACTGGTTAAATCGGCAGATGTTTTAGAACCAGATTCCTGCAATTCCTTTGCTTGAGACCTTAAAGTAGAGCCTTCTGAGTTATTTTGAGTGTTACTTATAAGAACAACTCTATTATGCTTGGATATACGCTTTTTGGCGGAAACATTAACATTTTCGCCTTTAGAAGAATCTTCTTTATTTGCGCGCTTTATGTCTTTTCGTAAATCACCAACCGAAATAGGCGTAAAGCGTTCCCCGTTGCTTTTAACTAGCGGATCTGGCTGCTTATCTTTAGTTCCAACAATCTTAGAATCCGTAATAATCTTGCCAGTTTTAAGCGATTTTAATTTACCATTAGATGTAAGCGCATACTTTGAAGAAACAACTTCGTCTTTGTTTTTAAGGGAAGATGCGACTTTTTCCGGTAATTTAGAATCATTGATTGAATTGCCATTAGGATTATCGCTTAAACGGTAATCGCCAATGGTGTTGTGGTCGCTATCTGCACTATCTGCGTCATTCGTGCCATCAGCATTACTCGTGCTGTCCACAACTTTAGAAGTACTATTTTTAAAATCCAAACGATTTTCAACTTTAAACGCAGGAGCAGCGTTAACAACAAGAGCTGTTGCTATAGAAGCTAAACCTGCAATTACACGTACGATAATCTGTCCCAAAACTCCTCCAGACACATGTTTTTACGTGTTTAACCGTTATAACAATAGCAACATGCGCAAACACCTTTAGAAACGCTAACTGGCAGAAATGGGGATAAATCACAAGAAAAATCACGAGAAAGATTGCAAGAAAAAAGTGGAATAAAAAGTGAGTATAAAAAGTGAGAATAAAATGGAGCGGATGACGGGAATCGGACCCGCGTCATCAGTTTGGAAGACTGATACTCTACCATTGAGCTACATCCGCAATCTGCGAATTTTGCAAGCTATTAATTACCTTGCAAAACAGCAACTCGATTAATTATACAGACTGTTTAGACCTAAAGCAACTTTCGACACTCGCGCTAAATTGTGCAATACGAACAATACATGCAATACGCACAATACGCACTGCAGTTAGCTAGATTAAAGTTTTATGATTAAAAATCGCATAACTCTAAAACAACAAACGCAGAGGCGATTGCAGATGCGTCTTCAAACAAACCATCGTGGCTTAAAGACACATGCCATCTAATAGAAAAGCCATTCTGTGCATTAATCATAGGAACCGTGCTCAAAGATTGCATAAGCTTTTCATTAACAGCAGCATCAAGATGAACGCTTGGGCAACCACGAGAATCATCTAAAATCTCAATGCTTGCCCATGGAGTGTTATCTAATGTGTAAGGATATTTTGCATCTTCAAACAAAGATAAAGCCTCGCACCACGCTTTTATAACCGCCTCTTTACCAGCCCAGCGAGCAGCAACGTGAATCGCCTCAGCGTCGTTCTTTAAGTGCGCTCGCATGGCGCATTGTCTAAGCTCGCGCGCGGAAAATAGCGAGCGCCATCCATTGCTATCTTGCATTTGTTGCGCAAATTGTGCAATCTGTACAACATCGTGACCAATGCCTGCAATCATTAAGCTCACTTCCTAACTACGATAAAGAGCGGCTAATCCACACAAGCGATTTGCCCGCGTTTGTTTCTTTTCCCCCGCGTTTGTTCCCATTTTTGGTGTTTTTGGAAACAAACACAAGATCATTTCCCCGCGTTTGTTTCTCAAAACGGCGTGTCGAGCTACAAAATCGGGAAAAATCTCCCGACTTTGTAGCTAAAAACGGCGTGTCAAGCTACAAAATCGGGAAAGAACGCGGAAAATCGCTATTGCGGATTAGCCACACTCATGTCTACGTTAGCAATAATAGCCGCTGGCATCTAGGCGCGCATCTGGGTTTAGCAGCATAGCTTTTTCTGCCTCATGCCCATCGTAGCGAGATCCATCTGGCATGCGCGTACCGTCTTTAAGCAAACGGCGATTTTCCACAGGCTCAAACAGCTGTACATGGCCCATCATGCCCTCTTGCAAGAGTCGCTGGCCCGCAGCCAAGCGCGCATTTGCCTTTTCACGCTACGCTCTAAGCGAAAAGGCAGGTCCTGTCGTTCGCGCGGTCTAAGCGCGCGAACGTCTTCGCTTGCGTTGAAAGCACACCGTGCTTTCAACCTTGAGCAAGCTCAGCGCTCCGAATTGCCTTCGCGCACTACGCTTAAGCGAAAAGGCAGGTCGGAGCGCACTACAAAAACTCAAAGTCACAAATCTATCTAAATGCAACTTTATAACGAGCAATAACTGCAACAAAAGCAAGCACAATAAATACCGCAAATACAGTAAGAACGTTACTACCAGTTTGCAAATGGAAACCATCACGTCTCGAATTACTATTGTTAACAACAGTAATATCCGTCCACGCTAACTGCTTTCCATGCTCGTCTACAAGCAAAACAGTGTGTTTACCAGAGTACCCAGATGGGAACATAGCGTTAAACTGAGGCTTGCCATTCACCATTCGAACAGCAACAAACTTTGAGCCATCGGCACTCTTAAGCAAGCGCGGAGACGAGTAAATGTATGCGTAAGCATAAACTACTCCATCACGCTGCAAACGCTCAGTGAACTCGCTGTTCACAACATTAATTCTCACACTGTTAACAACACCTGCATTTGCAACGTTATTGTTACCAACACTGAGAGTTCCCTTTAATTCTGGATTAAGCTGCTGAACTGTTTGTGGAGCAGCAGGCACAGGAGCAGATTCTACCGGCTTAGCTGGTGCAGAATGCTCAGACTTAGCTGGCGCTGGATGCTCAGCTGGAGTTTCAGTCTTAGACTGATCTGGCTTAAGATGATCCGGCTTAGACGGAGTTTCATGCTCAGACGGCTGGTGTTGAGGTGTCGGTGACGGAGCAGGAGCAGGCGTCACTTGACCAGGCGTTTGCTCATGACCAGGCGTAGATGGATTTGGCTCATGAGTTCCAGGATGAGTTTCTCCAGGAGTTGGAGTTGGAACTGGCGCTGGCTGAGGAGCTGGTTGTGGATGAGGACCAGGAGCTGGAGCTGGATTTGGCACTACAGGACCAGGAGCAGGTGGCTGCGGTGTAGGAGTTACAGTGCCAGGAGTTTGTTCATGCCCAGGCGTAGATGGATTTGGATTCTGCGTACCAGGCTGTGTACCAGGCTTAGATTCATCCTCCAACTTATTAATATCTAAAGGATTCATCTTATATTGGAGAACATCATTAGCATTAATCTTTGCAAAAGGATTATCATCCTTCTTTTCAACATTCTTCACAAGCACAGCAGTCGAAAGAGCAGAAACCTTGTAATTTCCACTATCATTTACAGATGCTTCATGCCAATTTGACTCATCATTGCCGTTAGACTTTCCATCAGCAATGCGCACGCGATACTTTCCTTTGCCAATATTTACGTCAGCATCATTGTTATTAGCATTGAAAATAAACACATACGTTTTATTGTTGGAGTCAACACTAAACGCATTAATTCCTTCGCTACTCTTAATCCAATGCATATTATTAACATCAGAATATTCAGAATCACGTAAAGCTGGAATCTCGTTTCTTAACTTTATCAATGCCTTGAAGTATTCAACAGCATCAGAATTCTTATTAACCAAATTCCACTTAACGGAATTGTCACCGTCGCCAGCATTGTAGCTATTTGCATTACTATTCTTGCTTCGTAAGAACTCTTGACCAAGCTCAAAGAATGGCATGCCATGAGCAAACATTACAAGCGAATTAGCAAGCATTACTCGCTTCTTAAGATTCTCTTTTGTCTCATTAGGCAAGGATTTCTTCAACTTATCGTAGAGATTAAGATTGTCGTGAGCTTCAACATATTGCACAGTCTGACCAGCATTCGCGTAATGCCTATCTCGGCAGCTTGCGTTTCCAGGCTGGCAGCCGTAAAGATTTTGCATAACTAGATTGTCGCTATATTTGTTTCCAGACACGAATCCAGCAACACCTTCATCTCCCTGGCCTTTTACAGCATCACGGAAGGAATCGTTAAAGAATGCAACGCCATTATTGCTTGCAAGCTTATACGCATTAGGCTGAATAGTGCGGTTTTCGTAAGGCAATTGGCTCATATCCCAGCCTTCGCCAAGAATAATCGAATTTTTATCAATGTCATAAACAGCCTTACGCACTTGACTCATGGTTTCAAGGTCAATCAATCCCATCAAATCAAAACGGAAGCCGTCAATACCGTACTCATTTGCCCAATACTTTACAGAGTCAACAATATACTTGCGCATCATTTTGCGCTCTGAAGCAGTATCGTTTCCGCAACCAGATCTATTAGACAAGCTGCCGTCATCGTTGTAACGGAAGTAGTAGCCTGGCACAGTTTGGCCAAAAGCGTTCTTTTGCGCGTTATAAACGTGGTTATAAACCACATCCATAATCACACGCAAGCCAGCCTTATGCAAACCTTCAACCATTTGCTTTAGCTCCGTAATACGCGTAGCAGGATTTGCTGAATCAGACGCATAGGAGCCTTCTGGAACGTTGTAGTTGATTGGATCGTATCCCCAGTTTTGGTGAGGATTATCTTTGTCGTTCTTCTCTGCATAGTCAACTCTAAGATCTTCATTAACAGAACCAAAATCATACATTGGCATGATTTGCACGTGAGTGATGCCGAGGGACTTCAAATAATTAAAGCCAGTTGGATTGCTTCCATTCTTAGTGTCAGATTGAATTACACCAAGATACTTTCCGCGCTTTGCAACATCTACGCCAGAACTTTCATGAATCGAGAAATCGCGAATATTCATTTCTGCAATAGTCGCATCAGTTGGACGCTTACCAAACGATGCCATACGAGTTACAGGATTACCAGTATCTTTACCGAATACAACGGATCTCATTCCATTTCGCACAGCAGCTTTTGCATAAGGGTCTGGAGAATTATTTACAGTGCCATCTGCAAAATGAACCTTGTACGTGTAAGCAGTACCAGCTTTTGCATCACTCGTAGTAATACTCCACACGCCAAGCTTTCCAGCTTCTGTGCCAAGAGTCATATCTTGCTTTTTATCTTCTTGCTCTTTTTCATCAGTTGACTTATAAGTTACTAACTCCACTTTTGTAGCAGTTGGAGCCCAAAGCTTGAAAGTCGTAGAACCATCTTTTACAACAGCACCCAAGTCATCGCCATTGTAAGCATACTTTTGATCGAACTCATCAGTGCGAACAACCTTAGAGCCTTTAACAGTTGAAGCAGACACTGTTTTAGGCATTCCACCAACACCTTTAATGTTGATTTCATACATTTTCTTAAGATCTAAGTCGCTCTTTGCGGTGATTACAATCTTATTATCTACAACAGCAACTTGCGAAATATCTATTGGCTTGTGTTGATCTTTCTTTGAATCTGTAACATCAGTTACAGTAACATTTTCCTTCTTTACTTCCGAAGGGTCGCCACTCACATTTACAGTAAATTCCTTCAAAGACGTAATATCAGCGTTAATAGCATTAGCCTTCGTGTTGATTACGTTTGGGCTTAAGTAAACTCTACTATCGCCCTGCATAAGCCAGATTTCAGCATTACCAGTGTTACCATCTTGACTTAAAGTGATTGCTTTTGCAGGAATTGCGCGATCGCCTTCGCCAGGATCTTTAGAAACCCAATCGTTGCCTTGCATAGAATAGCGCACAATAAACTTCGGATCTTTCACGCCATTACTATCCGTAAACGTATATTCTGCAATCTTGCCAAAATCATCATGAGCCGTAAAATCTTGCTTTACGCCATTATTACTACCATACCAAGTCCAAAGATTCCAACCAGCGTAATCCTTGTTTGTTCTGCGGTAGTGAACAGTAACGTTTAACGTTTTAATGTTATTAAGCTTGTTAGCAACTTCAGATGGAGGTTCGGCAAAGGTATTTGAATCTCCTCCGTAAACCCAAGCTTCGCCAACACCATCTTCGATTTGCCAGACCTTACGATCTCCGCCGTCCTTCTTACCATCATTCCAACCATTTGATATGTCTTCAACGATAATAAATCCAACTTTTCCACTCTCGTAAGTGCCATCAGCCTCAACTGTGTAAGTCTTACCAAAAGCGTCTTGACCATTGAACTTATGCCAAGCACCATCTATAGCCTTACCTTGAGCATCTTTAAGACCCCAGATATAAACGCCCATATTGCGATTGTCATCAGATTTTTGCTTATAGTGAATAACAATCTTCGTCTTTAATGCAGAAGGCTTTGAAGATTCTACTTTGCAAGGAATTTCAGCAAATTCAGAACCTTTCAAATCTGCATCTACTACATAATTCTTTGCAGTAGCAGGAATAGTGAAATTACCATTATTTGAATTATTTGAATTATTTGAATTATTTAAGTGATACCACTTATCTCCACCATCGTTGAATACAGCAGTAATTTGCTTGCCATTATTAGGAATTGTTCTTGCAAACCAATCATTGCAAACTTTGCGCATTGGTCTACCAGGAACTGCAGTCCAAGATCCATTGCCGATTTGATAATGAATATTTACGGAACTTGGCTTAGGACTTCTATTCTTAGCATTAAAATAGACAGTTGTTGACTGGTCTTGAACATCGTCAACATTGTATTTTGGATCAGATTCATCACGTGCCGTATTAGATTTTACTTTTTCATAAATATTGTTCTTAAGCGCATCCACATGCAAAGCAATTGCAGAATAAGGAGCAATAGTCGCAGCAACCTTGCCATCTGTAACTTTAACAGTCTTAGAACAGTTTCCAGCCTCATACACATTGCAATATTCACCATTTGGCAAATCAGTAGTGTACAAAACTTTCTTTGCGTTTGGCGTATTGTTTATTGCTAAGAATCCCTTGCCTGCACGACTAAAAGCAATGTTATTATTGCCGTCATCTTGCCAATTAGTGACTTGAGCACCATTTACAGCCTTAAAGAAGCCAACCATTCCGCGAATCGAAGTCCAACGCTGAGTGCACTGCCACTTTGAATCCTTGCCGCAAGACACATCTGGAACAGACGTATCGGTAGCATTAGGCGCACCATCATCCTTATGACCATTCTCAAACCTATACCCCGAGTAAATGTTTGGATTTCCATACGGATAGCCAAGCATAAACGCATTTGCAAGCTCGTAGCGAGGACCATCCTTATAGGTAAGCGTGCGCACATAATTTTCTCGAGGAGTATCCCAATTAGTAACGAAAATCGAAGCTTTATCGCTTGGAACAAGTCTATCAGTAATATTCTTTAGATTCGATATTGAGCCATAAAAATCACTCTTTAATCGGTACGAGTATTGGAATTCGTTAACTTCACCTTCATTCAAATGCCGATCTGGCTGTATTTCTTTAGCTTCAGAAGGATCACCAATCGTCTCCTGCATCCACCAAATGTCATTAACACTCTTACCAGAAGCTTTTGCAGCTTCAGCTTTAATCGCAGCCATATCTGTTGGAGAAATATGTTTTACTGCGTCGATACGGAAGCCATCAACACCTAGCTTTAGCAAATGAGCAAAGTACTTACCTAAAGTCTCGCGCACATTCTGCTTTGACGTATCCAAATCAAGCAAACCAGAAAGGCGGTGAGTCCAAACTTCATTTGCATCGTGGTAATTGCCTATATTGCCAGTAGCTGTGTGGAAATCTGCTTTAGTATAACCAGCATCTGGGAAATCTTCTTTAGCAGCACTATATTTACTTCCACCAACACCCTCTGTATGAGTGTCACCAGCACCAGTCATGTGATTAATAACAGCATCAGCAATAATTCCAACACCTGCATCCTTGCAAGTAGCAATCATCTTCTTAAAGCCATCTTTATCGCCGAGTTTTGACTTTAATTTATAGCTCACAGGCTGATAAGAAGTCCACCACTGAGTACCCTTTACATGCTCATTTGGAGGAGACACTTGCACATAACTCACGCCCTCAGGACCATAAGTTGTTTTGCATTCTTGAGCAATACTATTCCAAGTTTGCTGGAACGCAGTAACAATAACACCCTTACGGTTAAGAGTTAGATTGCTAGATTGAGAATTACTAGACTCACTAATAGCGCTTGCATTGCCAACAACAGCAAAACCTGTTATTAACATTGCACTCGCTGCAATCATAGAAACTATTTTCGACGCAAGGTGGCGATGAGTGACCATCTGCATATCCTTTCCTCCGTTGGCACAAACATGCTTCTATATTGTTTTATTGCCATGCAAAACATGAAAACTATGGGTGACACAACTATGTTTCACTTCTTATTACAACCAACTTTGGTTTACATATAAGATTGCTTATTTTGAGCGCAAATCATCATAAGCACCTTGAATTTTCCGCAATTTTGCACGTAAAGAGTCATTATAACACTTTTGCAATTTTTACAAAAGTTAAAAATATAACTGCGATATTAGTTGCATTTGTTGCGCAAATTGTGCAATCTGTACAACATCGTGACCAATGCCTGCAATCATTAAGCTCACTTCCTAACTATTCTAAGCACTACGACTTGCATGAGCGCTTTACAAGATTACATAGATTACGCCAAATGAAGTGGAGATTCGAGATTTTTCGCCGCGAAAGAGGTGAGCCTCAGCGCCGAAGGTGGTGACTCGCCGAGAGAGCAAGAAAAATCGAGAATCTCGGTGATGAAAAACACGCAAAAGTTCTAGATATCCAGAAGGTTTGATGTATTTCTCTACGAGCAATAAAAGAGGAGCGTAGCGACGGGACTTGCGAGGAGAGAAATACTCAAACCTCGCGCAATACCAAGTAAGGAAACCGTACTACGCTCCAAACGCAAAATCGTCGATTCGTTAGCAATAATAGCCGCTGGCATCTAGGCGCGCATCTGGGTTTAGCAGCATAGCTTTTTCTGCCTCATGCCCATCGTAGCGAGATCCATCTGGCATGCGCGTACCGTCTTTAAGCAAACGGCGATTTTCCACAGGCTCAAACAGCTGTACATGGCCCATCATGCCCTCTTGCAAGAGTCGCTGGCCCGCAGCCAAGCGCGCATTTGCCTTTGCTCGCCACTCGTTAAGCGCATCCACGCCAGCGTTAGCAGCCACAGCCGCCTCAAACGCACCAGGATGCACAAGCGCCACAAATCCGCTAACATGCCCGAATCCAAGCGATGTAGCCAGAGCCGCTTTAACAGAGCCAATGTGAATCCTCCTTCGCAACCAAACCATGTGGTCGTCGCGCGAAAGCTTAGGATCCACGCAATCAAGCGAAGCGTTGATTGGAACCCACCCACTTCTAAACAGCTGAGTCAATCCATTAATCTGGAACACACATGCGCCACCCTTTGCGTGGCCAGTAAGCGACTTTTGGCTAATCACAAATAGCGGATTTCCGCTTGTACGCCCAATCGCATGCGCAAGCGTATTGTGCAACTCGGACTCGTTTGGATCGTTTGCGTTTGTAGACGTATCGTGCTTAGAAACAACAGCAATATCGTCTGGAGTAACACCAAGCGCCGCCAAATCGCGCACAAGCTTGGAATCGCGGCCGCCCAATCCTGCAGCGAGCGCGCCCAATCCTGGAGCTGGAATCGAAGTGTGAATACCATCCGCATACGAGTGAATGAATCCAACTACGCCAGCAACAGGCAAACCAAGCTTAAGCGCAATATCTCCACGCGTAACAAGAATCGTGCCGCCGCCTTGTGCTTCCAAGAATCCTCCGCGCCTGCGATCATTCGCGCGAGAGAAGAATCGCGGATTTATACCCTTTTCGTACATCTCCTCGCTGTTTGCAGTGGCATTCATATTGCCAAAGCCAACCACGGACTCAACGCCAATATCGTCAATCGCACCCGTTACAACAAAGTCGGCTTTGCCGAGCGCAATCTTATCAACGCCTTCTTCTAGCGAAACGGCAGCAGTGGCGCATGCCGAAACTGGCTGAATCATGTTTCCATAACCGCCAATATACGTTTGCATTACGTGAGCTGCAACAACATTTGGCAACGCTTCTTGAAGCACGTCTGTAGGAATTTCATGATTTAGGAATCTATCCAAATACAGCTTTCGCATAGACGTCATTCCGCCAAATCCTGTGCCTTGAGTCGATGCCACAAGAGACGGATGCACAGCTTGCAAAATTTCCGAAGGCGTAAATCCTGCGCAAATGTAGGCGTCAACGGTGGCAACTATGTTCCAAAGCGCAATCGGGTCTACGCTTCCAACCATCGATGCTGGAATACCCCACTTTAATGGGTCGAAGCCCTTAGGCAATTGCCCACCAACAGTGCGCGTCATGGCTGCTCGCCTTGGCACGCGAATCATGGATCCAGCTTTGCGCGTAACAACCCATTCGCCAGACTCTGGGTCGCTAGAAATCTCGGTATGCTCCTCGTCTAGCGCCACATATTCGCGCGCAATTTGCTCTGTAGCAACGTTGAAAGATACATCGTGGTCAAGGAAGATCTCGGCTTCTTCTTCGTCTGCTCCGTCTTTGTAGTCGCCGCCCATGCCAGTTTCAAATGGCCTGATTCCCGAGCGAGCCACTACTTCGTCGCGATACTTTTCTGCAATGTCTTCTTCTGGCACAAGTGTGCCTTCCGCATCGTACCAGCCTGGCTTTGGTGAATCTTGCCAAGTGAGCAAGCCCATGCTCCAAGCCAATTCCAAAACAGCACCTGCACAAAGCGAAACCGTTCCGTCATCTTGGATTGACTGCTCGGCGCTAAAGCGTGTACGGCCAGAGCCCCACGGGCCAATCTCACCAACAGAAACTATAACGATTTGGTCTTTAGGCTTTGCTGTTACGTTCTTCCAATCTTCCAAGTTAACGCTTGCTTGAGTTGGAATATTTGGAGACGGAAGCGCCTTATTTATAGACTTGACTTCAGACTTGATTTCAGACTTGCTTGCAGCATCTTTATCAGCCTGCTTACGACTATTCTCTTGCAAAGCCTGCGCTTTAAGCTCGTTCAAGTCAAGCGGCTCCGAGCCTAATCCACCTGTTAAATCAACGTCTAGAGGCGCCTGGGCAGCACGCTCGCGCGCGTCTTTAGTGCACAAATCAAGCAAAAGATTCGCCATCTGGCTTGTTGTAAAGGTTTTTAAGCCACGGCTTTCAACAGCCTCCACAAGAGGATCATTGCCTCCCATTAAGCCAGTTCCGCGCACCCAGCCAATCTTTGGATGAGCAAACGTTACGCGATTCGACCACACTTTTTCTGCATGCGCGCGGTTAACAATGGCGTCGAATGCGCTCTTGACTTCGCCATAAGCTCCGTCGCCGCCAAAAATACCGCGATTAGGCGAACCTGGTAAAACAACGTGCATACAATGCTTTACATCTGTATCTGCTCCGATTTGCGCAAATCCTGCGATTGCGCGCTCAACGCCCCAAAGCATAAGCCTTGATTGCGATTCAAAAAGCGCACCAGAATCCGCCAAAGTTCCATTAACTGGTGGAGCAGCAAATGGGAAGAACAACGTTGGGCTGTATGCCGGCTTCAAAATGGTGGTTGTAGCTCCACTAACCTTCTTAGAAACCGTACCAACCCACTTTACAAGAGCGTCAACATCTCGGTAACTAGACAAGTTTGCTGGAACAAGCCACAATTTAGCCGAAGCGGTTGCGTGAAGTCGGTAAGCTTCTTTAGCCCACTTTTTTACACTTGGCTTAAAGCTGTGAGAAGTGGCAATAACCGTAGCTCCGCCTTCTAGAAGACCAGTCACAACTCGTGCTGCAATCGAATTTGGCGCAACGCCTGTTACAACAGCAACGTCTCCTTCAAAGCAATTTGAGAAGATTTGCGAATCGTCTCCATAGTAGAAATGATCACGCAACTTAGGCAAATCGCTAGTAGACTTTAGCGCTTCCTCCGCAATCTGCTTAAAGATGGAAGACAATACCGTGTAGTTAATGTCTTTGCACTTTTTAGCAAACCACTCAGCTTCGCAAGCAGTTGCACGGCCTAAGCCAACAAAGCTACCGTAGCGGTTCAAAGTTTCTCTAACGTACTCAAGATCTTCGGGATTGTTTGTGTAGAAACCATCCCTGGAATTGTAGTAGAGGCTAGCCAAATCTTCGCGAGCGCTAGCCCAGCGATCATCGAAAAGAATCGCCTTGCGCTCGTCAAATCGTGGCTCCACCTGCTTTGGCCAATCCGACCCAAGCTCGGCTTCCACGGCTGCAACAACGGCAGCATTTTCATCTTCCTCCACCTGGGCATGAGGAGCCTCAACGCCAAGCTTTGCTAACACAAACTTAGCAGTAGCAGCCAAAACGCCATTAGCTCCAACCACCTTTTGCGCAAACTCATCTAAGGCAGCAGAATCAACAACCGCACCCGAAGCAGCGCCCGCGCCAGAGCCTGGAATCGAAACCTGAACTCCCTTAGCTTTAGCAACGCTTTGTATAGCGGCATCTATAATGGCTTCTGCCTGAGCTGCATTCTTTGCACAATCCGCGCCAATCTGCGCCAAATCTCCGCCTCGAACGCTTGCGCCAGAACGCGTTTGCAAAACAAGAGCCGCCAAAACGTGCGCACGCCAGCCTTCGCCAAGCTTATAAACTTCCATAATGCGCTTATCTACCTGAGCAGGCTTTACGCCAGCTGCACCAAACAAGCTGCGAAGACGTTCGCGCACAATATCGCTAAGCACAGCACCAAAAGCCTTATAGCGCGGAGCTGCAGAATTAACCAGCTTGTTTAGCGAGCTCATTGGAGCTTCTGCGGCGCCATCCACGCTAGGCACTCCAAGCTCGGAGCTTATGTCCATTAAAAGCTGGTTTCGCCTAGAAGATACACCGTTTGTTAGCGTATCTGTGGTATCGGCAGCGCCAATCTGGTCGGCGCGAATCTTGGCGCTGTATGCAATCAGCATTTCAATAGCGTCAGACGCCTTAAATGCAATATCTGCAACAGAGCCAGATGGCGCAGATGGCACATTTTGCGTTGCATTTTGCGTTGCATTTGACGCATTTGACGCATTTTGCACAGAATTATTTGCATTTATTTGAGTAGATACAGCAGGTGCCGCGGAAGGCGCTGTGGCGGAAGCTTCCGATTTTTGTGCGGCAGCGTGGGAAGAATCGCCAGCAACCGTTGGATTAGCAACCGCGCTTTCATCATCTTCAAAAACTTCTGGCACAAGCGAATCTGTGTCTGTTTTATAAACACGACTCTCATCTCGCCCAACGTTATAAACAGCAACACGATGGCCGCTAAACTCTGGCATTGCAAGCGTTTTTGCGCCAAGATTTGCCAAAGTTGGCGCGTTTGCTAAACCAACTTCAACATATTCTTCTACACCCAATCCGCCGCAAGAAGCACTAGAGAACATAAGCGCTTGCGTTTCAATCCAGCGAACAGGGGAAGCAAACTGCCAAGAAAGAAGCTCCGTAAGAAGCAATCTACCAAGCTTTTGCTCGTCTGCAGCATAAGAATTCCAAACTTCATCATTCTCTAACGCATCTTTAATACGCTCCGAAGGCACAACGTCTAGAATCTTTTGCGCAAACTCGCGAGTAAGCTCAAATGGGCACGCAACCAAGTTTGGAATATAGCGGCCAACAAGCACCGAGTAGTCAATATGCTTAGGCAGCAACGAATCCAACTTATTGCGGAACTCTGGCACACCTTTTCTAAGCAGCTTGGAGTGGAATGGCACATCAATTCCTGGCACAAGCATAAACGGCGGCTTTCCGCCATATTCCTCAGCACGCTTAGCGGAATCTTTGGCCAAGGCTTTAAGACCTTTTACCGTTCCTGCAATCGCATACTGCTGACCTGCCAAATTGTAGTTTACGATTTGCAAGAACTCGCCAGTCTGCTTGGAGATTCCTTCAACATACGCGTTTACACCATCGTCTCCTACACCAAACTGATTTGGACGCAAAGCTCCCATTCTATAGTTGGATCTGCCTTGCGCATCTCGCTCAATCAAATGATGCATAGTAGATCCGCGGTGGAACACAAGCTCCAACACTGTTTCCAGCGGAATAATCTGAGCAAACGAGCTTAGCGCATTGTATTCGCCAAGCGAGTGGCCTGCAAAGTAGGCTGGCCAAATATCGCATCCAGCTTCACGCAAGCGAGCCGTCTGAGCAAAAGCAACAGTGGCAAGCGCAACTTGCGTAAATTGCGTTAAGTTAAGCAGACCTTCTGGGTGACGATACGTTACGCCATTTGCTGTTAGTTCCTTAGGATTATCTCGAACAACAGCAAGAATTGAGAATCCAAGCTTTTCGCGAGTAAGCTTATCGGCGCGCTGCCAAGTTTCGCGCACGGCTGGGCTTTTGGCGCGCTCATCTAGCGACATACCTTGCTTTTGAATACCCTGACCTGGGTATACAAAGGCGGCGCGGGCAGCGGCTGTAAGAGCGCTAGCCTTAGACACAATTTGCCCATTTACGCGGCATGTTACTTCTAGCGCAAGCCCTGCGCGACGAACTTTTCCTACACGCTCAACCGTAATTTCAACCTGGTCGTTAAGCTGCACCATGCCGTACATGTTGTACGTCCAGCCAATCAACTCGTAGTGCGCGCCTTTTTCATCCAAGGCTTGCGCAATGTGCTGAGCTGCCGCCGAAAGCCACATTCCGTGTACAAGCGGAGCATTAAGCCCCGATATTGCAGCACCTCTGTAAGAAGTGTGAATTGGGTTAAAATCGCCAGAAGTGCGCGCAAATGCCGTCATGTCTTTAGGCGCGTTCAAAACCACTCTTCTAAGCATTCTTCTAGGAGTGGCATCCACCTCATATCCATGCAAATCTGCTGCGTCTCCATACTCTGCAGCAGGTTTTGGCAGAGCCGCGCTGTAGCTGCGACCGCGAATCGCAAATCGCTCTGTTTCGTGCGCTAGATGCGTTCCGTCTTGCGCTAAATGAACAACGTTGATTGTAACAACTCGCCCAGAGGCAGACTCTTGCGCGCTTTGCGCCCAGCCAACAAGGTTTACGCGCTCGCCTACGTGCTTTTGCAAATCGCCGTTCGAAACGTCTAGTTCTATTAAGTGGTCTAAATGAACCGCATTAAGCAAGCCTTCGATTACTGGATACCCGTTTACCATTACGGACCCCAAAGCAGAATAAATCGTTGGCCAAGCAGGGCCAACTAGAGCGTCTGGAACAATTCTAGACGGCTGTAATCCGCCCGAAAGTCGCCCAGCTGTAGCAGATTCATGATCAATTCCAAGATTTCTGGAAAGCGTGTACGAAGACTTTACTACACCAAATGGCGATTCTTGCGATTTGCTGCTTTCATCTACTTTAGGCATCTCGCTTAAAGCATCTCCCGTAATCGCAATGTTTCCAATGCCTGCGGTTGCGGCAAGCATTTTATAAACGTACTCTGGGAGACGCTCGCGGTCTACTACTGGTATGCTTCCTGCGCGCTTTGCATCTACAATAAGCGGAATCACAATGTTTCTCACAGCATGATTCTTATTATTGTTTGAATCATTGCAGCTTAAATCATTGCCGCTTAAATCATTGCCGCTTAAATCATCCCAGAATGTATCTAATTTAATATCTAAATCAAGCTTAATTACGCTATCTTCTTCACTAACAACGCTTATAACGTAGTTTTCACTGCATTCTTGCGTTCCGTAAGCTGGGTTAGAAGTTACGTGACCAATCCAAGATATATTCGGGCAGGCGCGCACGTATTCTTCAACATTTTTTGCGCACGCGATTTGACTAAACGCGCTTTGACTAAACGCGCTTTGCGCAAGAGAAACTCTAGAATCGCAAGCATCCGCACGACTTATAATCGAAGCTTCAAATCGCCCTAAAATATCTGCGATTGGCTCGTCCATTGTTGTTATTCCAGCAACAGAAATCGGCCCTGGGATTACACGAACAGCGTCTGCAGAGTAGCGCGAATCTTCCGACTGCCAAAGCTGATCCTGGCCCCACCAGCGCAGCAAATCGTTGTCGATTACTGGCACAAACGGCATTGGCTTAGGGTATTCGCGCACCAAAGTTGGGAACCATGCGGCATCCATTGGAATAACGTTTGTTTGCGCTGCCTCTGGGAACTTTTCAATAAGATTGTTCAAAGCTTCTTGAGGATTTTGGCAAACGCTTTGCAAAGAAGGCAGGCTTGAGTCAAATTCTCCAGAATCCTGCCACGTAAAACGCGCCTCAATTCGCTCAAGCAAATGCATGTAGCGAGTGGCGTATGTGGAATCCGCCCACGGGTAGCATAAGTCAAGGAATCGCTGAGCAAATTGCTGGTATGTCATGCTCTCAACATTGCCAAAATACGGCTTTGCTGTTGTATTAAGAGCCGCAATAACCTCGTCTTTACGTAATTCAAGCTCTTCTGGATGCTTCATCATGTGAACAAGAAGCCTTCCACAGCGCGCAGACGCATTCTCAATCTCGTAAATATCTGCATGCAAATGGCTTAATCCGCTTGTCATTCCTCCAACAACTTTTCCAGAAGGCACCCAGCGCTCTCCAATAGGAGCAAACGGATTTTCACTAGCACCAAGACCCTCTACACTGTTAGCATGCGATTGAACAATTCCAGGCGTTTCAACAAGCATCTTCTTAACTTGCGGGCTTGTATGTGCTTCTTTTGCTGTCATTGCAGCAGTGCCAATCATTACGGCGTCCACTGGCATATTTGGCAAATCGTACTCATTGGACCATTCGCCACTAATATAATCGGCAGCGCGCGAAGGAGTGCCAATTCCGCCACCTGCTACAAGCACCAAATTATTGCATTCACGCACCTGCGCATAAGTGTTAATAAGCAAATCGTCTAACGACTCCCAAGAATGGTGGCCGCCTGCAGAACCGCCTTCTACCTGCGCAATAATGGTTGCTGGTTTAACGGCTTTTGCAATGCGAATAACTTGGCGAATCTGCTCAACTGTTCCTGGCTTAAAAGCAACATACGGGAATCCATCTTCTTGAAGAGTTTTAACAAGTTCCTTTGCCTCGTCTAACTCTGGGATTCCAGCAGAAATAACAACGCCGTCGATTGGCGCTCCAGAAGCGCGCTTTTTTGGAACTATACGCTTGCCACCAAACTGCAAATTCCACAAATAGCGGTCCATAAACATGGCGTTGAATTCTACAGTTGCTCCCTCTTTTAGCTGCTTTTGGAGCATTTCCACATGCTTGTCAAACACTTCTTCTGTTACTTGGCCGCCGCCCGCAAGCTCCGCCCAATATCCCGCGTTTGCAGCAGCCGCAACGATTTGCGGATCTACAGTTGTTGGAGTCATGCCAGCAAGAAGAACAGGAGCCTTGCCCGTTAGCTTGCTGAATTTTGTTATTACTCTGCGCCCAGACTCGGTTTCAACAACTTTCGGCGCAAATTTATTCCAGCAAACAGTGCGCAAAGAATTTGCGGAAGAAGCATCCATTGTAGAAGCAGCAGCACGAGCCGCCATTGTTCCCGCTTCCACTATTCCAGCGCCACTACCCTGCACTAGAGCGCCCGTAAGCTTGCCCAACACTTCTCCAGGGCCCATATCTAACACAAAAAGATTCTGCGCAGCATCTTCAAGACTTGCCAAAGTTTCTTTGATTTGACTTGCCCAATCAACTTGTTCTACAAGCACCTGATTTGCTAGATGGCGTGTAAGCTCCGCATCTATTCCAGCCTGCTTAGCCCACTTTTGCGCGTTTTCAACAGCTTCTTCCATCATTTTTGAATGGAAAGGAACCGAAACATCTAAGTATTCTGCGATTGGAGAAAATACAGACCCTCCGCACTCTTTAGAATCTCGCAACTTTTTGGAATGTTTGGCTTCTTTTTGAGCTTCGATTAAAACGGCCTCCATGTCTTGCGGATAACCAGATAACACCATGTGATTTCGCGAATTTTTAACTGCTATCGAAACTTCGGCACGCTTGCGCTCCACGCGAGAAATCAACACTTCTGCCTGTTTTTTTGTTACACCTTTTAAGGAAAGCATTGGCGTAGCATTGCCGCTTGCACTTATTTGCAACATTCTTGCTTCACGGTCTGCAGCAGCACCGATTATATATGCGATTGCTAAAAGTTCCGCGATTTTGCTTTGCGCCGCCTGCCAAGAGCCAGCTTCTAAGCGCGCTTGTACCATTTTTGCCGCAATTACGCCTTGGGAATGCCCAATAGCTGCGATTGGCTTGCAAACTTCAAAATTGTATCCAAGATTTGTAAGATCTTTAACCGCTGCAAGCTGCGCCAATGCAATTCCTGGTACGCTAATTTGCGCGTCTTGCGTGCGCTCTCCAGCAGATTCTAAAGCATCGAATACGTTTATGTCTTTCCCTGCGTTTGCTAAAAGCTGCGCATATATGTTGTTTAAAAGTTTTTTGGCGCAATCGTTATACTCACGAAGCTGCGCGTTTAAGTCTTCATCTTTTTGCGTTTCTTTTAACGCTTGAACCCACGGCGTGGATTGCCCTGCAAAAACAAGCATATGTGGGGTTTGTGCCAACTCGTCAAATAAGTATGTTGTCATTTTATTTCCTTTGTTTGTGGGTTTACGTTTTATTTTTAAGATTTTTGTGTTTTTGGATTATTTGTGTTTTTGATTATTTGCGGCTTGTCGCTAATCGCGTCCAGCGGCTGCTTGCGATTTGCGCACGTGCCAAATCACCCTCAAATCGCCCTCAAATAATTCTCAATCACATTGGCTGGTTTCCATGATGCTTCCCCGTTCTAGAAACACGTTTTTTGCTCCTTAAAATCTTCAAAGAATTAGCAATAACATCTCTTGTTTGCTCCGGATCTATCATTGCGTCAATCTGGCCAGTTTCCAGCGAAAGATTCGCGTTTACAGTGGTATTTTCGTAATTCTCAACAAGCTGTTTTCTTAAAGCCTCAACATCTTGACCACGCTCTTTTGCTTTTTGCAAATCCTTGCGATGAATAATGTTCACGGCTCCTTGAGCGCCCAAAACCGCTATCTGGCTGGTAGGCCAAGCGTAGTTAAAGTCTGCGCCCATAGACTTGGAGCCCATTACAATGTATGCTCCACCAAAAGCCTTGCGTAAAATCACGGTAACAAGCGGAACTTGCGCGTTTGCGTATGCGTAAATCACTTTTGCGCCTCTGCGAATAATTCCAGCGTGCTCCTGGTCCGATCCTGGCTTGTATCCAGGAGTGTCTACAAGAGTTACAACAGGAAGATTAAACGCGTCGCACAATCGCACAAATCGCGCTACTTTTTCGGAAGAATTAACGTCTAAAATTCCGGCATTGACTTTAGGCTGATTTGCCACTATTCCAACGGGATGCCCGTCTATGCAAGCAAAACCAACCACCGCGGATGCCGCGTAAAGCTCTTGAACTTGCACAAATTCGCCATAATCTACGATTGCGCGAATAACGTCTAAAACGTCGTACGGCTGGCGATCATTGCTCGGAACAATAGTGGCAAGCTGCTTAGCGGTTTCTCTGTCTGCGCGAGTGGCAGCGTAGGCAAATGCTGGCGGATTTTGATTGCAATTCTGCGGCAAATAGGCAAGAATCGTGCGCGCGTAGTCAATGGCGTCCGCCTCGTCTTCGCCCAAATAGTGAGCAACGCCCGAAGTGGAGTTATGCACATATCCACCGCCTAAATCGTCCATGCTAATCGACTCGCCTGTGGCAGCCTTAACAACATCTGGACCAGTTACAAACATGTTGGAATGCTCGCGAGTCATGATTATAAAATCCGTAAGAGCAGGGCAATAAACTGCGCCACCAGCACAAGGTCCTAAAATCAAGGAAATTTGCGGAATTAAACCGCTTGCTTCACAAGTTTTTTTGAAGATTCTGCCATATTGCGTAAGCGCGTTAACGCCTTCTTGAATGCGAGCGCCGCCCGAGTCGATTAGCGCAACAACTGGAACTGCAAGCTGCAACGCCATGTCTAGAAGATGGCAAATTTTCTGGCCTTCAGCGCGCCCAAGCGTGCCTCCACGAACGGAAAAATCCTGCGCATACACGGCCACTTTTTTGCCGTACACTTCGCCAAAGCCTGTGATTACAGCACATCCTGCAACATCGTTATTTATATCTCCGCCGTTAAATCGGCCGATTTCTTCAAACGTTCCCGTGTCAAAAAGCAAATCCAAGCGCTCTCTTGCCGTGGATTTTCCCTTTGCATGCTGGCGTTCTAAAGCATTCTGCTCGGCGTCTCTAGCAAGGCGAGCCGCGTGTTCTACGGCTGCTTTTCCGCGCTGAGGCTGCATATTTTGTGTAGGCTGCGTAGGCTGAATATCTTTATTAACTTGCATATCATCTCTATTAACATCTTTTGCAACTTGTGTAGCATCTTTAGTAAGCGCACTCATTTTGCACTACCGCCTTTAGTCACATCAATTGTTACAAGCTTTTCGCCTGCTTCTACACCATCTCCAGGCCCTACAAAAATGCCCGTAACCACGCCTGCTGCAGGTGCGTAAACGTAGTTTTCCATTTTCATAGATTCAAGAACAGCAAGCAGATCGCCTTTGGCTACGCTCTGACCTTCCGCAACGTTTACGCGCGTAATCACGGCTTGCATTGGAGCAGAAATCACGCCAGGAGCGTCCTTTGGCGTTTCCGACTTGTGAGTATCTCCTCTTAAGCCTCGACCTCTAAGAGGCTGCGATGCGCGAACTGTGCTTCTAACTCGTGCAGAGCCAGTAAGATTGTCTACAATATCTTGCGGAATCGTAAGTTTTACGCGCTTATTGTCTACTTCTATTACAAAAGACTCCATTTTAGTTGGCTTATTTTGCGCGTCTTCACCAGACTTATTGGAATCCAAAGAAGCAGGCTGCCCGCCATTTGCCGCCGCCGCAGTGCGGTTCAAATACTTGCGTTCAAGCCATTTTGTAGAAATATCAAAATCGTGATCTTGCGCTGTAAAATCAGGATCGTTAAAAATCTGCTCAAAAAGCTTAGCAGGAGTAGGCACTCCCTCAATGCAAAGCTCCTTAAGCGCGCGTCTTACACGAGCAATTGCCGCATCGCGATTTTGCGCCGTAACAATAAGCTTGCCCATCATGGAGTCGAATTTTGGAGACACGCTATCTCCAACTTCTACGCCAGAATCCACGCGGATTCCAGGACCAGATGGCCACTCTATTTTTGTTAGCGTGCCTGCACTAGGCGTAAGATTTGTGGCCGGGTCTTCCGAAGTGATTCTAAGCTCAAAGCTATGCCCGCGCGAAGGGTGATTTTGCGTGAGCTCGCCGCCGTCAGCAATCGTAAGCTGCTCGCGCACAAGATCTAGTCCGCTAACTTCCTCACTAACTGTGTGCTCCACTTGCAATCGTGGATTCACTTCCAAGAAGTAAACTTTGTGTTGAGAAGTCACCATATATTCGCACGTGCCCAAACCAACGTAGTCAACAGCTTCAAATAGGTTACGAGAATATCGGTGAAGCTGCGCGTTCTCGTCATCGGTAAGGAATGGCGCTGGTGCTTCCTCAACCAACTTTTGGTTTCGGCGCTGCACCGAGCAATCGCGCGTGGAATATATGGTGAAGTTTCCATGCGAATCGCGGCCAACCTGTGTTTCCACGTGCCTGGCCTTGTCTATAAAACGCTCAATAAAGTACTCGTCAAGGTCGCCGCCTTGCAAAGCGTCGTGGTTCATGTAGAATCCGCGAAGCTCATCATCGTTGTGAACAACGGTTATTCCGCGGCCTCCACCGCCATCTGTACGCTTCATCATAACTGGGTAGCCGTGTGTTTGCGCAAAAGTCAGCAATTCTCGAATGTCTTTTACAGGCTCCGAAATTCCTGGAACGGGCGGCACTTTAGCGCGAGTTGCCACGCGCCGCGCGGTTATTTTATCCCCCAAATCAATAAGTGCTTCTGGCTTAGGTCCAATCCACACAGCACCCGCATCAATCACCTTCTGCGCAAAACTTGCCACTTCCGATAAAAATCCGTAGCCTGGGTGTACAGCATCCGCTCCGCTTTTATGCAAAATATCTATAATCGCATCTTCGTTTAAATAAGTGTCTCTGTACGTGTCTCCAGAAAGCGCGTACGCTTCGCTTGCCATCTCAACATACTGTGCCTGACGGTCGGATGCCGCATAAATAGCTACAGTTGAGATTCCCATTTCTTGAGCAGTGCGAATCACTCTAAGCGCGATTTCGCCGCGATTTGCCACAAGTATTTTTTTGATATTCGTAACCATACGTTACAAGTTATAGGAAATTTGACTTATAGTATCCGTAAATTTGAACAAAACATTATGCGATTTTTTGTAAACTTCTCCAACGCGCAGCGCCCGATTTTTGTCTAATGTTTGATTCAGCAACGAAAAACAATACGAAAGAAGGATATCGTGGCTAATTTTGAATCTAACTCTAGCGCAAACTCTAGCGCAGTTGCATCTAAGGCTTTTGACGCTACGCGCTTAGCTGTTCCATTTGCTAAGGCGTTTTTGTTTGCCGTGCTTATTAGCGCTGCCACTATGGCTGGCGCATTGCCAATTCCTGGAACTCCTGTTCCTGTAACTTTGCAAACTTTGGTTTTGGCTTTAGCAGGTCTTACTTTGACATGGCGCCAGGCCGTTAGCTCTGTTCTTATGTACCTTGCGATTGGCGCGGCTGGAATGCCAGTGTTTGCAGGCGGAAAGAGCGGCGTTGTGGCTTTTGCAGGCCCTAGCGTTGGATTCCTTGTTGGATTCGTATTCGGCGTGGCTGCGATTGCGCTTGTAAAGTCTGCTCTCGAAGGCGTTGTTAATGCCGCTATGCCAGAGGATTCTGTTACTAAGAAATTTGCACGATTTGGCGCATATTTTGCAGCATCCGTTGTTGGTTCGCTTGTGATTTACGCATTTGGATTTGTAGGCCAATCGCTTATGATGCACCTGCCTGTGTGGGCAATCGCCGTGGCTTCTACTGGCTTTATTGTGGGCGATATTATTAAGGCTGCAATCGCTAGCGCTGCTTGCGCAGGATTGTATGGCGCGTTTAAGCGCAACGCGTGATCGTGAAGCGTGATTATGCGTGATTAATCGCAAGCGTAACGCGCTAACTATTCTAAGACCGCAGTCTCGTCGCCGCGGTCTTTTTTGTATAAAAAGCAAGATTACTTTCCCGCGTTTGTTTCTTTTCCCCCGCGTTTGTTTACATTTCGGCCAATTCGGGAAACAAACACGGGCACATTCCCCCACGTTTGTTTCTTTTCCCCCACGTTTGTTTACATTTCAGCCAATTTTGGAAACAAACACGGGCACATTCCCCCACGTTTGTTTCTTTTCCCCCACGTTTGTTTACATTTCGGCCAATTCGGGAAACAAACACGGGAAAGTCGTTCGCGCGCTACGCTTTAAGCTCGAAGGCAGGTCGGAGCGCAAGCAAGGTAGAGATTCGAGATTTTTCGCCGCGAAAGAGGTGAGCCTCAGCGCCGAAGGTGGTGACTCGCCGAGAGAGCAAGAAAAATCGAGAATCTCGGTGATGAAAGATACGAAAAAGTTCTAGATATCCAGAAGGTTTGATGTATTTCTCTACGAGCAATAAATAGCGCCATACTGAGGCCTTGGAATATTAACGTTCATAAGACCCCCGTAAAGGAGCGCGTCACTTGCGAGGAGAGAAATACTCAAACCTCGCGCAATACCAAGGAAGGAGCGCGCTCCGACCTGCCTTGTAGTGCGATTGTTTCAAACACTAAGCGCGCATACGTCGCCCGTATGCACAATCACAGATTCTCCAGAGTCTTTAAAAATCGAAAGCGAAGCATCATCATTAATGCTCTGCGCAACGCCTTTAACGTATTCGCTGCTATTTAACTCGCTATTAACGTCTGGCGCATATACGCTAACTTTGCGCCCAAGAGTCCAGCAAACTGCGCTAACTTCCTTACGCAAGCATAATGCACTTTGCGCAGGATTTTGCACAAAACTCGCTAGTCTATTGTTTAGATTTTGCGCCAAACGCTTAGCAATAATATCCCTTAATTCCATAGCGTCTGGAAGATTCGCGTAATGCATTTGTAAAGATGTTGCCTGCTCAATTGGAAGCGACTCTTTAGACACATTAAGATTAAGGCCGATTCCAAAAATCACACCAACATTTTGTTGTAAAGACTCATTGCCTGCAAACGCAACCACTTCAGTTAGGATTCCGCCCTCTTTGCAATCGCCAATAAAAATGTCATTCGGCCATTTAAGCATTATTTCTTTGCAGGATTCGCTGGCTTCTGCGACCTTTCGCGCGCCAACTTCTTTAAGTGATTCAATCAACGCATCTCTAGCACAAAGCCCAGCAATCATAGGCAGCCAGCCGTTGTATTTGGAATCCATAACAACGCTTTTGGGTAAAACAGATGCATAAGACGCTATAAAACTCTGCCCTGGCTTGCTAACCCACTTGCGACCAAGACGGCCGCGGCCAGCACTTTGATTGTTTGCAATAACCGCGCAAATAAGCGGGCTTGCGCTTAGTGAGCTTTTAAAGTTATGGTCAAGAAGCTCTTTGCGTGCAACGTTTTGCGTAGAATCAACAGAATCCAAAAAGATAAAGTTCATTGAAAATCAATCGCTTAAACGGCAGGACTAAACCTATTAAACCTATTAAACCTGTTAAACAACTGTTAAGCAGTTTAATCAGACAATAGGCTCTACCTGGTTAAAGCCAAGCTCCACAGGAGTTTCGCGACCAAAGATAGAAACAAGAACCGTAAGCTTTTGCGTTGTAGGATCCACGTCGGAGACGACCGCAGCCATAGTTGCAAATGGACCATCGGTAACTGTAACCTGATCGCCAACCTTGTAAGCAACTTCCACCTTGCGCTTGCGAGCGGCCGCTGGCTTATCTCCAGCCTTCTTCAACGCCTCAGACGCAATCATAGGAGCCATCATGTCAATAACTTCCTTGCGGCTAAGCGGCGCTGGCTCCTTAGATGGGCCAACAAAACCAGTAACGCCTTCAGTCTCGCGCACAATGCGGCGAGCATTCTCGTCTGGCCACATGCGAATCAAAACATAGCCTGGAACGCGCACGCGGGTAATAACCTTCTTGCCCTTGTCTGTGTGCTTTTCAACCTCTTCCATTGGCACTTCAATCTGGAAAATCTTATCTTCCAGGCCAAAGCTTTGAACGCGAGATTCAACGTTAGTTTTAACGCGCTTCTCGTAGCCAGAGTAGGTGTGAAGAACGTACCACTTGCCTTCTAGGGTTCGCAAAGTCTTGGAAAACTCGGCAACTGCTGCGGCGCCAGCATCTGCAGGATCTGCATCGCTAGCAACATCAGCATCGCTAGCAGCATCGGCGCTATTTTCCGCTGGCAAATCGCCAGCAGCCGTAGATTCAGACTGCTCAGGCGCATCTGCAGCAACGGAAGCTGCATCTAAATCAGCAAAATTATCTACAGACTCAACATCTTCGAGATTCAACTCGTCAGTCATATTTGCACACCCTCAAAATTCGTCGAAATCAGCCAAACAGCCACATAACGGACTTGCCTAAACCGAAGTCCATAACAGTGACAAAAACCATCAAGAAAATAACAAAAATAAACACGGAAGCAGACCAAGCAAACAGCTCTTTGCCGTGTGGAGCTACGACTTTGCGCGTCTCGTCAATGGTTTGCCTAATGAACATGCCAATACGCATGAACAAATTTGGCTTCTTCTCTTTTGCCTTGGCCATGCTTGAATCCTTCGTTTGAAAATTGTTAACAATAAAACTGGCAGGGACGGCGGGACTCGAACCCACAACCTACGGTTTTGGAGACCGTTGCGCTACCAATTGCGCCACATCCCTAGGTGAACTTGCTAATCATACCTTAAAAAGGTTGATTTGGCAAAACCGCCAAACATTCATGTTAGCGGAAGGGCAAGATTTAGGGATTTTATTGCGATTAGCGAGTGTCGCTAAATGCGCGGAAGCTTGCGATTTTTAAAACGCGCTGCCGCTTTCAATCCACTTCTTCATGCGACTCATGCCCTCGGCAAGCTGGCTATCTGCCAAAGCGCACGAGAATCGCAAGTAACCAGGCGCACCAAAAGCCTCGCCAGGAACAGCAGCAACATGCGCTTCGTCAAGAAGCATTTGCGCAAGCACAGACGATGTTTCTGGAATCTTAGAATCCTTGCCCAGCGGGCGATTAAGAAGCGCCTCAACGTTTGCAAACGCGTAAAAAGCGCCGTGCGGAAGAGGGCAAGTTACGCCTTCCATGCTATTTAACGCTTGCACAATCGCCTTGCGACGAGCATCGAAGGAATCACGCATTTTAGTAACAACGTCTAGGGATCCGCCAACCGCTGCAAGAGCTGCGCGCTGCGAAATGTTAGAAACGTTAGAAGTCATGTGACTTTGAAGCTTAATCGCGGCTTTTGCGGCCTCAAGCGGCGCAACCATCCAGCCAACTCGCCAACCTGGCATTGCGTACGTTTTTGCAACGCCGTTCAAAACAAGCAGCTGGTTTCGCACTTCTGGCACCTCTACGCCAATGTACGAAGTTTTTACGCCGTCGTAATGCAAATGCTCGTAGATTTCGTCGGAAAGCACCCAAATGTGGTGTTTTACAGCCCATTCGCCAATCGCGCGAATAGTTTGCGCGCTCCAAATAGCGCCCGTTGGATTAGAAGGCGAAGTTACAATAATCGCACGCGTGCGCGGGGTGCGAGCAGCCTCAATCGCCTCAATATCTGGCTCAAAACCGCGATCCGCGCCAGCCATAACCGCCACTGGCACGCCGCCTGCAAGTTTTACTGCCTCTGGGTAGCTTGTCCAATATGGCGCTGGAATAATAACTTCGTCGCCGTCGTTTAGCAAAATCTGGCATGCTTCGTAAACAGCTTGCTTGCCGCCGTTTGTTACAACAACTTGATCCGCGCAAACATCGTAGCCAGAATCGCGCTTAACTTTGCGCGCAATCGCATCGCGCAGCTCTGGAAGGCCAGCCGTAGCTGTGTACTTGTAGTTTTTTGGGTCTTTGCATGCGTCTGCGGCAGCCTCAACAACGTAGAGCGGAGTTGGAAAATCAGGCTCGCCCGCACCGAAGCTAATAACGTCGATTCCTGCGGCTTTCATCGCTTTTGCCTTGCCATCTACTGCAAGCGTTGCGCTTGGAGCAACTTTGTTAATGCGATTGCTCATGGAGTGCCATTGAGAGTTAGGTGTGCTTTCTGCGATTTGCGACGCGCCTTCTGCGCTATTTACTGCCATATTTGCTGCGATATTTTCTGCCATACTCTACAGTTTAGCCATTACACGTTATTTCCCGATTTTGTTTACGCTTCAACCAGCGAGGCTTCCTATTGGATGTGTAGGAGGGCTGGGTGTTTCTGCGTTCGCACGGATTAGCCGCGCGAGCGATTTACCGAAAATGTTGCTTAAAACGGCGTGTCGAGCTACAAAATCGGGAAGATTTTCCCGAAAATGTAGCTCAAAACAGCAAAATCAACAACAAAATCGGGAAAACCTCACGCAGCAGCAATCGCTATAAGAGCACAAGGTTATCGCGATGCACCACAGGATGCGCGTATTGCCGCCCCAAAGTGGCCTCCAAACCGTCCGTTGTAAGCCCCATTATTTGCGGAATCTCGTCTGAATCAAATGCAACTAGTCCTTTTGCCAAGTGATTACCCTGCTCGTCGTCAATCCACACTGGGTCGCTTGCAGAAAAATCGCCAGAAACACCTACGATTCCAGCCGCCAGAAGGCTCGCTCGCCCCGCACAAATGGCCGCAGCAGCGCCAGCGTCAACAATAATCGCCCCGCGCGGATTAGACGCAAACCCAATCCAAAGTCTTCTAGAAGAAGCACGCGAATTTACTGGCGCAAACACGGTTCCAACGGCTTGCGCCGCCAGAGCGCCCGCAGCGTTGCTTGCACACGTTAAAAGCGTTGGAATGCCAGAAACCGCGGCAATATGCGCCGCCTCCATCTTGGTTACCATTCCGCCTGTGCCAACACCCGAGCTACTTGCACCAACTTTAACTTCGTCTAGCACTCTTGTAACATCTGGAACGAAGCCAATCCGCTTAGCGCCTGGCTCACTAGGCGGAGCTGTGTAAAGCGCGTCCACGTCGGTTAAAAGCACCAGCGCATCTGCTCGCACAATGTTTGCAACAAGCGCCGCAAGCCTATCGTTATCTCCAAAACGTATTTCGTTGCTAGACAAAGCATCGTTTTCGTTTACAATTGGCACAACGCCTAATTCCAACAGCCTAAGCATTGTGCGCTGAGCATTGCGGTAGCGCGAAGGACTTATAGTAACGTCTGCCGTTAGAAGCATTTGCCCAACTTTTAGACCATATTTTGCAAAAGCCTGCTCGTATTGCGCCATAAGCAGCCCTTGGCCAACCGAAGCCGTAGCCTGCTGAGTTGGAACGTCTTTTGGCCTGGAATCAAAGCCCAAAAGCCCAAATCCTGCTGCGATTGCACCAGAAGACACAAGCACAACATGCGCGCCGTTGATTTGCGCGCGACTAATGGCATCTACTAGCGAGCGCAGCTTTTGCACATCTAAATGGCCTGTTGGCGCGGTTAGCGAACTAGACCCAACCTTTACAACTATTGTGTGCGCATTGCTAATTGAACGCCGAACCCCGTTTTCGGTAGGATCAATTGCTTTACTAATCATTATTAATCAATTACTCTCCACGCCCAAATAGGCTCTGTTCGTCGTGCTTGTCGTCGTCTATAGAAGGATCCGCCCAATGCCCTTGCTTGCGTTCCGCCATCATAGCGTCTCGCACGGCACTCTTTGCGTCCATCATTGTGTGATAGTCACGGCGGCGCTCCGCATTCGTGCGCCTTGCGCCACGCGGGTCATTTGCCTCAAGTCGCAAGTCTTTTCCGCGCGCACCAAGGCTTGCGCCATCCAAACCTTCCGCACCTGCTGCAATGCTTGGATCCCAGTCAAAGCAAACCATGCGATTTCCGCGGCCAATCCTAATCTCGTCTCCAGGGCGAGCGCCCTTCTTGCGTAACTCGTCTTCTACACCAAGCTTCGCCAAACGATCCGCCAAATAGCCCACTGCCTCGTCATTGTCGAAGTTTGTTTGCACAACCCAACGCTCTGGCTTAGTGCCAGTAATCGTAAACCAAAAGTCGCCATTTTTGTCTTCTTCGCGCTCGATTGTAAAGTCGCTAGCGCTTCCACGGCCATCATCTCTGCGGCGTCTTAATGCTGGCTGCTCAAGCGGCTGAATAACAACGCGTTCTTCTTCGCGCGCGGCCTCTTGCTCGGCAAGCTTTTCGCGTATACTAGCCACCATCTTTCCAAGCGCAAAACCAAGCTCTTTTAAGCCTTCGTGAGATGCGGTAGAAATCTCAAAAACTGGCAAGCCCATTTTTTCAAAGTCGCCGCGCACAAATTCTGCCAGCTCTTTTGCTTCTGGAACATCAATCTTGTTGAGCACAATAATTCTCGGACGCTCTGGAATCGGAATTGCCCCAAGTGGCAAATCAAGCTTATTTGCATATTGCGAAAGCTCGTATTCCAAAGCCTTATAATCGCTGATTGGGTCGCGATTTGGCTCCAGCGTTGCACAGTCGATTACATGGGCAATTATTTCCGTGCGCTCAATGTGGCGCAAAAACTCAAGCCCCAAGCCCTTTCCTTCGGAAGCTCCTGGAATCAATCCTGGCACATCTGCGATTGTGTAGCGGTATTCGCCAAAGCTGACTACACCAAGATTTGGAACAAGCGTTGTAAACGGATAATCTGCGATTTTTGGCTTTGCAGCACTGATTGAAGCTACCAGACTTGACTTTCCTGCAGATGGGAATCCAACTAGTGCCACGTCTGCGATTGACTTTAGCTCTAGGATTACGTCTCGCTCTTCGCCAGGCTCGCCAAGCAGCGCAAATCCTGGAGCGCGTCGCACCTTGTTTGCAAGAGCGGCGTTTCCAAGACCACCAGCGCCTCCTGCGGCGACTACGAACTTGTCTCCTACGTGCTGCAAATCTGCCAAAACGTTGCCTGGCTTTTTCTGCGCGCCTGCAGCGCCCTTTGCCTCAAAAACCACGGTTCCAACTGGCACTGGCAGTATAAGATCTTCTCCCTTGGAGCCGTCTTTTGTATCTCCCAAGCCCATTGTGCCGTTCTGCGCCACGCGATGCGGCATAAATCGGTAGTCGAGCAAGCTATTTGCATTACGATCGGCTACAAATATAACGCTTCCGCCATTGCCGCCATTGCCGCCATTTGGCCCTGCAAGTGGCTTATATTTTTCTCTGCGCACGCCTGCGGATCCGTTGCCGCCGTCGCCGCCTTTAACGTGTACCGTTACTCGATCTACAAAATCGCTCATAACTTTACCTTACTTGATGCTCAATACTCGGGCACATTCCCCCGCGTTTGTTTCTTTTTCCCCGCGTTTGTTTACTTTTTGGCAGATTTTGGGAACAAACTCGGGCAAATGTCCCCACGTTTGTTTCTTTTTGCCCACGTTTGTTCCCATTTCGGCCAATTTTGGAAACAAACTCGGGAAAGTCGTTTGCGAACAAACAAAAAAGCCGCACCGAACGGGGTGCGGCTAGAAGATTAATCGGTCACTCAGGCGGTAACTACGTCAACAACCTTGCGATCGCGACGAATACCAAACTTCACATTGCCGTCTACCAAAGCATACAGCGTGTGATCCTTGCCCAAAGCAACGTTCTGTCCTGCGTGGAACTTGGTGCCGCGCTGGCGAACAATAATGTTTCCAGCCACAACAGCTTCGCCGCCGAACTTCTTAACGCCAAGATATTGCGCCTGTGAATCGCGACCGTTGCGCGAGCTGGACGCACCCTTCTTATGTGCCATCTTGCTGTCCTTTCAGGTTTATAACACCGTCAATCAGGCGATGGCCGTGATCTTGACGAGAGTCAACTTCTGACGATGACCCTTGCGGCGAGCCACGCCAGTCTTGTTCTTATACTTCATAATGCTAATCTTTGGACCCTTAGCTTCGTCGTTAAGAACTTCTGCCTTAACTGTGATCTTTGCAAGATCCTTAGCGCTTAAGGTCACCTTAGCACCGTCAACAACGAGCGCGACCGGGAATTCCACGGTATCGCCCTTCTTTGCATCGAGACGGTTAACGAGGATGGCGTCTCCAACCTCAACCTTCTCTTGATGGCCACCGGCCTTCACAATCGCGTACATAATTCGTTCCTTGCTCAATTGAAAGCTTTACTTTTGCCTCGCGCGCAGCATTGAACCTGCGGCAAGACACCGACTATCAAAAATACACCGACCCCTGTACTAACGTCAAGGGCTAATTTATAAAGCCGAGTTAAACAGTAGAAACCATTGTACTCGAGCCTTATACTTTGGGGCGTTTTTAGTTTTCGGATTCTTCGCTTTCTTCTTGTGATTCGTCTGTTGTCTCTTGCGATTCGCCCGTTTCTTGCGATTCGCTTTCTGCTGGAGAATCGGAGGTTTCTAACTCTTCGCTTGCTTCTTGCGATTCGCTCGTCACTTCCTGCAACTCCTCGGTTGCTGGCGATTCTTCCTCGGTCTCATCTATCGAAAAGTCGCCAGCCTCGTCCTTATCGTCCTTGCCGCTATCCAAGCTCTTACGCAAAGATTCCTCAAAGAACGCAGAAGACGCCGCCGCAGCCGCAATCTTAGCCAACTTAGCGCGAACATCTGCACTAGACTCCTGCTTAGTCGTAGGAATTGGATCCGCAAGGCTTCCATGGCCGTGCTTATTGGTCTTAATAAACGGATCTCCGCCCTTAAGCGCGTACGGATCGGCGTATTCCGAAGACACAGTTGGCTCGTCGTGAAGAATAAACCCGCGGCCCTTGCAAGTTGGGCATTCCTCCGAAAACGCCTCAACCAAGCCCTGCCCAACACGCTTACGCGTCATTTGCACAAGACCAAGAGAGGTAACTTCCGCAACCTGATGCTTTGTGCGGTCTCGCGCAAGACACTCAACAAGCCTGCGCAAAACAAGATCGCGGTTTGCTGGCATAACCATGTCTACGTAATCGATCATAACCATGCCGCCAATATCGCGAAGTCGCAGCTGGCGCGCAATCTCTTCGGAAGCTTCAAGATTACAGCGAGTTACAGTCTCTTCCAGCGACTTTCCACGGCCAATAAAACGACCCGTGTTCACGTCAATTGTGGTCATTGCCTCCGTGCGATCAATAACAATCGACCCGCCCGCAGGAAGATAAACCTGGCGTTCCATGCCCTTTCTAAGCTGGCTGTCGATTTGCCATTTATCGAACACGTCTTTGCCCTCATGCTCGGCAGGATCCCAGTATTCAATCTTGCTTCGCAAATCTGGAGCCATCATCTCCAAGTATTCGCAAATACGGTCGTACGCACCCTGGCCTTCCACAATCATCTTTTGGAAGTCGTCGTTAAAAATGTCTCGAACAACGCGAATCGCAACGTCTGGCTCGCCTTGCAGCAGCTTTGGACGCTTTCCGTGCAAGAATTCCTGGCGCTTTGCTTCTATGCGATCCCACTGCTTTACAAGCGACTCAAGGTCCTTTTCGATTGCTTCTTCGCTAGCGCCATCAGCGGCCGTGCGAATAATTACGCCCATGTCTTTAGGCGCGATTTTACTAACGATTGCGCGAAGGCGGCTGCGCTCACGGTCGGATAGCTTGCGACTTACGCCCGTCATTGCTCCAGACGGCACCAACACAAGGAACCTACCAGCAAGAGTTACTTGCGAAGTTAATCGCGCACCCTTATGGCCTATAGGATCCTTTGTAACCTGCACTAAAACAGGGTCTCCCGCCTTAAAAGCAAGCTCCATTCTGCGCGGCTGGCCTTCTAGCCTGGTTGCATCCCAGTTAACTTCGCCAGCGTAAAGCACACCGTTTCTAGCCTGACCAATGTCTACGAACGCAGCCTCCATGCTTGGCAAAACATTTTGCACGCGGCCAAGGTAGATATTTCCAACGGTTGCAACTTCTTGAATGTCGGAAACGTAATGCTCAACAAGAATGTTGTCTTCAATTACAGATATTTGCGTGTGACGATCGCGCTCGCGAACAACCATAAGTCTGTCAACGTTTTCTCGCCTTGCCAAAAAGTCTTGCTCCATCAACAAGTTTTGACGGTTGCGCTCCCTGCGATTATCGCGGCGGCGCTGCTTTTTGGCTTCAAGCCTTGTGGATCCTTCAATATCCGTGATTTCGTCAATATACTGCTGTTTTCTAGACCTGCGACTTTGCGAATCTGTTTCTACTGTATCAAAACGCGATTGATCACTCTGGCTAGAATCGTCGGCAGACTTGGACCTACGGCGGCGACGCCTACGCGTGTAAATCCCTTCGTCTTGCGATTGCAATTCTTCTGGGTCTGGAATCAAATTGCGGTCTTCTTGAGAAACCTCAATCTCGTCCACATCATATTTGCTTATGCCTGAATCGAAGGAGTCGGAAGAATCTTCGGAATCGTTGGAGTTATTGGCATTATCTGCGCGACTGGATCTATCTGCCCTATCAGCTCTATCTGCCCTATCGACTCTAGAAGAACGCCTACGACGGCGACGCCTTGTTACAACGCCGTCCTCATCGTCTTGCAAATCCGATTCTTTTGCATAGTCTTCATCCAAATCCGCATTATCATTGCGATTGCTGCCAGAATCGTTGCTAAAGCCATCTTCAAAATCAACATTAAAATCGCTACTAAAATCGCCCTCATCAAGCCTTCTGGAAGCTTTGCCAGCCTTGCGATTTTCGATTGGCGCGTAGGTTATATCGTCGTACTCAAGGTCTTCTTCGATTTGCTCAACCTCGGCAGCAGCCCTGCGCTCGGCGGCGTTAAGTCTACGATTTTTGCGCGTTTTACGAGAGTTTTGGCTGGCGTAATCGCTGCGGTCACTGCGGTCACTGCGGTCACTATCACTTGCCTGCAACTCATCTTTAGCAACGCTTCCATCTCGCTCAATTCGCGCGTTTTTATCATCACGATTTGCCCTGGAGCGCACTCGAATCAGCTGAGTATCGTCATCTTGCAAATCGTAATTCTCGTCAAACTGCTCGCGGGTAGTTTTGCCTTTTGCAGAAGACTTGCTGGATCGAGTTTTGCGCGATTTTCTAGAAGAACGATTGCTATCTTCGCTAAAATCGTCCTTATTTTCTAGATTATCGCTAAAGTCGGAGCCGCTGCCAGACAGCTTACGACCATTGCGCGAATCGCGACTGCTGCGCTTGCTTTCACTTTGACTACGCGAATCGCGACTGCTGTTTGAACCTTCGTAGCTTGAATCTAAATCGCTGCTAGACGCAGAATGCGCACGCTGCGGCAAAACTGGCTCTTGGAATAGAAGCGATGTTATTGGACGTATATGCGATTGAGACTGTGACTGAGACTGTGCAGAAGAATTATCCGCCGAAGTAGCCGAATCTGCACGCGAATCCACACGCGAGACCGCCGAATCTGCACGAGAATCCTCATTAACTCCGCCTTCAACGTGCAACTTCATCGATTCGCCAGCAGCACCAGCAACCCTAACAACACGCCTTCCAGAACGCCTGCGCCTGATTACTGTAGCAGAATTTTGGCCGTTCGAAGAAGCATCTCCCGAAACAACATTAACAACGCCGCCCACTCGAGCAGACGCAGCATTAGCGGCAGCAGCATTATTGTCAGCGGCGCCATCAACAGCACTAGAATTTACGCTAACATTTTCATTTTCTTTTTTATTATCATCTGCTTCAGATACGTTGAAGCTTTCTCGCGTTACTCTGGGCACAATGCTCCTAGCGAAACGCTGCAATCGTCTCGCGCTCTTAGCCTGGAATAAGCACGCTTATGCGAGCCACCCCTCGGGCTGTTAATAAAGTCTAGCTGCGCGACAGCGGACACCTGCCTCGATTAAAACCATGCGCTAAATCGCGCGAGGGGATCGACGCCGTCGAACGCTTTGGTGGCTTGCAGCGCCACCGTTCTCTAGTATGCCATATTGCAACGTCAAATAACATGCGCTCACGCAAGGCGATTCACACATTACCCCATTTGCAAAAATCAGCGCTAAAATCGTTTGCATGGGTTTAATCAGCGCTATGCAAGGCTTTTGCGTAATTGGCATCGTTATTGCCGCTGGCTATGTAACCGCGCGTCTTCGCATCGGCGGATCGCAAGCACAAATGGTGCTTAACCGCGTAAGCTTCTTTGTTTCTAGTCCGTGTTTAATGTTTGCAATCCTTGCAAAAGAGCCAATTTTTGAGATTTTTCACTCGTCAATTTTTGTTGCATTTTTCTCCGCAATGATTGTTGGCGCCGCATTTGTTCTGCTTAATCGCATGTTTTTCCACCTTCCTGCAGCGGATTGCACAATTGGCGCGCTTAACTCGCTTTACTTAAACTCAAACAACATTGGCTTGCCTGTGGCCACTTATATTCTTGGAAATCCCGCGCTTGTTGCTCCGATTTTAGTTATGCAGCAGGCCATTTTTACACCTGTTGGCTTAACGGTTCTAGACATTACAACTACTGGCAAATGCTCGCTCAAGCGCATTGCTCAGCAGCCACTTAAGCAGCCACTTTTGATAGGATCTCTTGGAGGAATTATTATTTCGGCAATTTCCGCAAAAGTTGGCTATTTTCCTGTGCCAAACTTTATTTACGACCCAATCAAGATGATTGGCGATTCCGCGGTTCCTATGATTTTAATGGCGTTTGGAATGTCGCTATATGGCAGCAAGCCGCTACAAAAGGATTCTAATCGCGCTGCGATTTGCACTGTTGCGATTCTAAAAAACTTGATTATGCCAATTGTTGCGTTTTTGCTGGCTTATTTTGTTATGGGTTTTCGAGGCGCCACTCTTTACGCGTGCGTTGTGCTGGCGGCACTTCCCACTGGCCAAAACGTGTACAATTACGCCGCGCGGTACAACGTTGGACTGAGTTTTGCTCGCGACGGAATCCTGTTTTCTACCGTCACCAGCCCGATTTTCATTGCGCTAATCGCAGCAGTTTTAGGGTGATTAATCCTCCCGCAATCGTAGAACTTTGCAATCGCAAGACTTTTCAATCATCGTGATTGCTGAGCAAGAAGCAGTTTGCACGCTTCTCGCACAACATCCCCAACCTTCACACCTTGCTTATCAGCAGAAACTTTTAGAGCCGCCGCATCTTCAGCAGATATGCGGAAAGTTATAGGCAGCATAGCTTCTTTATAAATAGGCGGCCTGCCAAGCGGCTTTTTAATATGCAAATTACCAGCTTTTCCATGATATATGCCTTTTTCAGCATCATTTTCCCACTTATCAAGCATTTTATCGGTAACTTCAACGCCACCTTCACCGCGAAAATTAGCCATAATCACTCCTAATATCTCTTAACTATATCCTACTTATCTTCTACCAAAAATTTGTCTAATTTCTTCTTGGCTAAATCCCATTTCAGCAAGAAACTTTTTAGTTGCAGGCGCTACATGAAAAATAATCCATTCCCCATCTTCACCTTTATACGCAATAAGTTCCGTAATAACACCTCGAGAATCCCAAGCAAGTGAAAGCATCTGACTGGGCTCATATTCACCCTGTCTGGGAAGCTCTCTACATGATGAGTTCCACATATTTATTACTTCAGTTTCATCGAGCCAGGGTCTTTTACGAATGACTCTAGGATGTACTAAAACCTTCATAAATATTATCTCCCACTCCTAATATTTCGTATACGAAATGTTATCACATTGTGCTAGAGATTATCAAAATATGGCTAATCGAACTAATAAAAGCATGCATCAGCGCATAAATATAATTCTACAAAGCAAAATCATTTTCCGCATTTTGTAGCTCAAAATGGCAAAATCAACAACAAAAAGCGGAAAGGTTTACCGACTTTGTAGCTCTAAACAGCGCGTCTAACAACAAAAAAGCGCGCAACTACCTTCGCGATGCTAGAGAATCAAGGCGAGCGCGGAAAGACGGCCAATCAGTGCGCATTGCCGTAAGCAGCTTTAGCTTCGGCACATCGTCAATCGGCACCCACTTAATTTCCATACTCTCGTCGTCGTGCGCGCACGGATTCACACAATGCCCTGGCTTTTCAAACGCAAAAACCGTTGTATAACGCCAATTCCCGTGATTTTCGCAATACGCTCCAACAACATCAATGTCTTGAGACGTTATGTTCGCTTCTTCAAACGACTCGCGCAGCGCGCCCTCAATCGCAGTTTCGCCATCAGATATTGCGCCGCCAGGAATCCCCCACGTGCCGCCTTCCGCGCTCCAAAGCGCGCGATGTTGCATAACAACGTGGGTCACGCGCCCAGTGGCCTCGTCTCTCCTAGCAAGCAGCACGCCAGCCGCGCCATTATGCCCCCAATGCTTGCGCCCGCAATCGCACATCACCCATCCGTCTCCTGGCTGATGCACGTTTTCTTTAGGCACTTCTTCGGAAGATGGATCGTCTTTAATCGCCTCGCCCTCTAGCTTGCGACTATTCCACAAATCTGGCCAAGCGTACCCAAGCTCGCCAACCATCCCTCTTAGCAGCGGCAAGCTGATTCCAAGAACTCCATGCGGATCTCCCTGAATCCCCTCAATAAACGCCCCACCAAAGCCTTCTAACGTAAAGGATCCTGCCACTTCCAGAGGCTCGCCAGTTTCTACGTACGCACTGATTTCCGCATCGCTCATATGCGCAAAAGTCACGTTTGCGCGACTCACCTTGCACACGGTTTTGCCACTTTTTGCGTCGATTAAGCAATGGCCAGTAAACAATTCTCCAGTTTTTCCGCTCATTTGCTTGATTCGCTCAAATGCCACTTCAGGAGTATGCGGCTTTCCGTAACATTCGCCGTCTAGTAAAAACATGGAGTCGCAGCCAACAATAAGCACGCTGTTGCAATCTTTACAAGATTCATTCATATGCGCAAAATCGTGAATATCAAAAGTCTTGGTAGGCACTTTTACGCCAGAAAAATCGCGAGTTTGCGCGGTATCTACGTTATGCGTTACGTCTGATTGCGAATCACTTGCTAAAGCGTTACTACCAGTTGCAGAAGATTCAGTTTCAGAAGATTCAGATTCTGCATTCTCAGCCTCAACCTCAGCTTCCAGCGGATACCCCACAACCAAATCGCCACTAGCCGAAGCTGCTGCATTCGCCACAAGCTTCCACGACTCATACACCGCAAAAGCCTTTGCTTGCGCCAAAATCGAAACGCGCTCCTCGGCGCTCATCTGCTCAACGCTAATACCTCGCGCATTTGCAGCATTACGCAAAGCCGCTGGCTCATCCACCTCACTCACGTGAATCACAGGAATCACTCCTGCAGCAGCCAACACCGCTCTTCTTGCAGGAGACTGAGAAGCCAAAATCAATGAAACTTTCATATTCCCTCTTTTTGCAACTTCACTTACAACTTCACACAAATTATTCGCGAGTTATTGCAACGCCAATAGAATCAACATGCACGTGCAAAATTTTCCAATCGCAGCCAACTAAAAGCGGTTTTGCAATTTTTTCTATTTCTGCAGCCACAGTTTTCTTGCTTATATTAGTAGCGTTATTTTCCTCTTCGGAAGCTTGCGATTTTTCCTCGTAAAACACCGCTGCGCAAGATCCAGCTCCCGAAATCGCAGCCGCAAACCCCTTGTCTCGCAAAGCTTTTACCAAATCCCAAGTTGGTTGCATAAGGCTTGCTCGGTACGGCTGGTGAATAGCATCTTGAGTTGCTGTAAACAGCAAATCGTTTCTAGAAAGAGTGGATTTTACGCAAGAATCGGCAGAATCACAAAAATCGGCAGAATCGCAAGCACCACCAAAATCGGCAAAATCACCAAACGCAATCGGCAATAAGCAAGCGCGCGAAACGTTAAACACGGCATCTGCATACGGCACTTTTTCTGGCAGCGCTTGGCGAGCCATTTGCGTTGAAAGAGTAAAGTTTGGCACAAAAATCGTTGCACGAATTTGCTTAGAAACGACGTATCGAACAGTGTGGAACTCATCGCCATTCTTCCAACTGGTTGTTAATCCGCCAAAAACCGCTGGAGCAACATTATCTGGGTGGCCTTCAATCGAAGATGCAAGCTCAAAAATAGCTTGCTTATTAAGATCCCCACTATGCGCAAAAGCCCAAGCCGCCGCCACACCTGCAACGATTGCACTGGCGGAAGACCCCATTCCGCGCGCCTGCGGAATGCGATTATGCGCTTTTAGAGTAAAGCGCAAATGCGGCAAGCCAAACGCTTCGCACGCCTTGCGGAACGCGCGAACAACAAGATGAGTCTCGTCTTTTGGCAAGGTATTTTCACCTTCGCCGCTAATAATCACGCGAACATCTTGCAAATCATCAAGCGAATCATCAAGCGTAAAAACTAGCGAATCCGCATAATCAAGCGCAATTCCTGCAACGTCAAATCCAGACCCAAGATTTGCGCTGGTTGCTGGCACGCAAACTGACACACTGTTGCACACTGGCTTCATTTCGCACCTTTTCCGTTCGGCAGCCTATCAAATTACTAAATTATTCAATTACTAGATTACTCAATAATTCGCAATGCAAGAGGCTTTGCGCACACAGCATCCACCTTTTGCAAATCCGCAATAATCGCGCGCAAATCCGCCTCGCTGCAATCTTTTACAAGCACACGCAAATCGCCAGGGCCGCCGATTCCGCAAGCTGGGCAATCACCTTCGCCATCGTATTGAGTTTGGCAAAGCATAGGCAATCGTTCCGCGTTTACTCCATGCGCCTCAAACACATCCATCACTTCGCCGCAAAGCGCAAGCGAGGTATCTTCCATGCTGCATCGTACAACAAAATCCGCACGAATCGATTGCGTGGAAGCCAAAGATTTGGCGTTATACATTGGCACGCTAGCATCATTGCAGCCGCGCGCTATGTTTCTAGCGGCTCCAACAATATCTCCAACCACCGCGCTTGCTGTTGGTGCACCGCCCGCGCCACGGCCGTAGAACATAAGATCGTCCGCCGCTTGCGCCTTAACAAAAACGGCGTTAAAGCTGCCATGAACGGAAGCCAGAGGATGCTCTTTGCTAACCAACGCTGGGTAAACACTTGCGCTCACTGCGCCACGCGTGTCGCTTGCAACCGCCGCAAGCAGCTTAATCACGCGATTTTCAGTACCAGCCGCAGCAATGTCTGTTGCCGTAATCGCGCTAATTCCTTCAACGCTAACGTCATCAATGCTTACTGGCATCTGGAACGCAAGAGTTGCCAAAATCGCAGCCTTATTTGCTGCATCAAATCCTTCAACGTCTCCCGTAGGGTCCGCCTCCGCGTACCCCTTTTCTTGAGCTGCGCGCAAAGCCGAGTCAAAATCAAGCCCGCGAACCGTCATCTCGTCAAGAATGTAGTTTGTAGTTCCGTTTACAATTCCAAAAATTTGCGTGATTTTGTCGCCTACAAGCGACTCTCTAAGTGGACGCAAAATTGGGATTGCGCCTGCCACAGACGCCTCAAAGCTTAAATCCACTCCGTTTTTTTGCGCACACTCGTAGAGTTCTGGTCCAAACTTTGCAAGCAACGCCTTGTTTGCGGTTACAACCGATTTTCCGCATTCTAGCGCGGTTTTTACAAATGTGTGCGCTGGCTCTAAGCCGCCAATTAGCTCAACGATTATGTCTATATCTTCGCGTTTACAAATCGCCCCCGCGTCTGCGCTTAAAAGATCTTTGGCAATCCAAGGCGCGTCCACATCTTCGGGATGCAAGCACGCAACTGCCGCAAGCTCTAGCGGAGCGCCGATTCGCGCCGATAAGTCCGCGTTTTCTTCCACTATTAAGCGCGCTGTCTGCAATCCTACTGTTCCGGCGCCTAAAAGACCCACACGGATTGGATCTGCGGCAAAGCAATCGTCATTTGCGCATTGAGCACTTTCTAAATTGTTTTGGTCTAACATAAACGCCTCCTAACTTAAATCAATATTCAATTAAATAAATTCAACCTACACAAACAGATTCAATTTGCACAAACAGATTCAGCCTACACAAACAGCATAAGCAAATTCAGCAAAACGGACGCAATCAAGAATCCCATAACTCCAACAGTTCCGTAAAGCGCTTTTGTTCCAGCGCTCCCGCGAATCTCCAGCGGCGAATCGTAGAACTCAAGGTACCTCTTGCGTCGCGCAAGTAGCACAATTCCAAACACAAACATAACAATCATAAACATTGCATAAAGGCCTATAAACATAAAGCCAGGAGCCAAATCCGCAATCTCTTGCGTGTTCAAGTTTTCAACCTTAATAAGATCTCCGTTTGAATCCATCATGTTGTTTGAAATCCACATTGCTATAACGCTTCCCTGGAAGTTTACAATCATGTGCAAAAATACGCTGTACCTAAGCTGCGACGTGCGAACGTACATGTATCCAAACACAAGGCCAAGTCCAAAAGCGTAGAAGAATTGGAACATGTTCATGTGGAAAAGCGCAAACGCCAACGCAGAGAACACAATCGCGCGCTTTTCGCCATACACGCGCAACCTGTCTATAATCTGCTTTCTAAACAGCCATTCTTCCACAACTGGCGCCAAAAATACCACAAAAAGCAGCGTTTCCCACACGTTTCCGCCTGCTACAATGTCTGCAATCCTGTTCTCGGCTTTTCCGCCAGAAATAAGTGCAGATGCAACAAGGCCAATGTAGCTTCCTGCATACATTATTGGCACACTAACGGCAAAGAATCCGCCAAATTGACGCAAAGACATAGTAAACTTGCGAGTTTCTATTGCTGGAGTGCGTCTTAGAACAAGCATTGCAAGCGGCAACGCTATTAAGTATTGCGCAACGTCCGAAGAAACAAAGGAGCTTAGCGAAGGACTTAAAACACCTTTTGGAACAAACAAGCCAATCAACTCGCCAATTAAAAGCGTTGCAAGAATCCACGTAAATAGGAACACGCACAGCGACACTCCTACAGCTCCTTGACGTCTGCGCGCAATCGTGTACGCGTCTGGCTGCTGTTTGTTTGCAAGATTACGCTGTTTACGCATTTTTACCTCCGTCTAATCTAAAATAACGCCTTCAATAAGTTTTGTGATTAAATCGCTATAGCTTATTCCAGTTGCTTCCCAAGCCTTTGGATACATGGAAATTGGCGTAAATCCAGGCATTGTGTTGATTTCGTTAAGGATTACGCGGCCATCTTTAGTAACGAAAGAATCCACGCGACTTAGCCCTCTGCCATCTGCTGCTTTAAATGCTGCGAGCGCCGTTTTGCGCACGCGTTGCAAAGTTTCTTCTGGCAAATCTGCTGGCACTTCAACGTGAGAAGCCGCAGAATCCATGTATTTGCTGTCAAAATCGTAGAACTGGTCTTCGCCAGCTTGGCGCTTGTCGAGCACAACTTCTCCAGGCCAGCTGGCTTTTGGCTCTTCGCCGTCGCGAGCTGCAAGAACCGCGCACTCAATCTCGCGCGCATCAATTCCCTGCTCTACCAACACTCGCCAATCGTGCTTTGAAGCCTCAAAAACGGCTTGCGCCAAGGCCTTAGCGTCGCGCGATTCAACTTTTGTAACTCCAAAACTAGACCCTGCACGGCTTGGCTTTACAAAAAGCGGATACTCTAGTTTTTCAGCCTCAACTTGCTCAAGAATTTCGTTTGCGTACGAGCCGAAGCGATTTTCCGCGTCACTTTCAAACTTGCGCGCGTCCAGTGCAATTCCAGGAGCAACAGCAATTCCAGCCGCCTTAAAAAGCTGCTTTGCGTAGTACTTATCCATGCATGCGGCAGATGCCAAAACTCCGCAACCAACGTATGGAACTTGCATCATTTCTAGCAAGCCTTGCAAAGTGCCGTCTTCGCCGTTTGGCCCGTGAAGAACTGGAAAGACTGCGTCAATATGCCCTAGGCTTGTAAGCGTGCCATCCGCCTCTCGCACCAAAAATCCGTCTGCGCCCTTTGCTGGATCTAGCACAACATCGCGCGTTTGCGCGGTTTTTGTGATTACTGGCAGCTCGCCTTGCTCCATGCGGAAGTTACGCGGATCTTCGCCGCCAACAATCCACTCGCCTTGCTTTGTGATTGCAATGCGTACAATCTCAAATCGACTTTCGTCTACAGCACTTAGCACGCCAGCGGCAGATATGCAAGAAATCGAATGCTCATCTGCTTTACCACCATACAAAAACACTACGCGCTTTTTCGTCATTTTTTTCCTCTATATATTTTGAATTATTTTATCTATCTTAGATTATTTTAGTTATTTTAGTTATTTTAGTTATTTTGAATTATCTTGGATTATTATTTTTGCTTACGATTTACGCGACCACGACTAACGCACTTACGATTTGCATGCTTACGATTTACGCGCGGCTTTCGCAATTGCTACTTTCGCGCTTCACTACTCCTCGCAAACATCGTTATCAAAAAGCATTGAAAGCATCTCTTGGCACGAGATTCCTTCTTCTAGAACGCATGCCATTGCACTTGCAAGCGGAGTTGCAACTCCCAAACGCTTGCCCATTGCTACAACCGCGCTAGTAGTTGGCACGCCTTCCGCAACACCATTGCTCACAGCTGTTGCTTCTTCAACGCTCATGCCTTTACCAAGATTTGATCCAAAAGTGTAATTTCGGCTTAGAGGAGACCCACAAGTTGCCACTAAATCTCCAAAGCCTGCAAGCCCTGCAAAAGTGCGAGAATCTGCGCCTTCCGCAACGCCCAACGCTGTCAATTCTGCGAGTCCACGAGTTTCAATCATAGCCGCTGTATTTTCGCCGTAACCCGCGCCTCGAGCCATGCCAACTGCGAGCGCAACCACGTTTTTAAGCGATCCACACATTTCTACGCCGATTACGTCGGTGGAAACAAAGGCCTTAAAGTAACTGTTTGAGCAAGCCTTAGCCACCACTTCGGCGTTTGCGCGATTCTCGCATGCCACAACCGCTGCGGCTGGCTGCCTTAGTGCCACTTCTTTGCTTAAGTTTGGCCCCGATAGCGCTGCAAAACGGTTACGCGGTAAGTTCAAAGCCTCGCACACAACTTCGTCCATGCGCTTTCCAGTTGTTCGCTCAATACCCTTCATAAGCGAAACAACAATCGCATTTTGCGCAATCTTGCCCACAAATTCTTCGAGTGCAACGCGCGCAAACTGTGCTGCAATTGCCACAACTACAATGTCTGCGTTTGCTACAGCTTCTGCTCTATCCCCAGTTGCTGTCATATTTTCTGGCAAACGCTCTACGATTGGCAGCCTCACTTCGTTGCGGTGATTATCTCGAATGCCTTCAACAATTTGCGGCTCTATAGCCCACATCGTCACTTGATTTCCCGCGTCTGCAAGCACCTGCCCAAACGCGGTTCCCCAAGCTCCAGCACCCAACACCGTAACGTTCATGTTTACGCCTAGCCTTTCGATTGTGAGTTTAAACTACTTTGGTAACAAGCCATTCTGTAGCGATTTTCAACTCATAGTCAACTTACAGTCAACTTATAATCAACTTATAATCACACTATTACACAATTCTACACAGTGCGCTTTACGGGCATTTTGTGAAGACTTTATTAATGATTTGCTAATGATTTTGCAAACGCTTTAATAACGATTTACAACTTAGCAAAACGCGCATTTAGTGCGATTATTCTTCCACTCGCTTCATAAGCTTGTAATCGAAGTATCCAGCTGGCGACTTTTCGCCGCGAATCTCTTCCATAATTTCCGTCATGCGCACGCGTACGCGACGAGCCAATTCGGCAGCAGATTCAATAGGCGGCAAATCGCCCCAATGCTCCATATCTTTTAGAAGATCCGAATAGTCAAGACGCGCATCGTAGCACATTACAACGTTCTTCCTTGGCCACGGCCACCAATGATTTATGCTTGCAGCACCCCATGTAACAGCGCAAAATAGCGGAATTTGATGCCCCAACCTGCGCGATGCTTCGAGCGCAATAATGCCGATTCCTGGCTTCATGCTCATAGGCCATTTTTGCGGGTCGCGCGTAACCGTTCCTTCTGGCCATACGCTAAGCGGCCTGCCGTTTGTTAGGATTTTAATCGATTCTTCTTCGATTTCGCGCGCTTTTCCGCTTCTGCGAGGCACTGGCTGCATGCCAACAAGCTGGAACCATTTTCCTAAGATTGGCCAATGCGCAAGCTCTGCTTTTGCCATATATCGCGGACGGCGACCTTGGTGGAATAGAGACGTCATTGGCACAAAAACGTCGAACATTGTAACGTGCGTGCAAGCGGTTATAAACACGCCTTCTTCTGGCACGTTTTCCAATCCCCATGCGCGCACTTTGCAACGGGATCTAAGCACGCGAGACGTTCCTTCAAGCAGACGTTCGGTTGCCTTTGGATTTTGCGCGTTGATTTCTGCCGTGTTTGGCGTACGCGCGCCCGTTGGATAGTAATAAGTAGGATCAACTAATTTGTGTGCGCGCGCTAAGCGTTCTACTTGCTCATCGCTGATCGGCTTAACTGCGCTTCTAGGCGAAGGTTTTCCTTTAGATACCATACATCTATTGTGCCGCAAACTATAAACCGCAAAATCTTCCACAAGCACACTACATGATTACCAATGACTCACCCTACAAACAAACTTCAACACAAAGCGCGCACAAAACCCGAAAAACCCTCCGCACTTTGTACCAAATTTGACCTAAAAATGGTACAAACCCCGGAAAGACAGGTCATGTCGCTCGCGCGGATTAGCCGCACTCACGTCTTCGCCGCGCAGAAGCAATGCTTCTGTTTTGAGCGGCTCAGCGAATCGAAGTGCATTCGCGCGCTACGCTTTAAGCGCTCATGCAAGTCGATTCGCAGCTCTTTGATGGTGATTCGCTGAAGTAGCAAGAAAAATCGAGAATCTCGGTGATGAAAGCTACGCAAAAGTTTTAGCATGCAAGAGGGCTGGGTGATTCTTGGTCGAACAGTATAAGAGCGGCAGCCGATACCAAAATAATCCAATGACTCACCCTACAAACAAACTTCAACCAAAAACAAAATCAAAGCCAAATCGGAACAACCGCAACAACAAACTACACGTAATAGGCGGAGCGTTGTGAGACAAGAAACACCCAGCCCTCCTACAACACCAAGCAAGGAAAACCGTTCGCGCGTCACAGCGCGCTCACGTCTTCGCTTGCGTTGAAAGCACACAGTGCTTTCAACTTTGAGCAAGCTCAGCGAATCGAAGTGCATTCGCGCGCTACGCTATAAGCGCTAATGCAAGTCGATTCGCAGTTTCGGCACAATTCTCGCTACCAACCCGTGTTTAGGCGAGCACACCCACGCTAGAACAAACATAAAAGTGGCAACCAAAACGATTGTGCCGCCGGTGGCAGTGTCTAAACTCCAAGACAAGTACATTCCAAGAATCGAAGAAGAGCATCCAATAGCAGGCGCCAAAATCATCATCTTTCCAAGTCGGTCAGTAAGCAATCGCGCAGTCGCAGCAGGCGTAATCAAAAGCGCTAAAACAAGCACGTTTCCAATTATTTGCACGGAAACAACTACAGCAATCGCAACTAAAACGTACAGCATTCCATCCAACCACGCTACTGGCAATCCCATTGCGCGGCTTGTTTCTCGATCCATCGAAACGCATACTAGCTCTTTGTGGAACATCATTAAAAGCGTTACGATTATTAGCCCCGTTATTGCTACAACCGCAATGTCGGAATCGGGAATTCCTGTAATGGAGCCAAATAGGAACGATTCCAGGGATCCTGCATAGCCCGAAGCCTTTGAGATTACTACAATTCCAAGCGCAAATGCAGACACAAAGAATACGCCTATAAACGAGTCTTCGCGAAGCCTGCGATTTTGGCTAAAGATTGATACGATTAGCGCGGTTGCAACTCCTGCCAGCGCGCCGCCAAACAGCAAGTTTCCTTGTAACACAAACGCGATTGCGAGTCCTGGAAAAACGGAGTGCGCCACTGCGTCTCCAATAAACGCCATTCCGCGCAGCACTACATAGCATCCTACAACTCCGCATATTACGCTAGAAAGGCACGCCACTATAAGCGCTTTAAGCAAGAACCAAAGGTCTGGGTTTGTAAGGTCTTGTATAAAGTCGATTGGAGATAGCATTACTCTGCCCCACTTTCATGCGCCATAACGCGCTCTACAGCTTTGATTAGTGGATTTTGCGCATCCACATGGAATGTTTGCACCCATTGATTTGCGTTTAACGATTCTGGAACGCCGTCGCCCACTATGCTTCCGTCAAAAAGCATGATTCTAGAACACGAGTTTATTGATCCGATTATGTCGTGCGAGCTCATCAAAATTGCCTCTCCCGACTTTGCTAAATCCAAAAAGAGACTCGTAAGCAGCTCTTGAGTAGGCATGTCTAAGCCTGTAAATGGCTCATCTAAAAGAAGCAAACGCGGCTGCCCTGCAAGAGCACGCGCAACAAGTACGCGCTGCCTTTGCCCGCCCGAAAGCTCGCCGATTGTACGATCCCTAAAATCCGCCATTCCTGTGCGCTCAAGAGAAGCAAGCGCTATCTCGTAGTCCTCTTTTTTTGCGCGACGCACGTAGCCAATGTGGCGAATGCGGCCCATCATCACTACGTCTAGTACAGAAAGCGGAAAATCCCACGCAATATCGTGACGTTGCGGCACATAGCCAACGTTACTCACTCGCGAATTAATCAAAGATTCATCGCTTTTACTAGCGTGCACTTCAAGCTTTCCAGAATGCGGTATTAGCCCCATAATCGCGCGGAAAAGCGTTGTTTTACCAGCTCCATTTGCGCCAAGAAGCCCCACAAATTCGCCGCTTTTAATCGTAAACGAAACGTCTTTTACAATCGTGCGACTGCCATAACTTACATTTAGATTTTGCGCGTTTATAACAGTATTTACGTCCATATTTGCATCCATATTTGCATCCATATTTCTCTCGTCAGTCCTCATCACTTAAATCCAACTTCAGTCCTCGTCAATCTCACTTCAAGCACTTTGCCAAAGAATCCGCATTCGCTCGCATCATATCCGCATAAGTTCTAACTTTTGCATCGAAAGCGTCTCCATAGATAGGGCACACTTTTACGCGCGCTTGCGCTGCCAACTCTTTAAGCACAGACGAACGCGAGATCAAATTTGGCTCCAAAAACACAGCTGGAATCTCTAAATCGCGCAAAATCTGCTGCAATCTACGCCTATCTTGCACGCTCGGCTCACTCGAAGGATTAATCGTTACAAATCCTGCAATATTCACGCCGTAAGCTTTACCCAAGTATGCAAAAGCGTCGTGCGTTGTAACCAAATTGCGCTTTTCTTTTGGTATTGACGCCACTTTTTTGCGCATATAAGCATCTACATCTAACAACTTGTTAATGTATCGGTCCGCATTTTCGCGATATTTACGAGCATTTTTAGGGTCCACTTCGCAAAGGCGATCTGCGATTGTGCGCACGTATGCTATGCCATTTTTTACGGATTGCCACAAATGCGGGTCAATATCTCCGTGAACGTGCTTTCCTAAAACTGCTTGCGGCAGCTGATAAATCTTCTGCCTTGCAGCTCCCAAAAACCTGTATCCGTGTTCGGCTGGTATCTCTTTTAGCGCGTTAGTTGGCACTTCTACAACCACATCGCGCGGCTTGTAATACACGCGTTTTGGCGCAGCGGAGCGCTTCTCTTGCAAAGTGTCCACTCGGTACACAAATCCGCGTTTTGCTAAATCGTAAGCTAAATCTGCATGACCCTTGTTTAAAACTACGCTAGCCCCCCGCTTTTTGGCTATTTTTTGCGCGTTTACGCCTACAGCAAATCGCATTTTAGCGTTTCCAAGACTAGAAACTACCTCGTTTTGCGCGTTTAGCATGTCTGCGTGCAAGTCAAGCGTGTATTCTCCTGGCTTACTAAACGCCCAGCTTAAATGCGTGTGTGCGTCTGCTGGCAAGTCTATGTGGTCTTCTGCGCTTATGCCGTTTGCGCTGTTAAAGTATGTTTCTACGCTTCCAAAAGTGCCAGTCAAATAAGCAAAAAGCGCGCCAGGCCCTTTTACTTTTGTAGCTGTTAAGCGTATTCTGTCGGACCTTTTCATGTTGTATGCGTTCGGCTTTATTACGGTTGCGCGGCCTTCTTTTGTTACAGTTGAAGGCGCGTTTGATTGCAAAGATTGACCTGACTTTTCTAGTTGACTAGCTTGCTGTGAATTTGTTTTTTCTTTATTGAGATTGTTTAGCGAAGATAGCTCACCAGCCGCCGCCGAGGGCGATTCTTCCGCACGCTTTTGCGTATTTGCGCTTGTAGCACCTTGCGAGATATGCGCTTCCTCGCTCGGCTGCGCAGCCATACGCTCTGTAGCAAGCCCTAGCCAAATCGTGTCTAAAGACACGTCTTCTACCATCGGAATAATATCTGCCGCGTGCTTCACGCTTTCTTCCGCAAGTTGCACATTTGGCACGCCTTTTCGCAAATTTGCGTCCAAAGCTGTAATAACGCCGTGCTCTTCCAGCATCATGTAGTTGCTAAAAGCTACATCCGCATACACAACATCTCTAATTGAGCGCAAACGCGGCTCATACGAATGCGGATCCGCGTTGTCTGGCACAATCGCGCTAACGTTTGCTGCGTCTCCTGCAACATTTGCCACCATGTCTCGCAAAACGCCCGTTGTTGTTACAACGTTAATTTTGCTGGATTTTACGCTATTTGCGCCATTTGCGCTGTGTATGCTATTCGATGCGCCACACGCGCCAATCGGCAGCGCTGTTAAAACAGCTAGAGCCGCCGCAACAACACGCATCGCACTTTTTTTACTTAGTAAATCAACGATTTTCATCAATTTTACCAACGTTTTCTACGCACTATTTCCAACCCATAAGCGCGCTAAACAAACCTCCTGCAGGTATTAGTCCACGTTTGCGTAGAACAAACAATCCAGCTGCGCAAGTTCCAGAAATTGATGCAATTCCAAGGCTTAAAGCGGTGTATGCAACTACTGGCTTGCGTTGGAACAAGCCTATAATTCCACTAGGTTCTTCGCTTTTAACGCCACTTTTAAGGCTTTGCTTTAACCCTTTAATTCGCTTTGTGCTGTACTTTGATTGCAAGCCCTTTGACTTACCCAAAGTTCCACCAGAAATGCTTACAGACCTGCCAGTTTTGCCCGATTTAGCAGACTTTGCAAGCCCAGATCTGCCGCCAAAGAACGACGATCCTCCGCCAGAATAAGATCCAGCTAACGCAGTTGAGCCGCCATTCTGGCCGCCATCCTGGCCATCATTCTGCACGTTTTTTCCGTCGCCATCTTCCTGGCTGCCATCCTGGCCATTATTCTGCGCGGCTTTTTCGTCGCCATCTTCCTGACCTTCCTGGCCACCATCTCCATCTTCACCGCTTCCAGCACTACAACTCATAGGTTTTTCCAATGGATCCACACCAATCGCAAAATGGAAGTCCTTCGCAAGAGTTTTGCCATTAGCGCTTACAGCAAGACGAATCGTGTAGTACCCAGACTTTGAAAAGTCCCAGTTTAAATGCATATGCGTGTTTGCTGGAAGTGTATACGTACTGTTTCCGCCGCTAGACATAAGCGTTTTAGCTTTTACACCAAGTCCGCCTTGAAGCCAAATTCGCACGCTACCTGGCCCTTTTACAGATTTAAGGCTGATTTTACTTGGCTTGTGTGGGCTTAAATTCTGATTACTCCAGCCAACCCATGGTACGCTATCTTTTTGCGTTTGTGGTAGCCTCCACACGTTACCGTCTTTAGCAGATTTTCCAGCATAAAACACAACTGTGCTCGGGTCGCGCTTTACGTGGCTTCCAGTCACGTCTTCTTGAACAGCAAATCCAATTCCGTTGCCAGTAGAATATGTTGCTAAGTCAACGTGACCATGCTTTATTACTAGCTTATTGCCTTGTAAATCCTTAAATTTGGAGCATTTTTTGACAGTTTTTTGCTTTTTATTTTTGGATTTAGATTCAGACTTGCCATTTTCAGCGCCGTCTTCAGTGCCACTCTCGCCATCAGCGCCATCTCCATCTTCACTCTCATCGGAGCCATGATTTGCCAATCCATCTTTTGGCTTTGCACCAGGCCATGGCGTTACGTAAACTCTGTTGTTATTTCCGTTTATAACAATCGAAGTGGAAGAATCGTCTTCATCTTCATCGCCATCGCCATCTTCATCTTCAGATTCTTCATCCTCATTGCCATCATCTTTTTTGTCTGAATCAGAATGCATAAATTTGTTAAATCCGCTGTAATCGTTAAAACTATTGTCGCTTGCAGTAGCTGATTCTCCACTATCGTTAGAATCTGCATTTTTCATATCCACTTCAAACGTGTAGTCTTGAACATCTTTAACAATATTTCCACTTTCAGTTTTTGCAGCAGCTTCCACGCTAAGAACATACTTGCCTGCCTTGGTAAACACCCAGCTAACGTGCATATGCTTTTCTGCATTTACATACATTTTGTTCGGAAACTTTGTATTCGGCGTTCCTATAACAGGCGTTATTTCACTATGAGCATCTTCTTGGTACGCATACACAGCTCCACCCTTAGGCATATCTGCCTTTTTTATTGCAAAACGAACAGCAACTATTCCAGCTTTTTTGTCTAATGTTTCTGTTGCAAAACCAGGCCACAATTTACCTGGATCTTGTGTTTGAGGCAATTCCCAAACTGGTACATCTTTTCCATTTTCTGGCAAGAATTTTAAGCTCTCACTAGACTGCTTAGTGTTACTTCCAAGTACAAATATCAATCGACTTGTACTAAACCTAACATGATTACCACCCTCGCCCGGAAAGTCATCTCCGCGCGTAGATAAAACAAACTTCCCGTTTTTGCTAATATACGTTGCAAAAGCGTCTGTATGACCTTTGTATACTCTACATTTTGCGATTTTGTAAGAATCATCGACCTTTTCATCATCGTCTTTCATAGCAGCATCTTTGCAAGCTTCCTCATTTTCAGCTTTACTAGAATCTTCATTCTTATCGCCCGAATACTGATTGGAAACTGTAGAAGAATCATCCTGCCCTTCAAGCGCATCTTGATTATCTTTCTCAGAAGAGGCGCCTTTCCCACCTTGATCAGCAGTCTCCTCTTGCGGGGCTTCACTCGCATACGCACTACCGCAATTGCAGCAGCACATCGACGCCAAGAATCCAAAAGATATTATTGCGCTTAAAATCGCGCTTATTAGTCTAAAGCAAATTAATGTTTTATTACGCATTGTTTTATTACGCATTGTTTTGTCCTAAATTATTAAAAATCGAAGTATTTTGTTGTGAGTTGGAATTATGCTGATCAATCGCCCTTTGGCGTGCACGCTTGCTCTTTACTACAGCGAATGCAATAAACGCAATAATTATGATTGTTAAAATCGCAAATACAATCATCACAATCTGCGCGATTGCTACAGTGTCGTCGGAGCTGGACTTATGCTTTTTTCTAGAGCTATTTGCGGATTTATTGCCATTATTGTTTTCGCCATTAGCTGCGCTTTCATCGCCATTTTCTTCCGCTTCTTCGCCGCCATTAGCCTCATCTTGCGCATCACCAGACTCGCCTTGGCTCGCACTACTAGCGCTTGGCAAAGCAGCTTGCGCGTCCGTTTTTTCTCCCACAGCAAAGTTAAGAACGCGAGTATCGCTTACAGAGCGGCCGTTCTTAAGCTTTCCCGAAAAAGTGAGCTTTACATGGTAAATTCCAGGCTTAGAGAACACCCAATTCACGTGAGTGTGCGCATTCGCTTCAATCCAGCTGTTTTGCGGATATCCTTTAGTGCTATCCCACAATTGCTGTGGAGCATTATTGCCATTTTCCAAGTAAACATGCAATTTTCCAGGGCCACTTACGCCATCAAGCGAAAGATTTGCGCCGCGGTCTAGCTCATTTAGCACTCCGCCTTCTTGCGTATTCCACCCAAGCCATGGAACGTCAGGATTTTGAGTTTGCGGAATTACGTAAAGCTTGGTTCCTGGCTTTTCGCCAATAAAGCTATACGTAGAATCATCTGGCATAGAAACAATCGAGCTGTTGCCAAGCTTAAATACCACGTTTTCTGGATCTCTCCAAACTGGCTCATCGCCAGTATCATCGCGGATTTTCATCTTCCAGTTGCCACCAGAAAGCGTTGGGCCAAAATCAGCGTGACCTGCTTGAATCATCACTGGCTGGTTGCTTGTTGCCGCATTCGCTGACCCAACAAGTGGAGATGGCGCCAAAACTGTTGCAAGCAACGTAATCGCCGAGCATATTGCAGCAATAAGTGCGGTTGCTATTTGATTCCTATTTTTACTCATTTTTAATCCTTAAGTCCTAAATTTGATTTTGTTATATTAGTGTTTTCTAAAGTTTTGCAATCGTCTTTCTACAACAGCTTTATACGTGGCTTCATCAAGAACGCTCCAGCTCCCGTTATTGCACACAAGCTCACGCTTGCGGTTCCAACGGCTGCTGCCACCCACTTTGTTTTATGGCTGTTTTCTTCGCTATTTTCTTGTTCATCGTCTAGATTGCTGTTGTTATAATCGCTAGAATCATTAGAATCTTCGTGATTATTTTTGGCCTTCTTGCTACCACTCTTAAGTGGCTCAGACTTTTTTACCGCTTTAGATTTCTTTGACTTTCCAAAGCTGCCAAGCCTTGCGAATCCACCGCCTAATTTGCCTGATTTTCCAGCGCTAACAAGCCTTCCGCCAGAAAGAGACCCAGCAGCAAGTGGCATTGACGCCTTCCCATTGTTTTCGTCATTATTGCCGCCGTTATTGCCGCCGTTATTATTAGACTCTTTATTTATCTTCTTGCGGGTCTTCTTGCTATTATCTTCGTTTTTAGAATCTTGACTATTGTCATCTTCTGCATCGGTTTTGCCGCCATTATTATCGCCATTATTTTTGTCATTCTCATCCGTTACAGATTCATGACTCTTATTCTTCTTGCGATTCTTAGCATGCTTACGATTCTTCTTACGATTTTGCTTACGATTCTTCTTGCGATTCTTATGTGCCCCAGAGTCGCCAGAGTCACCAGAATCGCCAGAATCGCTGGCGTTTCCACCCTTCTTATCCTTCTTTATGTTCACATTCCAATCGCAAAAATCGTCGTATCCAGCATTCCTGTATAAAGTTCCGTCGTCCAAAACCAGCGAAGCGCGTATAACAGCATCTTGCATGCTTTCGTCAACCACTAAATCAAGGCTGCTTCCTTCTGCCATCGGTATGTTCTTAAACTCTTTTTCGCCGTCTTTTTTAATCATCCACCTGTATTTTTTGACTATGGATGTAACAGACTTTTCTGGTTCTCCTGCCTCACCATTTACAACAGGCACGCGAGGCGAATACAGCTTTGCATTAAGATGTACGGTTTCGCCAATCTTAACCTTGTTTTTGCCACTAATCGCAACAACTGGCCTACCATCTGCTCCGTGATCTTCTACAACAATTTTTGCAGTTGCGCGGTCTTTTCCAAAGTCAAAAAAGCCTTCAAAAGCCGTAACACTAACAGAAACTTGCATATTATTCATTGCAGGCTCTGGCGGAAGTATAAGCCTTTCTCCAATAAAGCAAGTTCCTTCCGTACCCTCTTGCTCATCTGCACGAGTTATGCACCATTTATATGTAGGCCTTTTTATTTCCCCACTTGCGATTTTTTCCTTTAACCCATCCATGTACGTGTAAAGGTTTACGTCTCCGCCTTCTTCGTAAGAATGATAGTGAGGATGAGACCCCGTTTTTCTAACTCCTAGAATGCATAGCTGACCATCTTGACACTCAGGATTATCGCTAGGGTCTTCGTCTTTAGTGTTTGCATCCAAAACTGGAATTTCCGCTTTTCCGCGTTCTTTAACAACAGAATCGCTAGAAACCATATGACTGCTGTTTGCATCAACTTCAAAAGTATATTTTGCAGTGTCTGTTTTAACTGTTGTTTTGGTGTCTCGATTTTTAATAACCGCATAAACCTCTAAAGTGTAAGTTCCAGGCTTTGTAAATACCCAATTCGTATGCTGATGCGTAACTTGCGGCTGATGGATTACGCCTGGAAGCTCAAAACGGCTGCCTTCCTCGCCTTCAACATCGTCTTTATCTTTATATTCAAAAGACTTAGCTATAGACTCCCCCTGCTTATTTTTATCCGTTTCCCATACTAAGACTTTTCCGCCTTTAGGAGCTGTTACTTTTTGCACAACAATGTCTGCAGTTGCACCATCTGGATGTTCTGCACCAACAGCGTATCTTGCTATAGACGTATCCCACCCTGGGAATAGCTCTTTATTTTGATTAAGACCAGATTCATCTAAAAGCCAATAACCTTTTGATGCATCAAATGGTAACTTGTTTTTGTAGTTATCAAAAGGCTTAGTGCTATACGAAGAGTTCCCAACCCTCATTATTACGTTTTCTGGCTTGTAAAGCATAGAATTTGCTTCAAAGCCCATTATGAGCTTGCCATTATGCGTAAATGGATAAAAAATATCCATATGACCGTTTTTTAATTCGTCATTTTTATCTTCATAATACTTATAAGACGTTTTATGATCATCCGCGTACGCAGGCGCTATTGTGCCAAAGCCCGATACCAGCACTGCAAACGTAATTGCGGCTACACATGCAAAGCAAAACGTGCGCTTAACAATACCCCTAATGACCTGAGTCATAATTATTATTTCACTCTCTACACTTCATCTTCTCTATTTCGCCTATTCGCGCTCTTCTTTCACGAATGACTATTGAAGATATCCATACAACGTGTATCAATAATAATAATGATTCTCATTAATAGCAAGTCGACACTCCGACTAAGCTAACTCGCAAGCGTTTTTGCCCGTGTTTGTTTACCAAAACCCCAAAAAAGGGAACAAACACGGGCACAATAACCTAATCATGAATAACAAAAAAGCGGGGAACAATTAAGTTCCCCGCTAGAAGAATAATGCGGCAGCGTGCTAGTCTCCCACACCCTATCGAGTGCAGTACCCTCACCGTGTCAGGCCTTAGCTTCCGGGTTCGGAATGGGACCGGGCGTCTCACCTGAGCCATGACCACCGCAAAACTAGATTATACACTCGCAAACCCACGAGTGGCAAATTGGCGGTTTGGGAACCGGACATGAACGCGAGCAGCAAGAAGAACAATTATCAAAATCAACAACAT
>NZ_JASOOL010000048.1:0-286 GCF_030217745.1 Bifidobacterium sp. UMB1197 | reverse complement strand
TCGAAAAGCGGAAGCATCACTAAGACTTGAGGGAATGGATCCTAGTGGAGTACCTCGTTATGAATGTTTGAAAACGAGGATTATCTCTGGCGAAACAAGTTATGAACAAGGGCGTAAAGAAATATTGGATTACTACCTTAGAATAAATCATAAGGGCGAGGAGTAATTCGCCCTCAGGTATGTCAGTACGGAATTTCTTTTTCTGGAGGGTTAACAAGAGGTTGCTTTTTGAATGTAAGCGCATTGCTTGCTCCTGTTTTTACATAAAAATAAAATGAATCATGAA
>NZ_JASOOL010000047.1:0-290 GCF_030217745.1 Bifidobacterium sp. UMB1197 | reverse complement strand
GAACTTTGCCACTCCGGCGATTGCCATCAACTACGAACATAAATCCGCCGGGATTATGCAGCAGCTGGGACTGCCAGAGATGGCGATTGATATCCGTCATTTACTGGACGGCAGCCTGCAAGCGATGGTTGCGGATACCTTAGGCCAGCTTCCGGCGCTGAACGCACGACTTAGCGAAGCCGTCAGTCGTGAGCGTCAGACGGGAATGCAGATGGTGCAGTCCGTACTGGAACGCATCGGGGAGGTGAAATGAAGGTCGGCTTCTTCTTATTGAAATTTCCGCTGTCGTC
>NZ_JASOOL010000046.1:0-293 GCF_030217745.1 Bifidobacterium sp. UMB1197 | reverse complement strand
GAAAAAGACCAATATTATATGAATTTAGCTTTACAAGAAGCTAAAAAAGGACGCTTCCAAACTTTGGTTGGTGCTGTGATTTTCAAAGAATTGAAGATCAAAGAAATCAATTTGCTAACTAATAATCCTGATAAAATTGACCAATTAAACGATTACGGTATTAAGATTAATAAACGTATTCCATTAGAAATTGCACCTAATGATGTTGATCGTTTTTACCTACAAACTAAGAAAAAGAGATTTCATCATTTATTAGAACTCAAGGAGGCTGAATAATGACTGAATATACTGGA
>NZ_JASOOL010000045.1:0-294 GCF_030217745.1 Bifidobacterium sp. UMB1197 | reverse complement strand
TGGGTGAAGTTTTCATCGTCAAACACCAGTGCCTCACTAACCATTTTTTCCAGCGGGCATCCCAGCGCCCAACGGATCGGCTGTTGTAGTTCAAAACGGTGTAAATGCGGAAAGCGAGCGCAAAATTTCAGCAAAAAACCACGTCCGGTGCCTTCGTAGCCCTGCACCGTAGTGGTTAACAACGTTCGAGGAAAACGCGATACCAGTTGATACAACAACGGCGCAGGTATAGCTGCGGCTTCATCGACCACCAGCCAGTCGGCTTGCTCATCGCTGGCTAACAAGGCATCCGGC
>NZ_JASOOL010000044.1:0-295 GCF_030217745.1 Bifidobacterium sp. UMB1197 | reverse complement strand
CTTTCTTGGTTAGGCGCCTTTTTTCTACTTTAATTTGAATGTTCGTTTTTTTCAAGTGTGCTTTTTAAAAACGCACATTTTCTAACATTTTTTGTGAAACAGCTCGATAGATAAGTATATAGAGGCATGAAAACATGACTCTAATAAATATTAAAACATTCAAAAAAAATAATAAAAAGGATTTTTAAAATGTTATTAAAAACAACTTTAAATTTAATTACATTAAACAAAATTGATACTTCTGATTGGGCATTGGTTCTCGATGATGAGGGAAATACTAAACTGAAAAATGGTA
>NZ_JASOOL010000043.1:0-297 GCF_030217745.1 Bifidobacterium sp. UMB1197 | reverse complement strand
GATTAAGTTAGTGAATGGTGCTGTAAGCTTACAAAGTGGTACTGCTAGTTTACAAGACGGTACTCAAGCGTTAGTAGACGGCTTGAATACTATGAGTGCTCAATTATCTGGTCAAATGAGTAATGCTAATAAAGCTCAATTATTAGCATTGCAACAAGGACTACCTAAGATTAATAGTGGTATTTAAAAACTAAATCAGGCTTTAGGTAAGTCAAATTCAGTTGATACAGCAAGTTTACGAGCTAGCTTAACCGATGTTGGTACACAAGCAAAAACTATTGGAGATAATTTGACTCA
>NZ_JASOOL010000042.1:0-297 GCF_030217745.1 Bifidobacterium sp. UMB1197 | reverse complement strand
AAAAGCCGGTTTCATTACTTCGGATGGCTGAAAAGTTAATGGTCCAAGTTTAAACCAACTCTTTGCACCAGTATCTTGAAACACCTGCTTGTTATATAAAAACAGCACAGCAATTAATAAAAAGATACCTATGCCGTAAGCTATCGGTGCAATTTTAAAAAGCTGCTCTGCATCAAATTGCATCACAAAAATTACTAATCCAATTGAAACTAAATACCATACAGCTTGAATTAAAACGGCTTTTTTGGGGCTTCCCATCTTAGGATCATTTACTGTTGCTACCCAAATGCCATACAG
>NZ_JASOOL010000041.1:0-299 GCF_030217745.1 Bifidobacterium sp. UMB1197 | reverse complement strand
CATTACCAAAGTAAGCGTTGTTCAAGTACATGGTTAGAATATCTTTTTTAGAGTAGACACGATTAATCTCGATTGCAAAAAAGAGCTCTTCTAATTTTCTAGAAAAAGTCTGCTTTTGCGTTAGTAAGGCATTCTTTGCTAGCTGCTGCGTTAGCGTTGAACCACCACCGACAATACCGTGGTGAATTACACTACTTATGGCAGCTCTAGCCATTCCCTTAACACTAAAACCAGGATTTTTATAAAAAGTTCGGTCTTCTGTCGCAATCACAGCATCTTGAATATAAGGCGAAATCTGA
>NZ_JASOOL010000040.1:0-301 GCF_030217745.1 Bifidobacterium sp. UMB1197 | reverse complement strand
AAGTGAGGATCACAGCATTAATGTGCAACAAAGTAACGGATCTTTCTTCATTAACGGTAACAACAACACTGTGTATGTGACTCCATGGCCTGGAGCAAAAATGCAGCAACAAGGACTTTTTGGAAGTAATAACGGTGGTCTTATTCATGGGGACCATAACGCGAAAAGCGGAAAGCAAGATTCTCAAAGTCAGCAATCTACTTCGACAAAGTTCAAAGACATCAAGGGTGACAAACTCGTTATAGACCACGGTCATGTTGATATTGCTGTATATACTGGCGATTCAAATAAAGTTGATATG
>NZ_JASOOL010000039.1:0-302 GCF_030217745.1 Bifidobacterium sp. UMB1197 | reverse complement strand
ACGGAGCACACATCGCCGGGTTAGCCGTGGGTTTAGCGATGGCTTTTGTTGATTCGCTCAATGCGCGAAAACGAAAATAATTCCAGGGATTTATCAATGAAACAAACACAACGTCACAACGGTATTATCGAACTGGTTAAACAGCAGGGTTATGTCAGCACCGAAGAGCTGGTAGAGCATTTCTCCGTTAGCCCGCAGACTATTCGCCGCGACCTCAACGAACTGGCAGAGCAAAACCTGATCCTGCGCCATCATGGCGGTGCGGCGCTGCCTTCCAGTTCGGTTAACACGCCATGGCACGA